>JAEWLN010000060.1 GCA_023457535.1 Bacteroidota bacterium
CCGCCGTACATGGCTGAAACCTGTGAAACGGTTACGTGACTCTCATCGACTACCATCAGGTAATCTTTCGGGAAGTAATCGAGCAGGCAAAACGGCCGCGTTCCGGGCAGACGGCGATCGAGATAACGCGAATAATTCTCAATGCCCGAACAATAGCCGAGTTCGCGGATCATTTCCAAATCGAAATTGGTGCGCTCTTCAAGCCTTTTGGCCTCGAGGTGCTTGCCGATCGACTTAAAATATTCGGTTTGTTTGACCAGATCTTGTTGAATGTCCCAGATCGCACTTTGCAGCACATCGGGAGAAGTCACAAACATATTGGCCGGATAGATGTTCAAACGTGTGTATTTCTCGATCACAAGCGACGTTTTGGCGTCGAACGCTTCGATCTCCTCTATCTCATCGCCAAAAAAATGGATGCGGAACGGTTCGTCGCCATAGCTTGGGAATACTTCGACCGTATCGCCTTTGATGCGGAAAGTACCGGCTGAAAATTCGGCCTCGGTGCGCGCATACAGGCTTTGGACGAGCATGTGGAGCAGGCGCGTGCGCGAAATGGCTTGTCCGCGTTCGAGCGAAATCACGTTTTTCTGGAATTCCACCGGATTGCCAATTCCGTACAAACACGACACAGAGGCCACGACCAGTACGTCGCGGCGCCCGGACAACAACGCTGAAGTTGTGCTGAGTCGCATTTTTTCGAGCTCTTCATTAATGGCGAGGTCTTTTTCGATGTACGTTCCCGAGACGGGCATGTAGGCCTCAGGTTGGTAATAGTCGTAATAGGAAACAAAGTACTCGACTGCGTTATTGGGAAAAAATGCTTTGAACTCGGCGTAGAGTTGTGCAGCCAGGGTTTTATTGTGCGCCAGAACGAGTGTCGGGCGCTCAACCCGCTGGATGACATTGGCTACGGTAAAAGTTTTTCCGGAGCCTGTTACGCCCAGTAATGTCTGGAACTTTTCGCCATCCATTACGCCCTGGGCGAGTTTTGCAATGGCCTGCGGCTGGTCGCCTTTGGGCTCATAATCGGAAATGACCTGGAATTTCATAGTTCGGGATAGAAACACAAATATAGTGTTAATCCGCGGTTTAGGAATACGGCAGATCGTAAAAATCTCTTAAGATTTGGCTTGTGGGACAGACGGGTGGTCGTCAGAATCGCTCTTTTTAATCTGGCTTTTTTGGAAGTTTACAGATCTTCTGTACTGAAATCTCGCGGGAATTTCGTAGGGTAAACCTTCACGCCCCCTTCCCATGGGGAGAAAATACGCATTCCGGAAATACAAACGTTACAGAAAAACTATAAACGCAAAAAAATCACGCAAACAATCCGTTAATCTGCGCATACTGCAACAACAATATGGTCTTGGCGTCGCGGATTTCGTTGCCAATCATCGAAAACGCACTAGCGAAATCATATTCCAGCACCTCGATATTTTCTTGTTCGTGGTCCAGTCCGCCACCAGTCCCGGATTTCATATCGGAGGTATATTCGCCCACAAAGAAGTCGATGGTTTCGGTTACGGATCCCGGTGACATGTAAATTTTAAACAAATGCCTGACCTCGCTGATGCGGTATCCGGTTTCCTCTTCTGTTTCCCGCCGGATGCAATCCTCGGCATTGTCTTGGTCAAGAAGTCCGGCGCACGTTTCGATCATCATACCCGAATCGTTGCCGTTGAGGTAGGTGGGGATACGGAGTTGGCGCGTGAGTACAACCGTACGCGCAGCCTTGTTATAAAGCAGGATCGTGGCACCGTTGCCGCGGTCATATACTTCTCGCGTCTGCGTTTGTGTAGCGCCGCTGGGATGCGTGATTTCATAGGTGATCTTTTTGAGTAGGTACCAGTTGTCGGACAGCAATTCGGATTTTGTGATTCGGATGTGGGTCATAATTGATAAAAAAATAATAAAAGGAAGACGATTTTGGGCAAATGCCCTAAATTTACGCGGTAATCCCGTTGCGATGAAAAACGCGTTTTTTTTGCTTTTGTTGCTTTTTGGCAGTGTTGTGTTGCAGGCTCAGAACGAATTTCTGAACAAGAACAATTCGCTCGCGCCCGTAGGAGGCATTAACATGGGGGCGCCCAGCACACCATCGCCGTCCGTATACACGCCTAATGTTTTCAATAAGGAAAAACCCTCCGCGGCGCCAAAATCGACCATTCCCGAAAAGGAGATCGACCTGACCACAAAGCAATTTGCCAATCCCGGCGATGTCTATAAAGACAAACTCAACAAGAAATTATCGGCTGAAGGCGGCGCCAATATCGACATGAGCCAGTTCCGGCGCAACATCGATCTGGGGCAAATCAAAACGCAATCGGAATACCTGATCGTACTTTATCGCGACGGCGGCGCATCGGTCGATGGCGACCAGGTTAAACTTCTCGTAAACGGCTCGGTAGAAATGGCCCAAATGTACCTTGGATACGATTACAAACAATTGCGCATCAATTTGTCCAAAGGCTTCAATAAAATCGATTTTGAAGCACTCAATGAAGGACTTTACGCGCCCAATACCGCGACATTCCGCATCGTCGACGACAAAGGTGCGGTGCTGGCGTCCAACCACTGGGATCTTGCGACGGGTTTCAAGGCGAGTTATATGGTGGTTAAGGAATAACGGTTTGAAGTTTAAGGTTTAAAGTTTAAGGTTTAAAGTTGCGCGCGTTCGGCGTTCGACATTCGACGTTCGACATTCGACTAAAACGGACTAACCGTATACACCTGCGAAGAGGTTTCGCTCACGTTGAAATAACCCAGCACATAATCATCCGGATTGGTCGTGTTGATCAGATTGCCCCGCAGCACTCCGGACGGCGTCGCAAACGGGCCACCGCCATAGGCAATGCTGATGAGTTTTTCCATATAGTGAAAGTACCGCTCGGAAATGCCCGAGAGCCGGACGCCCAATAGTCCGTTGGCGCGCAAATCTTCGTTGAGATACAGCCCGAAAACCTGATTGCCCTGGAAGAATTCGTCGTCGATCGCAAAGTATTCCGGAATGGCCGTCACCGAGCTCTGGAAGCGGATCAGGTAATAATCATTGGTCGCGCCATTGTCTGTGAAATAGGCTTTGATCTGCACCTGGTCTTCCTCGTTTTCGATCCCGGGAATGGTTTCCTGAGCGATGTAATCGATGGCCGGCACCGGCATCATGGTTTCTGTGGCGGTAATCGTGCGGCCATTATGAACGATGGTCAGCGTATAACTTTGCCCGATTTGCGGATCGAATGAACTACACACATATTGTCCCGTGCCTGGCGTTTCGATGAATTCATACAGCGTTCCGTTGCCATCGGTAACCGATACGGCAGCGCCCGACACCGCAGGCGGGATGTTGTCAAAGAAATTGGTCGTCATCGTCAGCTTGATCATCTGCTCATGGCCCGATGTGCCTTTTTCCCAGTTCAGCGAGGCATCCACGACGAGTCGCGGCGGCGCGGTATCTGTTTTAACGTCGACCACTTCTTCGCATCCGGTAAACAAAACCGAAAGCAACAAGGTCAGGTAGATATATATTGATTTCATGTCTTAAAATTTAAAGTTGTAGCTTACCCCTGGCACGATCCCAAAAATGGACAGCCTGACGGCCTCATTGTAACTGTTCTGCACATTTTGGCGAAACGAGATGTACGCCGCGTTCTGGCGGTTGTAAATGTTATAGATGCTGAACACCCATTCGCTTTGCCAGCCCTTTTTCCTGTTTGGTTTCGGGACGAATGTCGCTGAAATGTCCAGGTGATGGTAGGCCGGCAGTCGGTCCTTATTGCGCAGTCCGTAATTGGCCACGGTGATGCCCTGGTATTGGTAGGAGCCGTCGGGATAAGTAACCGGCTGGCCTGTCTGGAGCGCGAAATTGGCACCAAAAGTCCATTTGTCGCTGTATTTGTAAGAACCCGTCATCGCGAGGTTGTGCGTTTTGTCGTAACCCGTGCTGTACCACTGGCCGTTGTTGATTCCGGTTTCAAACCAGGTTCTGCCCGGTGTGCGCTGCTCTGATTTGGAAAGCGTATAGGCAATCCAGCCGCTGAGCCGTCCTTCGTTTTTGCGCAACAGGAACTCGAGCCCGTAGGCGCGCATTTCCCCGTTGAGCACGATTTGCTCGATCGCGTCGTTGGCAATCAGGTCTGCGCCATCGATGTAATCCAAACGGTTTTTGACCGTCTTGTAAAACGATTCGACTTCAAGCGAATACTCATTGTCCTTGAAATTTCTGAAATAGCCGATCGCGTATTGATCCATTTTTTGCGGCTTGATAAAATGATCGCTCGGGGTCCAGATGTCCAGAGGCGTTGGCGAGGCAGTGTTTGAAATCAACTGCAGGTATTGCACAAGCCGGTTGTAGCTCGCCTTGACCGACTGGTTATCGGTGAGGATATACGAAATGGCCGCGCGCGGTTCAAAATTGCTGAAATCCGCAACGGTCTTGCCCTTGTCGTAGCGCATTGCCCCGATGGGTTTGGCTTTTTCGTAAATCTGCAATTCGCGGTTAAAAACCACCGCCTGGTTGTTCTCGTAAACGTTGATGTCGGACGGACCGAGTCGGTAAAAAAGACCATAACGCAAACCATAGGAAACAGACACGCGGTCGCCCAGATCCTGTTCGGCGTCGAGGTAAACAGCAGGCTCGAACGCTTTTTTCTTCTGGAGCTGATCCGGATTGATGCCCGAATATTGATCGATCGGCTCGACCGTGCCGGGATTGAAATCGTAATAAATCGCGCTCAGGCCGTAATTGAGCCGGAACCCATCTGAAATGTAGTTCTTGAAATCGTATTTGAGGTTGTAGTTCCTGATGCTCGAATTCCATTTAAGCCCTATGAAATCCAGGTCGAGGCCGTAATAGAAATCGCTGTAAATCAGTGAAAGGTTCGAGAAAAGTTTGTCCGAGAACAGGTGGTTCCAGCGCACGTTCAGCGTCGAATTGCCGTAGATATTTTTGAAACTGTCGGCGATGCTGAACACGTCGCGGCCAAAATATCCGCTCAGGTACAAATTGTTGCTGGCGTTGAGTTTATAACTCAATTTGGCGTTGAGGTCGTAGAAATACGCGCTGTTTTCGTTGTCGGTCAGTTTCATGAACAAATGCATGTACGAGGCGCGTCCGCCGATGAGGAACGAACCGCGATCCTGCACGATCGGGCCTTCTGCAAGCAACCGGCTAGAGATCAGTCCGATGCCGCCGTTCATGTGAAAATCCTTGCTGTTTCCATCTTTTTGGTAAATATCCAAAACTGACGACGCGCGTCCGCCATATCGCGCCGGGATGCCGCCTTTGTAGAGTTTCATGTCCTTGATCGCGTCGGGGTTGAACACAGAGAAAAACCCGAACAGGTGCGATGAATTGAAAATGGACGCCTCGTCGAGCAATATCAGGTTCTGGTCCGCCGCACCGCCGCGCACGTTGAATCCAGAGGCGCCTTCACCGGCATTGGTTACCCCGGGCAGCAGCAAGATCGACTTGAGTACGTCGGTTTCGCCCATGACCACCGGCATTTGCTTGATGGTCGCCATCGAGAGTTTGTTGACGCTCATTTCCGCCTTGCGGATGTTGGTGGCCTTGCGCTCGTCGGCTTCTACGATCACTTCTTCGAGTTGTTCCTCTTCTGGCGTTAGCGCAAAATTATTCCTGGTGTTCTGGTCGAGCACGACGGTTTGTTCGGCAATCACATAGCCCAGATAGCTGATGTTGACCTTGTAGGTTCCCTGCGGAATTGTGATCGAATAAAACCCGTACTCATTGGTGGTGGTGCCGGCTTTGATTTCGGGAAGAAAAATGCTCGCCCCAATGAGTGTTTCATTGCTGCGCGCGTCTGTGATCGTGCCGCTGAGCGTGAATTTTTGTTCCTGTGCGAACGCGGAGGAAACCACGATCAGGAACAACAGTAGCGTAGACTGAATTTTGTTCATAAATGATTGATTGAATGATTTGAACGCGAATTTCGGCGAAAACGGTTCACGCCGATACATTGTCAGAAATTATTAACATTTTTTTTGCGTTTGTCCAAAAAAAAAGACGGCCATTCCGGACCGTCTTGAGTATCAATTCAACTGCGCGAGTATGTCGTTGAGCGTCGGGCTCGGTCGCATGGCCGCATTTGTTTTTTGGCCCGATGGCTTGTAATATCCGCCAATGTCCTGCGGTTTTCCCTGCGCGCCAATCAGCTCCTGGTTGATTTTTGCCTCGTTTTCCATCAGCGCGTTTGCGATCGGTTCAAAGGTTTTTTTCAAATCGGCATCCTGGTTCTGGGCCGCCAATGCCTGCGCCCAATACAACGCCAGGTAAAAATGCGATCCGCGGTTGTCGAGTTGCCCGACTTTCCTGGCCGGCGATTTATCGTTTTCGAGGAATTTCTCGTTGGCCTGATCCAGCGTTTCGGACAACACCGATGCTTTGGCGTTGTTTTGCGTCTGGCCCAAATGTTCAAGCGATACGCCAAGGGCAAGAAACTCACCAAGCGAATCCCAGCGCAAGTAACCTTCTTCAAGGAACTGCTCGACGTGTTTTGGCGCCGATCCGCCCGCGCCGGTTTCAAACAATCCGCCGCCGTTCATCAGCGGTACGATCGACAGCATTTTAGCCGACGTGCCGAGTTCGAGGATCGGGAACAAATCCGTCAGGTAATCGCGCAACACATTTCCGGTCACTGAAATAGTGTCTTTGCCGTCCTTGATGCGCCCAAGCGAAAAATGCGTCGCAGCTACCGGATCGAGGATCTGGATGTCGAGCCCGCCCGTATCGTGGTCTTTTAAATAAGTAGTTACTTTTTCGATCAGGTTGCGATCGTGCGCACGGTTGTCGTCGAGCCAGAAAACAGCCGGCGTCCCGGACAATCTCGCACGGTTTACCGCCAGTTTTACCCAGTCGCGGACGGGGGCGTCCTTGGTTTGGCACATCCTGAAAATATCGTCTTTTTTGACTTTTTGTTCGAGCAGCACATTGCCGTTAGCATCAATCGCGCGAACGGTTCCGTCGGCTTCGATCTGGAACGTTTTGTCGTGCGAACCGTATTCTTCAGCCGCCTGCGCCATAAGCCCGACGTTGGGAACGCTGCCCATGGTCGTCGGGTCAAACGCGCCATGTTTTTTGCAAAAGTCGATCGTAGCGACATAAACCCCTGCGTAGGTGCGGTCCGGAATGATTGCTTTGGTATCCTGGCCTTTGCCGTCTTTGTTCCACATCTGGCCGGAAGTTCGGATCATGGCCGGCATCGAAGCATCGACAATCACATCGGACGGCACGTGCAGGTTCGTGATGCCTTTGTCGGAATTGACCATCGCAACAGCCGGACGGTCGTTGTAGACCTCGTCAATGGCAGCCAGCACTTCAGCCTCTTTAGGATGGCCGGCGATCTTGGCGAGCACATCGCCAAAACCGTTTTTGGTGTTGATGCCCAATTCGGCAAACAAACTGTTGTATCGTTCAAACAGCGGCGCAAAGAACACATCGACGATCGCCCCGAAAATAATAGGGTCGGACACTTTCATCATCGTCGCTTTGAGGTGGACAGAGAACAACACGTTCCTGGCTTTGGCGTCGGCGATTTGCGCGTCTACAAAATTTTTGAGTTCGGACAGGCTCAAAACTGAACTGTCGAGGATTTCCCCGGCCAGTAACGGCTTGGCCTCGCGCAAAGTCTTTTTGTTTCCGGCGTTGTCGGTGAACTCGATCGTGAAGGTCGTCGGGCTTTCGATAACGACAGAGGTTTCGCTGCCGTAAAAATCGCCGCTGCCCATGCTGGCCACATGCGTTTTCGAATCAGCGCTCCATGGGCCCATGCTGTGCGGGTTTTTGCGTGCGTAATTCTTGACCGCTTTGGGTGCGCGCCTGTCTGAGTTTCCTTCGCGCAGCACCGGATTAACAGCCGATCCGAGCACTTTGGCGTACCGCGCACGTGCGGCTTTTTCGTCATCGGTTTGTGGATTTTCAGCAAAATCGGGCAGGGCGTAACCCTTGCTTTGCAGTTCTGCGATCGCTTCTTTCAGTTGCGGAACCGATGCAGAAATGTTCGGCAGTTTGATGATGTTCGCCTCGGGTGTAGTGGCCAGTTTCCCCAGCTCGGCCAGGTCGTCGTTGACACGCTGCGTTTCAGGCAGCACATCGGAGAAAACCGCCAGGATCCTGCCCGCGAGCGAAATGTCGCGCGTTTCAACGGCAATGCCTGCCGGGGCGGTAAAAGCCTGTACAATCGGGAGGAAAGAGTGGGTGGCGAGCATAGGCGCTTCGTCCGTAACGGTATATAAAATTTTTGCGTTTGACATGTTTTTATAGATTCAGTTGAAGTGGTACAAATATAAGAAGAATGAAGTTTTTGGCGTCACGAAATCGTTTGATTTAGGGATTTGACAATGCGCGCGCCCTAATTTGCCGATTTGACAAAACGCTCCGGCCATTTGCCGCCAAGGCAAAAAAAATCCCGCTCTGTCTGAACGGGATTTTGATATGATAAGCGATTACCTTCTTTTGTCTTTGATTTTCGCTTTTTTACCGGTGAGTTCGCGGAAGTAAAAGATACGTGCTCTGCGGACGTGTCCGGTTTTGTTGATTTCGATTTTTTGCAAGGCAGGCAAATTGACCGGAAAGATACGCTCCACGCCAACTGCGCCAGACATTTTGCGGATGGTGAACGTTTCAGTCGCACCAGCGCCTCTTCTTTGGATCACAACGCCTTTGAAAAACTGCGTTCTTGTTTTCTCACCTTCCTTGATTTCGTAGTAAACGGTGATGGTGTCTCCGGCTCCAAATTCCGGGAAGTCTTTTTTTACGATCAATTCGTCCTGAACGAATTTCATTAAATCTGCCATGACTATGGTTTTAAAGTTTAAAATCGGAGCAACGTTCACGAATTTCGTCAGAGGTTGGTCTAATGTGGGCGCAAAGATAAATAAAAAAATGAAATTCCAAATTCCGATTTGAAAAAATATCGGGTTTGCGATTTGGAGCTGTTCCGGCTGTACGCTGCAATTTTTTTGTTTTTAAAGAAAAAACAAAAAAGGATTTACACTTCCATCCGGGCTAGGCGCTGCGTTTAACAGAGTCGGTCAATGTCCGGGTTCGTAGATCAGTCGCAAAAAGCTGCTGAACCGTTCGCTCTCGCGGCTGATCGGGATTCCCGTCACAATACCAATAAGCATGCGGTCAGAAATCCCCACGCGCATCTGAGGCCTGATCGTCACGTCAAAATCGTGCCCATGCAGCTCTTTGTTGAATTCCACCCCTATGAAGTTGCGCGTTCCGGGAATCATATAATGGAAATTGCTGTTGATCTGCCAGGTCGTAGCTACATGCCCGTCGTCAAAATGGTGGGCGAGTTGCGGCCCGGTATACAAAAGGGTGTGAAAATTATTTCCCCACCGCCTGGCAGCCACAAAAAACGGATTGTAGACATTTCCGGTCACCAAAGTGGAATGTCGGTAACTGTCAAACGCAGGGAGCTCAAATTCGTGGATGTAGCCAATGGCCATCGACGTTTTGCGTTTTTGCGACACGTAAAACGAATACTGCGCCGCGAGCTTGAGGCTGTTGAGCGCACTGGACGGCGCCGCTGCATCGGAATTTCCGTAATAGATCGAAAACGGCAATTCGACCTCGAGCCCGAGGCGGTCGATAGGGGCCCATTCGTATTCGACAAGCGCCGTATATTCATCGTATTGGTTTTTATCGGTGAGGCCCATTGCGACGTTCCATTCGCGTTCGCCTTTGCGCGCGCCCAGATCGCGTATCAAATCAATGTAGAGCGGTTCGGCGTGGAGCACTTTATCGGGTTCAGCTATTTCCTGCACCTCGTGGACAAAAAGGCTATCCTTAATGGTGTTCGGGTCGTGTTGGGCCGTCGCGCCCCCTGTAATCAGCAGCGCAAACCCGTGCGCCGCTACTGTAAAAATAGATTTCATAGTGATTGTTTAAAGCATAGAAAATGGCTCCGGCAAATGCGGAGTGTCAAAAATCAAAGCAAACAATCAGGCTTCTGGCGGCGGACAGTGGATTTCGCCGATGTGTGGGACCGTTGCGGGCAACTTTGAAACCGCGGCGCGATAACGACTGCCAAATACGGCAGGAACCGCAGGCGGTGAAGGCAGTACGCAAAAGTCGATCGAAAAGTTCTTCTTGAGCGGCGTTTCGTTGTCTTCGTCGGTGTCGTCGTATTCCGGAATAGCATCGGTGAAGCCCAAACCTTTTTCCACCACGAGCTCCACAATGCTTTCCTGTTCATTGTGCGCGAGGTTTTCCGATGCATGGCCATAAATTGCATCGGGCGCGTCCACGCTGCAGTTGAGCACATGAAGCGCCATGAAAAAAACCAGGTATCGCAAAAACAAGTCTTTCATTCTTCGAGCAAATCTGGACGGCGGTTTTTGGTATGCTGATAAGCCATGTCCTCACGCCATTTGTCAATTTTGGCTGCATGGCCGGAAAGCAGCACCTCCGGCACTTTCCAACCTTTGTATTCTGCCGGGCGCGTATAAACCGGCGGTGCCAGTAAATTGTCCTGGAACGAATCGGTCAGCGCCGAAGTCTCATCGCTCAAAACCCCCGGGATCAACCGGATCAACGCATCGGACAACACGAGCGCGCCCAGTTCGCCGCCGCTCAAAACATAATCGCCGATCGAAATTTCCTTCGTGATCAGTTGATCGCGCACGCGTTGGTCGACACCTTTATAATGTCCGCACAAAATAATGATATTTTCGTATGACGACATGCGGTTGGCCATTTGTTGGTTCAAAGTTTCACCGTCCGGCGTCATGTAGATCACTTCGTCGTATTGGCGCTCGCTTTTGAGCCTGGCGATGCAATCGTCTATCGGCTGGATCGTCATGACCATGCCCGCGCCGCCGCCAAACTGGTAATCGTCGACGCTTTTTTGTTTGTTCAACGTATAATCGCGCAGGTTGTGAAAATGTACCTCGACGAGCCCTTTGTCGATAGCGCGTTTCATAATGGACGCTTCAAACGGGCTGCGGAGCAAATCGGGTAGGACGGTGATGATGTCGATTCTCATGGCTTAATTAGATGTCGAACGTCGAATGTCGAATGTCGAACGTCGAATGTCGAATGTCGAATGTCGGAAAATTGGACAATTGGCTGCAAAGTTAATTATTAATTTTTCATTGTGGGTATTGATCGGGTATGGAAACATTGTGCTGCCGGGAAGTTGGCTGGTGGTTGGTTTTTGTGGATTTCGACCGGAGGGAGAAATCTCATATAAATTATTTATCCTTTCACATTCGCCGGCATAGCAATCCGACGGATAAATGTCAACAACACGCTGCCCGATTTCACTGGGATCCGTTCAAATGACCAATTATCAGCACTCGAGTTTAATCCGCGCGTGAAAACGCCGTTGTATGGAAATTCGTAATTTTACGCCATGAATCTTCCCAAATCACTCGTGCTGTTTATGTCTGCCTGTACAGGGCTGATCGTAGCAAATCTCTACTATTGCCAACCGTTGATCGTGCTGATCGCGCGCGAATTCGCCATCCCCGAAAGCCAGGCCGGCACTATCGCCTACCTCACGCAAGGCGGCTATGCAATCGGGCTGTTGCTTATGGTGCCGCTAGGCGACAAAATCGAGCGCAAAAAGCAAATTTTGCTAACGCTTTGGGCTTCTGTCGCCGCATTAATGGTTGCGGCGAGCGCAAACAGTTTTTTAGTATTGCAAGTGGCCTCGCTGCTCGTGGGCATTACGTCTATTGTCCCTCAACTTATATTGCCACTTGCCGCCGCACTTAGCGAGCCCCAAAATAGGGGCAAGGTCGTCGGTACGATCATGAGCGGGTTGCTTATAGGGATCTTGCTTTCGCGAACGCTAAGCGGTATAGTTGGCGAACTTTACGGCTGGCGCAGCATGTTTTGGATAGCAGCGGGGATTTGTGCGGTCATCGCACTGGCCATTAAACGGATTTTTCCGGTGAGCCGCCCCTCATTTGCCGGAACCTATGCGCATTTGTTGCGGTCGCTGGCCGAATTGTTCAAAAGTCAGCCGGTACTTCGCGAAGCCACACTGATCAATGCGCTTAGTTTTGCACAATTCGGCGCTTTCTGGACCACAATGGTTTTGCTTTTGTCTGGCGCACCTTTTCATTATAATAGTTCCACAATCGGGATGTTTGGGATTATCGGTGCCTCCGGAGCACTTGCCGCGCCGCTGGTCGGACGCCTCGGCGATCGTTCAGACCCGCGTGTGGCAATCGGCTACGGCATCCTGCTCATGCTGCTGAGCTTTGTCATTTTCTATTTTTCATCGGCCAGTCTTTCTGGTATGGTCTTCGGGATCGTGATGATCGACATCGGTCTGCAAGGGGTGCACATTTCAAATCAAACCCGGATCTATGCGTTGTTGCCAGAGGCGCGTAACCGCATGAACACCATCTACATGTCGTTGAGCTTTTTTGGCACGGCGGCCGGATCGGCATTCGGATTGTGGCTGTGGAGCATCGGCAGGTGGCATGCTGTTTCGCTGGGATGCGGCGGCTTGTCTGTACTGGCCTTTTTGGTTTATGCATCAACCTATCGCCGCAAATAATGCGCAATCGGCAATTATCCGTATCTTTGGCACCTTAACTTAAATTCACCAATATGGAAAACGGAATATACGCCAGATTCAATACCTCAAAAGGGTCGATTTTGGTCAAACTTACGCACGATTTAACACCGGGAACAGTCGGTAATTTTGTCGCACTCGCAGAAGGAAATCTCGAAAACAAAGCCAAGCCGCAGGGTACACCTTATTATAACGGGCTTAAATTCCACCGCGTCATTCCGGATTTTATGATCCAGGGCGGCGATCCGCAGGGCACGGGATCGGGCGGGCCGGGTTACCAGTTCGACGATGAATTCCACCAGGATCTGCGCCACGATACGCCAGGCGTTTTGTCTATGGCCAATGCAGGGCCGGGCAGCAACGGCTCTCAATTTTTCATCACCCACGTAGCCACGCCATGGCTCGATGACAAGCACACCGTGTTTGGGAATGTGGTAGAAGGACAGGATGTGGTCGATGCGATCGCGCAGGGCGACACCATGGATTCGGTAGAGATCATCCGCGTAGGCGAGGAGGCACAAAAGTGGAATGCCGTTGAAGCGTTTCGCACTTTCGAAGGGTCGCGCGCCAAACGCGAAGCCGCAGAAAAAGAAGCCGCTGAAAAGAAAATGGAAGAACTCGCTGCCGGATTTGACAAAACCGAATCTGGACTGCGCTATCAATTCATCAACAAAGGAAACGGCAAAAAGGCTGAAAAAGGCAAAACAGTTTCAGTGCACTATTCCGGCCAGTTGGAGAACGGCAAAGTTTTCGACAATTCGTATTCGCGCAAAAAACCCTATGACTTCCCGCTCGGGATGGGTCATGTGATCGAAGGCTGGGACGAAGGGATTGCGCTTTTGCAAGTAGGAGACAAGGCGCGTTTTGTGATCCCGTCGCACCTTGGGTACGGCGCGCGCGGTGCAGGTGGTGTAATCCCGCCCAACGCTACGCTGATTTTCGACGTAGAACTGATGGACGTCAAATAATCTGAAAAAACAACAGAAAATCCCGATCATGATCGGGATTTTTTTATTTTTACAAAAACCATCTTATGAAATCGAGCTTCATTGTTCTTTTCGCCGCATCGTTGCTGTATGCGTGCGCGCCCAAAGTAAAGGTAACCGCCATGCAACCTGATCCGGTGCAGGTGCCGCCCAAGCTGGAGTCCATCGGGGAGATCAAACCCATCGCCGATGAGCACGCGCACGGAAAATCGCTTTATGAAAACCGTTGCGGCAATTGTCACCCGCTGGTCAAAACCACTGATTTTACGCGCGAACAATGGGGCCCGATCATCCAGCGCATGCAAATCCAGGCCAAAACCACCGATGAGGAAACGGCCAAGATCTACAACTATATTACGGCAACGCTTTAATTATTTCCATTTAATGCTGCACCCCATACTGGGCTTTTGCGGGGCGGGGAGTACGCGGTTGTAAATGAGCGCGTCGATGGCCTGGCGCAGATCGCTGCCGCTGAGCGGGATGTTGTTGCCCGGGCGCGAGTCGTCGAGCTGGCCGCGGTAGAACAGCTGGTCGTTTTGGTCGAACAGGTAAAAATCGGGTGTGCACGCGGCATCGAATGCTCGGGCAACTTGCTGCGACTCATCATATAAATACGGGAAGTCAAGGCGGTTGCGGAATGCGAATTCGGTCATTTGCTGCGGTCCGTCCTGCGGATATTGCGTTACATCATTACTTGAAATGGCCATTACGCCAAGGCCTTGTACGCGGTAGTCGTTGACCACCATCAATACCTCGGGCAATACATGGTGCACAAACGGGCAGTGGTTGCAAATGAACATCACCAGTGTACCTTTGACGCCTTTGAGGTCATCGAACGAATAGTGGTAGTTCGAGTTGGTATCCCTGAGCCTGAACGACGGCGCGGGCGTTCCGAGCGGTAACATATTGGAAGGGGTTTGTGCCATGGTTAAAGGGGTGTGGGGTGCGTAGCGAATTTAGGAAATAAAAGTGATTGGGTGGGGGAATTGGGGATTTTCTGTAGTGGGGTTTGGGGGGAAATTGTTAGCTTGCGCTAGGGTGGGTCGGAGGATGGGGTATTGAACCATGAAATGATTCTCCGCAATCATTCGCAATCCCGCCAATTTTCATTTTAATCGCTGAAAACGATGGATCTAACCTGGACCGAATTTACCAAGACCGATATGCGCGTCGGAACGATTGTCTCTGCAACCGACTTTCCAAAAGCGCACAAGCCCGCGTATCAATTGACGATAGATTTCGGCGCTGAAATTGGCATCCGCAAGTCATCGGCGCAAATTACGCAGCGTTATGCCAAAGAAGAGCTCGTCGGGCGACAGATCGTTGCCGTTGTCAATTTTCCAAAAAAACAAATCGGCAAATTCATGAGCGAGTGCCTCGTACTGGGCGCTGTAGGTCCCGGCGGCGATGTTGTGTTGCTGGCTCCGGATTTTGAAATCCCCAACGGCTGGCGCATCGGATGACGACCTGAAATTATCGGGTGAACAATCGTTTGTCGAATGCAAACGGTTCTGTTTTTTCGATCGAAATGCTTTTAAAATCGTCGTGCGCCGGATTGATGAGGTAATTGAATTCGCCTTGTACGACCGCCGATGGCACCTTGAGTACGAGAAACTGATCGTCGGACACGAAATTATCGCCAATAACCTGTGTGCCATGTGAATGCGGGACAGAATTCCAGTCCGGCGGCAGCTCACTGGGGTCAAGCTCTGGAATGATGGTGTTATCCGGAATGTGGATTACGGCCATTTCATAATCGACAGGAAGATTGCCAAGCGGCGTGTGTACCGCAATTTCGGCCGTACACAAAGCGCGCGAGTCGCTGGTGTACACCATCGCAACACCTTTGCTGTTCCAGCGTCCACCAAATTTTTCGGCGCCTTTTCCGCTAAGGTCCTTTGCATGCCGCGACTTGCTGAGCCGGTACACGATCATGCGAGTACGCCGTATTCAATGCGCCCGAGCTCGTCCTTAAGCAAGTTGATTCCAAAGGAACTGTCGAATAAATCTTTGGGCTTGACGTTGCCCAGCGCGACGTTGTCGGTGGTGAGCCATACGTTGAATTTGTCGCTTGTGCCAAACACATCGGTACCTTTTTTATACAACAGCGCAATTTCGAGGATTTTCTCGGATTGCAGCGCGTCGAACGTTTTCTTCTCGCGTTTGTAACGTTGCATGGTGCGCTCGGACAGATGCAGGAACCCCGACCATTCATTGATGCTGAACGGACCTTTACTCGCAAAATTGAAAAACGCATTGAATTTGACACCTTGCCGGACGACCGCGATCAGAGACAGTACATCTTTGTCGTCTACAGTGTAAGCGCTGGTAGGTTCAAGAAGGTTTAGCGTAGCCATGACGTGGAATTTTGAGTAAAGGTAATGAAATTTGTCGTAAAATAAATGACAAATGTCTTTTTTTTGACACGTGACTTCAGGCCAAAAAAAATCCGGATATCTTCATGACATCCGGATGTGAATCAGGGGCTGCCTGATCATATATCGTCAAAATCAACATCGGTAAAGCTATTGACGGGCTCCTGCGCCGTTTCATGTTGGAATTCGCGCTTGTAGTCTTTTTGGTGCCGCTCAGAGATGACTTCCTCACCTTTGTGGTTCAAAACATAAGCGGTCATGTCTTCAAGAATTTCGGAAAATGCCGCGAAATCTTCTTTATAGAGGTAAATTTTGTGCTTTTTAAAATGGAACGATCCGTCTTCTTCAGTGAATTTCTTGCTTTCGGTGATCGTGATGTAATAATCATCAGCCTTGGTCGCGCGTACGTCGAAAAAGTAGGTCCTTCTTCCGGCTCTTAAAACTTTAGAAAATATCTCCTCTTTTTCCAGCATTTCGTTTTCTCTCATAATCCGTCGGGGTTAATTTTTGGTTTATTGACCTTCCAAAAATGAAAAAAAAACCTTTAAAAAACAACACTTACTGCAATTCTTTTTCCGAAAGTTGTTTGAGGTAAAGCTCTTTGTAATAACCGTCCTGATTCACAAGCTGCTGATGCGTGCCCTGTTGGATGATGCGTCCGTGGTCCATAATAATGATCTGATCGGCATTGCGCGCCGATGAAACGCGGTGGCTCACAATGATCGTCGTTTTATCTTTGCAAAATGCGAGCAGGTTGTTCAAAATCGCCTCCTCGGTTTCCGTATCGACCGCAGAAAGGCAGTCGTCGAGCAGCAGGATCTCAGGATCTTTAATGATCGCGCGCGCGATGGACACGCGTTGTTTTTGCCCGCCTGAGAGCGTAATGCCGCGTTCGCCAAGCACTGTTTCATATTGCATCGCAAAATTTACGATATTCTCGTGGACGACCGCTTTTTTTGCCGCTTCGACCACTTCATCGTCCGTGGCGTCTTCCTTGCCGAACTTGATGTTGTTTTTGATCGAATCGGAAAACAAAAAGGCATCCTGCGGCACCATGCCGATGCTGTTGCGCAAATCGTTGAGGTTGACCGTTGAAATTTCTTTTCCGTCGATGTTCACGCGTCCGTCGGTGGCGTCGTACAAACGCCCTATCAGTGACAAAACGGTCGATTTTCCTGATCCTGTCTTACCTAAAATGGCCAGCGTCTGCCCTTTCCCGATCGAAAACGAAACGTTCTGCAGCGCGGTAATGTTTGTGTCATCGTACGTAAAAGTCACATTTTGGAATGAAATGTCCCCGCGGATCTGGTCGTGGGACGGATTGTTGTTCTGGATCTCGGGCTCGATCTTCAAAAATTCGTTGATTCGTTTTTGCGATGCCTCGGCTTCCTGAACCATCGAAGACACCCAGCCCAGCGATGCCACCGGCCAGGTAAGCATGTTAACATATAAGATGAACTCGGCAATGATACCGATGCTTTCAATGCGCCCGTCAATGTACATCACGCCGCCCACATAAATGACCACCAGGTTACTGACACCGATCAGCGCGATCATCAGCGGCCCGAACAGCGCCTGTACTTTAGCCAGACTCATGCTTTTGGCTTTGCTTTCGTGCGATAAACCCACCATGTTCCCCTGATGCTGTTCTTCGAGCGAATACGCCTTGATCACGCGTATGCCGGAAAAAATCTCCTGTGTAAAACTCGATACTTTGGAAAGGTATTGCTGGAATACGGTGCTGCGTTTGTTGATTTCGGTCGAGAGCCGGAAAATCGCATAGGACAGTACCGGAAGCGGCAGCAACGTATATAATGTGAGTTGCGGCGAGACGTCCAGCATGTATCCGATCACGATAAAAAACCGGATGAACGTCTGGAGCGAATACATTACGGCCGGCCCGACATACATGCGCACCTTGCCCACATCTTCGCTGATGCGGTTCATCAGATCGCCTGTGCGGTTCTGCTTGTAAAAGCGCTGCGTGAGTACCTCATAATGCCTGAACACCTCATTTTTGAGGTCGAATTCAATATGGCGCGACATCACGATCAGCGTCTGGCGCGTGATGAACAGGAAAAACCCTGATACGACCGTCGTGCCGATGATCAGCAAAGTGTTGTGGATCAACTCTGTTTTAACGCGCGCCGCATCGGGGTTTTGTCCTTGCTGTACGTACTGTTCGATCGCGGCGATGGAGCTGCTGATGAGCTTGGGCGTGAACAGCGAGAAGATTTGCGATACCACCGTGATGACAATGCCCAGTAAAAAGTGGTATTTGTATTTGATGAAATATTTATTGAGATATTGTAGTTCCTTCATTTTATTGGGAAAATCGATGCGTTTTTGATTTGGTCCGATGCGATTTTGGTGAAAAACATCAATTTGAAGATTTTTCAGCGAAACACAGAATTATTAACAAATCTGTAATTAATCATAAATTCAGTGCAATATTTTGATTTAAGTCTTAATTTTGCAAAGCCTTTTTGATGAATCGGCAAGCTAAAATCCAAATTATGACAACAGAAATCACCACCGCAAAAGAACTGCACAAGATCGATCCGGTTTTCGGTCAATTGTCATTCGACAACCACGAACAAATCGTTTTTTGCAACGACAAAGATACTGGTTTGAAAGCAATAATCGGAATCCATAACACAGTTTTAGGACCTGCTCTTGGCGGTACCCGTATGTGGAAATACAATAATGAGTGGGAAGCACTCAATGACGTGCTGCGTCTTTCGCGCGGGATGACCTACAAATCAGCGATTTCGGGTCTTAATCTCGGTGGCGGGAAAGCCGTGATCATCGGCGATTCCAAAACCGACAAAACTCCTGAGATGATCACTAAATTCGGCGAATTCGTAGGATCGCTGAGCGGCAGATACATTACCGCAGAAGATGTCGGAACCACTACGGAAGACATGGACCGCATCCACGATGTGACCAATTTCGTTACCGGGATTTCAGAGTCGCGCGGCGGGTCGGGCAATCCTTCTCCGGTCACGGCCTACGGCGTCTATATGGGCATGAAGGCGGCGGCCAAATACAAATTCGGAACAGACAATCTGTCCGGCAAGAAAATCATGGTGCAAGGCATCGGGCATGTGGGCGAAACGCTTGTCAAATACCTTACTGAAGAAGGCGCGCTCGTACAAGTTGCCGATCTGAGCCAAAGCCGCATGGAAGAAATTGCCAAAAAATACGGCGCAACAGTATTTACAGGTGCTGATTTGTACAGCGCCGATGTAGACATTTACGCCCCATGCGCCCTTGGTGCGACGATCAACGACGAAACCATCGGGAAGATCAAGGCCAAAGTCATTGCCGGTGCAGCCAACAACCAGCTCGCCAACGAGCAGGTTCACGGCAAGATCCTCCAGGAAAAAGGCATTTTGTATGCGCCTGACTTTTTGATCAACGCCGGTGGCATCATCAACGTATACGCCGAAATCGTTAAATACGACAAAGCAGAGGCGATGCGTCGTACAGAAAATATTTACAACACCACGCTCGAGATCTTCGACCTTGCGCAAGCCAAGAACATCACCACGTATCAGGCTGCGCTCGCGATGGCCGAGAAGCGCATCGAGGACAGAAAAAAAGAGCTTGCCAAGTAATTTTTCGGACCTCGGTTTCCAAATAAATGTTTATTTTTGCGGAGTGGAAAGGCAGTCTTTCCGCTCCGTTTCATTTCAAAAAGTTCTTACGAGTGTTAAACAGAAGACATATCCGGGTAAAAGTGATGCAATCCATTTATGCGATGCACCAAAACCAATCAGACAATCTCGAAAAAGAAGAGAAATTTTTGCTTTTCAGCATCGAGAACATCCAGGATTTGTACCTGATTATGGTTTCGGCAATGATCGAGATCCGCAACAAGGAAATCGAATTCCTCGAAAAGTCGGCGCAAAAATTCACCGCCACGCCCCAGGAGAAAAATCCGAACAAAAAATTCGTTAATAATGCCGTGCTCGAGCTGTTGTCGGAAAGCAATTCGATCAGCATCGCACTGGAAAGCCGCAAGGTCAACAACTGGCAGCTCAACGACGACTACATCCTGTTGTTGCTCGCGACGATCAAGCAAAGCCAGCCCTACCTGAAATACATGGCCACGCCGGGCGCTGATTTTGAGCAGGACAAAGCCTTCGCGGTCGAAATGTTCGAAATGATTGCCGGAAATGAAAAATTGTACGACTATCTCGAAGATTACAAACTCACATGGGTCGATGATATTCCGCTTGTGAACACGCAAATCATCAAGCAGTTGCGCGGGATCAAATCCGCCGGGGACCAGTTCACGGTTCCCAAATTGTACAAAGATACTGAGGACCGCGAGTTTGTGTCCCATCTGTTCCGCAAAACCATTCTCAACGAAGCGGCGCTCTCCAAGGAATACATCGACAAAACGCCCAATTGGGACACTGAGCGCATCGCAGAAATCGATACGATCATCCTCAAAATGGCCATTTGCGAATTTCTTAAATTCCCGTCGATCCCGGTCAAGGTCACCATCAATGAATACCTCGAGATCGCCAAGGAATATTCGACGCCCAAAAGCAGTATTTTTATCAACGGCATCCTCGACAACCTTGTCAAAGAATTCCAAACCAACAATAAACTCAATAAAACCGGAAGAGGTTTGATGTAATATGAAAAAAATCGTTTTATCGGCCGTGGTCGCCGCCCTGGCGCTTGGCTCATGCAAAAAAACCAACGAACTCAATGTCCAGGATCCGTCTACCGGTGTCATTACCTCGGTCGAATCCGCTGAACCGGCGCCCGACACCGTTATGATGAGCGCGCCGCCCATGCCTGAAACGGCTCAGCCTGCCGCCGACGGAAAATCGCCCATCATGACGCTGAACAAAACCGAACACGATTTTGGTACTATCACTGAAGGCGACAAACCGTCCTATTCGTTTACGTTCAAGAACACCGGCGCCTCGGACCTGATCATCTCAAACGCAGTCGGATCCTGCGGATGCACCGTTCCGGAATATCCAAAACAACCTGTCAAACCCGGGGAATCGGGCAAAATCACCGTTTCGTTCAACTCAAGCGGCAAGAACGGACGCCAGCAAAAAACTGTCACGCTCACGACCAATACCGCGGCGGGCAAGGAATTGCTGACCATTAAAACAAACATTAACCCTAAAGCCTAACGGCCCAATTTTTTTACCATGGAACAAATCCAACAGTTTTTACCGTTCATACTGATGTTCGTCGTGATCTATTTCTTCATGATCCGTCCACAGCAAAACCGCATGAAAAAAGAAAAGGAATTCGAAAGCCAGCTCAAAGTAGGCGACAGGATCGTCACCAAAAGCGGCATCCACGGCAAGATCGCAGAATTGGCTGAAACCACCGTCATCATCGAAACCATGTCGGGCAAGCTCAAATTGGAGCGCTCGGCCATTTCGCTTGAATTGTCTGCGGCGCTGAACAAGAAAGCGTAAATCCTTAAAAATGAAATCCGTCAGTTGGCGGATTTTTTTTTGGGCGCCACGGGCGGGCTGTCTGCTTTTATCTTTTTCGCCTGCGGCATCAAAAGGATACCGCTTCCATCCCTGGCGCGGTGCGGTGGTAATTTAAAATGGCGCGTCAACCATCAGCTTTTGCGGTATTTGTCGTTAAGCCCGACGCCACCGGCTATCATCGGGAGAACCTTTTCAATGCGCGCGATTTTGGTTTTTTCTAATTTGGCGCTGTTGATGTATTCAACAAATTCGTATTGCCTTCCCCGCGTGAATCTTTGGAACGCACCGGCCAGTTTGTTTTGGTCAAGCGCCTGCTGCAACAACTCCGGAACTGCAAAATCTTTGGATCTGGATTCGGGTTTGATCTGCTTACCCGCGCGCTCGTTGGCGATCGCTTCTTTGAGGTAGGCGCGTATCGTTTTTTCATCGATTTCGGCCGCAGACGCAAACCGCCATTGCCGGAGCGCCCTGGTCACGCCTTCACCCGCGTTGACAAGCACGTTTTTAGGATCGGACAAAAATACGCCGTTAAAAAACCACAGCGCAAAATAATTCTTGAACCCGCCTATGCCAAGGACGTTGCGGTTGTTTATCGTATAAACGATGCCGCCCCATTTGACCGCTTCCACCAGTTCGGTTTTGGCTATAATGTCCTTGAGCGCCCCGATTTCAGCTTCCCAAAGCGCGTTTTTGTTCCACGGATTTTTTTCTTTTTCCATACGCCAAGCCTGTTGGCCATCCCGCAATATCCGTCGGGTGGGCAGATTACGCGTTCTGTTTTTTCGGGAAATCGGTGGTTGCGGTCAGCTCGGCAATACGAACGATCACTTCCACTGCTTTCTGCATGCTTTCCACGGGAACGTATTCATACTTGCCGTGAAAGTTGTGTCCGCCCGCAAAAATATTCGGGCACGGCAATCCCATGTAAGACAACCGGCAGCCGTCTGTTCCGCCGCGGATCGGCTTGATCAGCGGTTTGATGCCCAGGTCCTTCATCGCCTGTTCGGCCAGATCGACAATGTACATTACCGGTTCGACCTTTTCGCGCATGTTGTAATATTGGTCGTTGATTTCCGCCGTCGCGATGTCCTGGCCAAATTGCTTAGCGTACTTTTTATTGATTTTCTTGACGATCTTTTCAATGCGCTTTTTGCGTTTTTTGAACAATTTCATATCGTGGTCGCGAATGATCAGCTCCACTTTAGACTCCTCAATGCTGCCTGAAAGCCCCGTGACGTGGAAAAATCCTTCATAACCTTTGGTTTGCTGCGGTGTTTCGCCTTTGGGCAATTTGTTCAGAAACCGTTGCGCGATCAGCATCGAATTGATCATTTTGCCCTTGGCGTAACCCGGATGGACGCTTTTTCCCTTGAACGTAATTTTTGCACCGGCCGCATTGAAATTCTCGTATTCGAGTTCGCCCACCTGGCTGCCGTCCATCGTATAGGCCCAATCGGCGCCAAATTTCACGACGTCGAACAAATCCGCGCCGCGACCAATTTCTTCATCGGGCGTAAACCCGACGCGTATTTTTCCGTGCCGGATCTGCGGGTTTTGGATCAGGTATTCCATCGCCGAAACGATTTCCGTAAGTCCGGCCTTGTCATCGGCACCCAGCAAAGTCGTCCCATCGGTCACGATCAGCGTCTGGCCTTTGTACATTAGCAAATCCTTGAAATAGGAAGGCGAAAGCACAATATTCTGTCCGGCATTGAGCACGACGTCGCCACCGTCATAATCCGGCACGACGCGCGGTTTGACATTCGCCCCGGAGAAATCCGGCGAGGTATCGTAGTGCGACACAAACCCAATCGTCGGCACATCGCCACTGACGTTGGATTCCAGCGTTCCCATCACATAACCGTTTTGGTCGATCGTCACGCCAGTCATCCCGATCGCTTTGAGTTCTTCGGCGAGTTTATTAGCCAGTACAAGCTGTTTGGAAGTGCTGGGCGTCGTTTTGGAATTCGGATCGGATTCTGTATCGATCGTCACATAAGAGATAAAGCGGTCAATCAGGTGCTGCATGGCCAGGGTAACGTTTAGAGTTTAAAGTTCCAAAGTTAAGCGTTTTTTTTGGAGCTTTTTCCCGCTTTCCGCACTATCTTTTGCCGTGCCGGACAAAAGGATAGTTTGCTGCAATCGGGGCTAGGGAATCCCGTTCGTCGTTCGCCATTTGTCTTCGTCTTTTGACTTTCGCCTTTTGCCTTTTGACTTTTGACTTTTGACTTTCGGCTGAAAAACCTACTTTTGCAACAACGACACACACCATGTACAAACTGTTCATCCGCCCGATCTTCTTTTGGTTCGACCCTGAGAAAATCCATCATTTTACGTTTTCACTGATCCGGACGTTGTCCAAAATCCCGGGATTTCCCGCGCTTTTCCGCACGCTTTACGAAGTCAGCGACAAACGGTTGGAACGCGAGGTTTTTGGCCTTAAGTTCAAAAATCCGGTCGGGCTTGCGGCGGGTTTTGACAAGGATGCGAAGCTGTATCGGGAACTTTCGAACTTTGGGTTCGGGTTTATCGAAATCGGGACATTGACGCCCAAGCCGCAGGACGGGAATCCTAAAAAGAGGTTGTTCCGGCTGCGCGAGGATTCGGCCATCATCAACCGCATGGGATTCAACAATGGCGGCGTACATGCAGCGGTAGAACGCCTGAAGAAAAATAAAAATGTGCTCATCGGGGGCAACATCGGTAAGAACAAAGTCACACCCAATGAAGATGCGGTTTCAGATTATGAAACTTGTTTTGACGCGCTGTCCGGCTACGTGGATTATTTTGTGGTCAACGTCAGTTCGCCCAATACGCCTAATTTACGCGAATTGCAGGACAAAGAACCGCTAACGGCATTGCTGCGCGCGCTGCAAACCAAAAATTCCAAAAAACAAAATCCAAAGCCCATCCTGCTCAAGATCGCGCCGGATTTAACGGATTCGCAATTGCTCGACATCATCGACATCGTCCGCGATACGCAAATCGCCGGCGTCATTGCTACCAATACGACACTTTCCCGCGACGGGCTTCAATCGCAAAACAAAGCTGAAACGGGCGGGTTGTCGGGAAAACCTTTGGCCAAACGCGCTACGGAAGTCATCCGGTTCCTGTCCCAAAAAAGCAATAACGCCTTCCCGATCATTGGCGTGGGCGGCATCCATTGCGCAGACGATGCCATTGAAAAACTCGAAGCCGGTGCGAGCCTTGTGCAGCTTTACACCGGATTCATCTACGAAGGCCCGCAACTGGTACGCGAGATCAACAAAAAGATACTGCAAACGATTTCGTAAAACGACGGTATTTCTTATATTTGGCGTTCTATGGAGCCAGTCAAAATCATCGAATGTCCGCGCGATGCCATGCAGGGCATCAAGCCGTTTATCCCTACCCAACGCAAGATCACCTACATCCAGTCGCTGCTGCGCGTAGGGTTTGACACCATCGATTTTGGCAGCTTCGTGTCGCCCAAAGCCATTCCGCAAATGCAGGATACCGCGCAGGTTCTGGCCGGGCTCGATTTGTCGGAAACCACGAGTAAATTGCTGGCCATCATCGCCAATACGCAGGGTGCGCAATCGGCGGCGCAATTTGGCGAAATCCGGTATCTGGGTTTTCCATTTTCCATTTCTGAGAATTTCCAGATGCGCAACACGCATAAAACCATAGCCGAATCGCTCATTACGTTGCAGGAAATCCTGGACATCGCCAGCCAATCCAATAAAGAGGTTGTGGCTTACCTGTCGATGGGTTTCGGCAATCCGTACGGCGATCCGTGGAATGTGGAGATCGTGGGCCAGTGGACTCAAAAACTTGCCGCGATGGGCGTGCGAATCCTGTCGCTGTCCGATACGATCGGCTCATCTACCCCCGAAGCCATCACGTACCTGTTCTCAAATCTGATCCCCCAGTATCCCAACATCGAATTTGGTGCGCACCTGCATACTACGCCCGATAAGTGGCACGAAAAGGTGGACGCCGCATTCAGGGCCGGTTGTCGCAGGTTCGATGGCGCGATCCAGGGATTTGGCGGCTGCCCGATGGCCAAGGACGATTTGACGGGCAACATGCCGACCGAGCGTTTGCTTTCCTATTGTACCGTTCAAAAAGCCGCAACTGGAACCAGCCCGATGAGTTTCGAAAGCGCGTACAACGAGGCATCAAAGCTTTTCGGCGAATTCCATTGACGGATTAATCCACGGTTTTCCACCAGTTCTCGAGGGTTCTGATATTTTCCAAATCGATTTTCTCACCAATCATAGGCGTGAGCAGCGGCAGATTTTCCTCAAGCGCAAATTCAGATACTTTTTTGATGGGTTCGTCCCACGCGTGGACCGAGAGCGAAAATTTGCCCCAATGCACCGGCATCAGTATTTTGGCGTTCAATTCTTTGGCCGCTGTAAGGACCTGTTCGGGCAGCATGTGGATGTATTTCCAGCTTTCGTTGTATTGGCCGCATTCGAGGATCGCCAGGTCGAACGGGCCATGTTGCGCGCCTATTTGGGCAAAGTGCGTATCGTATCCGCTGTCGCCACCCAGATACAGCTTTTTGGTCGGCGTTTGCAATACAAATGAGGTCCAGAGCGTTTGGTTGCGCTTGAAGGTGCGGCCAGAAAAATGGCGCGCGGGCGTCCAGTGTACGGTGATCCCATCTTCAAAACGCACCGAGGCGTGCCAATCGTTTTCTGTGATTTTGTGCGCGTCGTACCCCCAATGTTCGAGGTGTGCTCCCGTACCAAGACCCGTCAGGACATTGCGTACTTTGGACTGTAACTGCACCACCGTGTCGTGATCGAGGTGGTCGTAGTGATCGTGGGTAATGATCAGATAGTCGATATCCGGAAGATCCGCCGGGGTGTAAACATCAGATCCCGCAAAGCTTTTCGTGGTGCCCACAGGCGATGCCGAACCGCTGAGCACGGGATCGACCAGAAATGTCAACCCGTCAATTTGCATAAAATAGGAAGAATGGCCAAACCAGACCAACACATTTTGATCGCGATCCAGTTTGGTTAGATTGGTTTTTTGCGAAGGCAGCGGTGCAGAAGGCCGGTGACGTATTTTTTTCGCAAACAGGAATTTGCGCAACACATTCCACATCGTTTCGCCTTCAGCTAGTGGTGGGGTCGGGTGCAGGTTTTGAAAACTGCCGTCGCGGTAATGCGGAGATTGTCGGATGCGTGTCAAACGCCCGCCAGATGGATTTTTTCCGAAAACAGACTGTTTAAAAAACAGATATACGCCCAACACAAGCAGCAAAACGACGGTCAAAAAAGTCACCATGATCTATTCTTTGTGTAAATGTAGCGAATCGGAGAATGGTTTAACTTAAAATTCTGAGGCCGCGGTGGCATAAAGTTGTTAAGATTTGACTATATTTGCACGCAATTTAACTACAACACCTTTTGTAATGATTGCACACAACTCCAAGATTATAGGCGAAGGTTTGACATACGATGACGTACTGCTCGTTCCAAACTATTCCAACGTACTGCCGCGCGAAGTCTCCATCCAATCCCGTTTTTCACGCAACATCACGCTCAATGTGCCTGTGGTTTCGGCAGCCATGGATACCGTGACCGAAAGCGCCATGGCCATTGCAATGGCCCAGGAAGGCGGCATTGGCGTATTGCACAAAAACATGACCATCGAACAACAGGCCGCCAAAGTGCGCAAGGTCAAACGCGCCGAGTCCGGGATGATCATCGATCCGGTCACCTTGCCGTTGACGTCAACGGTCGCAGATGCCAAATCGGTCATGAAGGAATTTGGCATTGGCGGAATTCCGATCGTGGATGAAGACAAAAAATTGCAAGGCATTGTGACCAACCGCGATCTGCGTTTTGAGAAAAATCTCTTGCGCCCGATTTCAGAGGTCATGACGTCCCAAAATTTGGTAACCGTTGCCGAAGGTACATCGCTTGAAGAAGCAGAAGTCATCCTGCAAGGCCACAAAATTGAAAAATTGCCTGTGGTCAATGCCGGCAACACACTGGTCGGGCTGATTACATTTCGCGACATTACCAAATTGACCCAAAAACCAATTGCCAACAAAGATAAATTCGGGCGTTTGCGCGTCGCGGCAGCCATTGGCGTAACAGCCGATGCGGTTCAACGCGCAGAAGCCCTGGTCAATGCCGGCGTCGATGCGATCATCATCGATACAGCGCACGGGCATACTGAAGGGGTTGTCAGGACGTTAAAAGACATCAAATCGGCGTTTGCCCAGGTGGATGTGATCGTCGGGAACATCGCCACGCCCGAAGCTGCGAAATATCTGGTAGAGAATGGTGCCGACGGGGTCAAAGTAGGCATCGGTCCCGGATCGATCTGCACCACGCGCGTTGTGGCCGGTGTTGGTTTTCCACAATTTTCAGCTGTTCTCGAAGTGGCCGCTGCAATCAAAGGGACCGGCGTTCCGGTCATTGCCGACGGCGGAATCCGTTATACCGGCGACATCCCCAAAGCCATCGCAGCCGGCGCCGATTGCGTCATGCTGGGTTCGTTACTGGCCGGAACCAAAGAATCGCCCGGTGAGACCATCATTTTCGAAGGACGGAAGTTTAAATCCTACCGCGGGATGGGATCGGTCGAAGCGATGCAGGAAGGCTCGAAAGACCGCTATTTCCAGGATGTGGAGGACGATGTCAAAAAGCTTGTTCCTGAAGGCATCGTGGGGCGGGTACCCTACAAAGGCGAACTTAACGAAAGCATGCAGCAATTCATCGGCGGATTTCGGGCCGGCATGGGCTACTGCGGCGCCAAAGACATTCCTGCGTTGCAGCAAAACGGACGGTTTGTGCGCATCACTTCGAGCGGCATCACAGAAAGCCATCCGCATAATGTGACCATTACCAAGGAAGCCCCGAATTATTCGCGATAAAAACCTAAGGTAAGATTCCAGTTATCGGGCTGGATGCAAAACCCAAGATAGAAACTGCGCCGGACCTGGTTTTAGCGCAGTTTTTTTATTGCGCAGCGGTCAGCTCGGACCGCAACCTTCCGAGTAATTTTTTCTCGCCTACGATCCACAAAATGTCGTGCTTTTCGAGGATTTCGAGCGAGTCAGGGTTCAGAATGCGTTTGCCGCGGCGCTCGATGCCCACGACCAGGCCGTTTGTCTTTTCGCGCAGTTGCGATTCGCGGATGCTTTTTCCGATGAAGTCTTCATTGACGAGTTCGAGTTGCTGCATCACAATGTCCGTGTCGATTTCCTTTTCAGGCGCATCGCGCTCGTTCTGATCGAGGTATTTCTGGAATTCGGCCACTTGGTCATCGGTCCCGATCACACACAGCTCATCGCCCGGAAACAGCCGTTCGTTCCGGCCGGGGATGTTGATCGACACCTCGCCGCGTCGGATGAACGCGATGTTGATGCCCATCTTTTCGCGCAGCCGCAATTCTTTGAGCGTTTTGCCCGCAATATTGGACTCCTTGGCCACGTCGAACAGCGTCATGTGGCCTTCCCACGGCGTAAGGTCGCTGCGTTGGCCTTTGTCTTTAAGAATTTCGCGCGCGTTGAAATTGCGCATAAAATGCGTTTCGATGCGGTGGTACTGTTTGTTGAGTTTTCTCGGGAAAAGCGCATACATGATCACCGATACGAAGAAAGTAATATAGGCGACCTCAGCTGAAAAGAAATTGTCCAGCAAAAATCCAAGGAAGAACATGGTGAGCACAAACCGGAACAAAACCATCATTACGATCGGACCGCGGTATTTGCGCTCCACCATCAATGCCTTGACCTGTTCGACGGCCACGCGCCGCAAGGACAGCGCCCACAGAAATGGCGACAGTACCACAAGCGTTCCTAAAGCGGCCAGGATGTTGCCGAATTGAGAGCCCTGGGTCATCGGCAAAACATAGCGCGAAGACAGTAGAATGATGGCCGTAATGATGACCGAATGGATCACGATCTGAATCGTATAAGCGCGTATGACAATCTGCCAGTTGCTTGCGGCCTTGATCGCCTGCGCATTCGAGCTGTACCGTTCGATGCGTTTGACCCATTTGCGCGGCAGCCTTCGTTCGAGCGTTTCTGAAAAAGGCGTAGCGTATTTGATCAAAAACGGCGTGGTAAATGTCGTGACGGCCGACACGGCGACGACAATCGGGTACAAAAAGTCGCTCGTAACCTTGAGCGTCATGCCCAATGTGGCAATGATAAACGAAAATTCCCCGATCTGCGCCAGGCTCATGCCCGTTTGTACCGATTGTTTGAGCGGTTGTCCGGACAGCAGCGCGCCAATGGTGGAGGAAATCGATTTTCCAAAAATCGTCACCAGTGTGATAATGGCCACAGGAATGGCATATTCAACGAGCGTGTCGAGGTTGATCAGCATCCCGACCGATACAAAAAACACCGCACCAAACAAGTCCTTAACCGGTTTGACGAGGTGTTCGATGTGTTCAGCCTGTGTAGTTTCGGCGATGATCGATCCCATGATAAACGCCCCGAGCGCTGGCGAAAACCCGACGCTGGCCGCAAGCACGACCATCATCAGGCATAAGGCAAGCGAGATGATGAGCAACATTTCGTCGGTGAGCAGGTTCTTGGCTTTTTTGAGCAATGTAGGGATGAAGAAGATGCCGCCCAAAAACCAAAGTGTGAGGAAAAACAGCAGTTTGAGTACGGATTCGAGCAATTGTACGCCCGAGAATTGCTGGCTTACGGCAATCGTCGATAACAACACCATCATCACAATGGCCACGATGTCCTCGACGATGAGCGCCCCAAAGACAATGCCGGCAAACTTCTTTGTCTTTACGCCGAGTTCGTCAAAGGCCCGCAAAATAATGGTCGTGGACGAAATGGACAGGATCACGCCAAGAAAAATACTGTCCATTTTTTCCCAGCCCATCCATTGGCCCCCCCAATACCCAAGGAAGACCATCGAGACGATTTGTGTAATGGCAGTGATCGATGCGGTGCCGCCCACTTTCATGAGCTTTTTGAAACTGAATTCGAGCCCAAGGCTGAACAAAAGGAAGATCACGCCGATCTCAGCCCACACCTCGACGCTTTTATGGTCTTTGACCGATGGGAAAAAGTCAAAATTACTTCCGGCCAAAAAACCGGCGATCAGGTAGCCCAAAACGATTGGCTGCCTGATTTTTTTAAACAATAACACGGCGACGCCTGCGGTAACCAGGATAAGCCCGAGGTCGCTGATAAGGGGGTGTAAGTGGTGTGTAGCTTCTTCTACTGCGCTCATACAAGTGATTTTGGAGGATATGGGGTAAGATATAAAAAAATGCGATGCAAAAACCTGTGCGGATCGCGGTTTTCAAAAAGATGGGACCAGTTACGGCTGCGGCTTTCGGTCTTTGTGGTCCGTCGCCAAGCGGTGGTATTTGTCGTGGTTCTTTTTGGCAATCGGCAAATAAACAAGCGGCAGGAAAGTCAGCAGCCCGAAACCGCCGGTAAAGCTCGCGTAAGCGGCTACGCCAATTAAGAATCCGATAATGGCCGCATCATACATGCGTTGTGTTTTTGCTTTTTTGAGTTCGGCTTCCGGCGATGTGCCTGCCGGGGTTGATTGTTTTTCGTTCATGGTGCGCCTTTTAATAATGGATGGCAAATAACTCAGCGTTGGGATCAATGCGGAATTCCAAGGTAATTGGATGGCGTGATGGCCTGCAGTTCCGCTTTGATCGCCGGTGAAACGTCCAGTGTTTGGATGAAATCCTGAATCGCCGCGCGGTCGATGGCCGCATGGGTACGCGTCAGGCCTTTGAGCGCCTCGTACGGGTTCGGGTAGCCTTCGCGTCGCAGTATCGTTTGGATCGCTTCTGCGACGACGGCCCAGTTTTTTTCAAGGTCTTCAGCAAATTTGTCGGCGTTGAGCAGTAATTTATCGAGCCCCTTGAGCGTGGCTTCAAATCCGATGATGGTGTGCCCGATGGGAACGCCAATGTTGCGCAACACCGTGCTGTCGGTCAAATCGCGCTGCAATCTTGAAACCGGAAGCTTGGCAGACAGGTGTTCGAAAATCGCGTTGGCCATGCCTAAATTACCTTCCGAATTCTCAAAATCGATAGGGTTTACCTTGTGCGGCATGGCCGAAGATCCGATTTCGCCCGGCTTGATCTTTTGTTTGAAGTAATCCATCGATACATACGTCCAGATGTCGCGGTCCAGGTCGATCAAAATCGTGTTGATGCGTTTGAGCGCGTCGAAAAATGCGGCAAAATGGTCGTAGTGCTCGATTTGCGTGGTGGGGAACGAATGGTGCAATCCAAGCACGTCACTTACAAAACGATGGCCGAACTGGCGCCAGTCTACGTTTGGATAGGCGACAAAATGCGCATTGTAATTGCCCGTCGCGCCGCCAAATTTGGCCGCGAACGGAATGTTGAACAGCAAACGCATCTGCTCTTCAAGCCGCTCGACAAATACGCCGATTTCCTTGCCAAGCCGGGTAGGGGAGGCCGGTTGCCCGTGGGTTCGGGCCAACATCGGAACGTCCTTCCACTCGAGCGACAACGCTTTGAGCCGCGCTACGAGTTGGACGAGCATTTTGACGTAAACCTGTTCGAATGCTTCTTTGGCCGACAACGGGATGGCCGTATTGTTAATGTCCTGCGAGGTCAGGCCAAAATGGATGAATTCTTTGTACCGGGAGAGCCCGAGCTCATCGAACTTGTTTTTGATGAAATACTCGACGGCCTTGACATCGTGGTTGGTCGTTTTTTCTGTTTCTTTGATCCAGAGCGCGTCTTGTGTCGAGAATTGTTCGTAAAGGGCGCGCAATTTTGAAAAAAGGGTCACGTCCACGTCCTGCAACTGCGGCAGCGGCAATTCGCACAGCGCAATAAAATACTCGATTTCGACCAACACGCGGTAGCGGATCAGCGCTTCTTCAGAGAAAAATCCTGAGAGTGAAATCGTTTTGCTGCGGTAGCGCCCGTCGATGGGAGAAATCGCGTTCAGTGCGGTCAGTGGTTGCATGTGTGTTGTTTTTCGAGAAGCGCAAATATAACTTTTACGGCGCTAAAATGAAAGCGAACCGCGTGATTAAATCGTAAAAAATCAGCGCATGCCAAGGAGTTTTTCGCGCATTCGGGCGACGCCTGTCGATGCCGGTTCGGCGATGACTGAAACGGGATTGAGCAATCCGTAAATGGGCGCGGGTTTGGGGTCGACGTAAAATACCGGGATTTGCGGCTGTGCATACCCCACAAGGCTTGCGGCGGGATACACCTGCAATGAAGTGCCGATAACCGCAAAATAGTCGGCTTCCTGGGTCAGCGCAATCGCTTGTTCAAGCGCCGGAACCGCCTCGCCAAACCACACGATGTGCGGCCGGAGCGGGTGCCCGTTGCTGTCCGTGTCGCTTAATGTAAGGTCGCCTGTCCAGTGGCGGATGTCGTTTGGGTCGCGCGTACTGCGCACTTTGTACAATTCGCCGTGCAAATGAAGCACGTTCGAGCTACCGGCGCGCTCGTGCAAATCGTCTACGTTTTGCGTGATGATGCGCACCTCAAAATGGCGTTCGAGTGCGGCCAGCAGCAAATGGCCCTCATTGGGCACGACGTGCTGCAGCTGGCGCCGGCGTTGGTTGTAAAATTCGAGAACGAGTTCCGGATTGGCGGCAAAGCCTTCCGGAGTGGCTACTTGCCGGACATCATGGCCTTCCCATAAACCGTCTGAATCGCGGAAAGTTTTGATGCCGCTTTCGGCCGATATGCCGGCTCCGGTGAGGATGGTGAGTTTTTTCACGGGGAGAGGTTGGGGGGTTAAGGTTTAAGGTTTAAAGTTAGTAAAAGTTTAGATGGCAGGGATGAAGTGCTGAACTTTAAATCAGAGACAAAAATCCTTTACTCCAACCTGACCGTCCGCGTGAGGGATGGGAGCAAGGTGCCGCGCACCGCGTACAGCCCGACGGCGCCCGGATAGCGATTTTTTACACGGTCGTCTTGCGCGGCACGCCCAAAAAATTACTTTTACCAAAATTTTATTTATGACCGACCGCGACTACCTGGATTATCTTGAGCAAAATTTCCTGACCGGGAAACGCAGGCAGCGTTTTTTGGACGTTCTTTCGAATCGCACGCAACACTTCACGGTTGCCATTGAGGATGTGTTCCAATTGCACAATACCAGTGCGGTGATGCGCAGTTGCGAGGTTTTTGGGATCCAGACGCTGCACGTGGTGGAGGAAAAATACGGTAAGAGCATCGACAAGGAAATAGCGATGGGCGCGCAAAAATGGGTCGATGTGGAGCGTTTTGAAACCATTTCCGACTGTATCGCAAACCTTCGCGCCAAAGGTTATAAAATCATCGCCACCACGCCGCACCACGACGATTGCCTGCTGGAAGATTTTGACATTTCACAAAAAAGTGCGCTGTTTTTTGGCACAGAGCGCAACGGACTCTCGCAGGAAGTCATTGAACAAGCCGATGGTTTTGTCAAAATTCCGATGGTAGGGTTTACAGAAAGCCTCAACATTTCAGTATCGGCGGCCATTATCATTCAAAACGTGATGTCGCGGTTGCATCGCTCCGGAATCCACTGGCAGCTGACCGAGGAGGAATTGTTGGAAAAACGGTTGGATTGGGCCAGAAATTCGATCAAGGATATTGAAAGGATTGAGCAGCGGTATTATGGAAGGCAGGGATTTTAAGTTGGGCATTGACGCGCGATTCGTCGTTCGGCTCGCCTGTAGCTAAGTTTCGGTTCCCCGCTGCCACCAGACAATTTCCCACACCGAATTCATTTTCAAATTTCCAAATTTCCAAATTCCAAAATTAACGCGCTACACTTAAAGTTACTACTAGCACCAGCCACTCTTCCCACACCGAATTCATTTTCAAATTTTCAAATTTCCAAATTTCCAAATTCCCAAACCCTCCCTACTTTCGCTTAAGCACCTTATATTCCTCATAACACTGACTGATCGCGTCCAGAATCTGCAAATCGTTCGCGGTTTTGACAAATGCTTCAGAGTAGTTGCAGCGCTGCAGGATTTCAGGAATGTCGCGTTTGTCGATGCCCAGCAGCACCGAAACCGTCTCGCGGTCGTACTTGGATTCGAGCAAATTGCGCACGGTATCGTCCTTTTTCATTTCGCGCAGTTTTTTGAGTTCCTTCGGACGTTTGGAAAAGAAACTGTACAGCATGTCGGCAGGATTGAAAATCGATCCCAGAACACGTCCAAAGGCATTGGGCGAATATTCACCGGCTTCGTAACCGGCAGAGAGTCCTGAAATGCTGTAGCGGTAATTCTCGTGCATCGGGATCAGTTTGGAATCCACTTCGAGATAGCCTGTGAGCGTGTATGGCATGATGACGACCTCCTCGAGCGCGATGGCCTTTTCGGTCAGTCTGATCGTTGTGTTTTTGGTTTTGAGCCAGTCGTTGGTGACCCTGATTTTGATCGATTGGAACCCGATCAGCGACAAATGCAGCGTATCGTTGACCGACACTTCGATTTCAAACCTTCCTTTTTCGTCCGATGTCGTGCCGCGTAGTTTGTTCACGTTGATTACATTGACATTGTGGACCGGCGACTGCGTGGCATCGTTGAGGATGACGCCCGATACTTTGTCCTGCGCCAGGACGATCGTAGTGGCGAGTAAAAAAAAGAAGACTGCAAAATTCCTCATGTGCGTTTGATTGGGCTAAAAGTAGTAAAACGCGTGAAGATATCTTGCAGTCCCCGTTAAATTATAAGAAAATTAACTATGAACTTAGTCTTTTCTGGAACGCCTTGAGCGCGATTGATCGCCAAAGCCCTCAGAACGGCGTGGCGCGCGTTCGGCAAAGCTGTCACTGCGTCGTTTGCCGCCAAATCCGGCGGAGCGATCGGCACTAAAACCTTCTTTTTTAAAGCCTTCTTTTCTAAAGCCCTCCTTTTTGAATCCGAAGTCTTTTTTAAATCCGCGGTCGCCCTGGCGGTTGTTGTGGTCGCGTCGTCCGCCGCCGTCATTTTTGGAAATCTCGACATTGATGCGTCGGCCTTCGAGCGTGATGTTGTTGAGGATCTCCATGACTTTGCCGGAGTGCTCAGGATCGGTGTTGAAAAACGAAAACCCTTCCTTGACATCGACTTTGTACACATCTTCTTTGCCCAAATCGAGCGTGTCGCGAAGGAAATCTTTTAACGACATCCAATCGAAATCATCGCGTGATCCGATGTTGACAAAATAACGCACCGCGTTGCCGTTGAATTCTTTGAATTCGCGTTCGCCTTTTTCGTTTTTGGACGATTGGGCAGACAAATCGCGCGTCTTTTTGTAATAGTTGATGAAGCGGTTGAATTCGACCGACACCATCTTTTTGATCAGTTCTTCCTTCGACAAGCCTTCGAGCACATTGTTGATCGCAGGCAAATAATTGTCGATTTCGTGGTCTACTTCAGTGTCTTTGATTTTGTTGGCCAGGTGTAAAAGCTGGATTTCGCAGATTTCAATGCCCGACGGGATCGTTTTTTCCTCAAACTGTTGCTTGATGATTTTTTCGATCGCGTGGATCTTGCGGATCTCACTTTTGGTAATGATGACGATCGATGTCCCGAGTTTGCCCGCACGTCCGGTTCTCCCGGAACGGTGGTTGTAGGTTTCGATTTCGTCCGGCAATTGGTAATTGACCACGTGGGTGATGTTGTCCACATCGATGCCGCGCGCCGCTACGTCTGTTGCAACAAGCATCTGGATCTGGCGTCCGCGGAACGATTTCATGACCGAATCGCGTTGGGCTTGCGAAAGATCGCCGTGCAAAGCCGCTGCGTTGTATCCGTCTTCGATCAGTTTCTCTGCCACGTGCTGCGTATCGCGCTTGGTACGGCAAAATACAACCGAGAAAATATCGGGATTTGCATCGGCCAGGCGTTTCAGAGCTTCATATCGGTCGCGCGCCTGAACCATGTAAAATTCGTGCGAAACCGTCGCCGATCCGGAATTTTTGGTTCCTACGGTGATTTCTTTTGGATCGGTCATGAATTTCTTGGCGATGCGCGCTACCTCGGCAGGCATGGTCGCAGAGAAAAGCCATGTGTTTTTTTCATCCGGCGTGGTGGACAAGATCGAGACGATGTCTTCGTAGAAGCCCATGTTGAGCATTTCATCGGCCTCATCCAAAATACAGTAGTCGATTTGGGTGATGTTGACCAGCCCGCGGTTGATCATGTCCTGCATACGGCCCGGTGTAGCTACGATGATTTGTGCGCCGCGTTTGATTTCGCGCGCTTGTTCGTGGATGCTCGCCCCGCCGTAGATTGCCACGACGTTCAATCCTTTTTCGTATTTGGAGTAGTTGCGCAGTTCGTTGGTGATTTGCAAACACAACTCGCGTGTTGGCGACAAGACAAGTGCTTGTGTGTTGCGGTTGGCCGCATCGATTTTCTGGATCAGCGGAAAGCCAAATGCGGCGGTTTTTCCGGTGCCGGTTTGTGCGAGCGCAACCAAATCGGTGTCTTCTTCCAATAATAGGGGAATCGCTTTCTCCTGTACTTCTGACGGATTCTCAAATCCAAGGTCCTTGACCGCCAGCAGTAGCGACTCATTCAGACCCAATTGTTCAAATTTATTCATTAGGTGTTTTTAAATTCGGTGCAAAAGTACGGGGAATAAATCGTTAAACCTAATCCAAAATTTGAATTTGGGAATTAATTAGTGATTGAAAATCAATTGATTGGGATTTGTGTCCAGGCCTATGTTGTATTGCGCGGTCAAAAAAACGACTGAGGACGCGGGTTGGGCGTCAGATTTGTGCTGCTTTTGTCAGAAAATCAATCAATTGACCCGCCGCCTTCCCGCGATGGCTGATTTGTGCTTTTTCTTCGAGCGACAATTGTGCAAATGTGCGGTCGTGACCGTTGGATTTGAAAATCGGGTCATAGCCAAAGCCCTGATCGCCGGTTTTGTGATCGATGATCTTTCCCTGGACAATACCTGTAAATAAATGTTGTACGCCGTTTAAATTGAGTGCGATAACGGTTTTGAACTGCGCGCTGCGATCCGAATGCGGCGCGAGTTCAGAGAGCAATTTGTCCATGTTATCGTCGGCGTTTTTTTGCTCACCGGCATACCTCGCAGAGTAGACACCGGGGGCGCCGTTAAGTGCAAAAACCTCGAGTCCGGTATCATCGGCAAAACAGTTGTAGCCGTAGTTTTGGGTGATGTAGTCTGCTTTTAAAATGGCGTTTCCTTCGATGGTATCGGCGGTTTCGGGGATATCCACGTCACAACCGATGTCTTGAAGGCTTAGGATTTGGATGCTGTCGGGCAGCATATTCTGGATTTCGATGATTTTGTTTTTATTGTTTGAAGCAAATACGAGTTGCATGGATATAATTTACGGGGATGCGAGACTGATTTAATGAGCCAAAAATACAAGTTTTATGGTCAAATTCGATTCGTAAAGTTGGATTGCGATTGAATTTTTGGAATAAGCTCTGCCCGATAGAAAGTTTAATAAAAGTACAGATTTCCTATAATCAAAAATCACCGGAAAATGTTAGGGGTAAACGCTACGCCCCCTTCCCTACAGGGGAGGAGATACGATTTGTTCCAATAC
>JAEWLN010000061.1 GCA_023457535.1 Bacteroidota bacterium
CTCCAAAGGCATGGCGCAAAAGATTCAGTTTGTGGTGACCGTGCTGCACGAGCCCAAATTGCTGATTTTTGACGAACCATTCTCCGGATTCGACCCCGTCAACGCCAACCTGATCAAAGACGAAATCCTCGAGCTCAAAAAGAAAGGCGCTACCATTATCTTTTCAACGCACCGCATGGAAAGCGTCGAGGAATTGTGTGACGACATTGCGCTGATCCATAAATCCAACAAACTCATCGAAGGCAAACTCGACGATGTCAAGCGGCAATACCGCACCAATAGTTTTGAAGTAGGCATTCTGACGGCCAACGTAGAAGGATTGATGTACGATCTTACGCAAAAGTTCACCGTAGGGCAAACGCACTTCAAATCGCTCAACGACGAACTCAAACTCGAGGTGCAGATCGGGACGGCCACGCCCAACGAACTGCTTCAAATCCTGACCTCGCGCGGACAGGTCACGCACTTTGTCGAAAAAATCCCAACGGCCGGCGACATTTTTATCAAAACCGTAAAAGAAAACCTATAATGGCATCAGGATTTTTTGCCGTCTTGGACGATATTGGCGCGCTCATGGACGACGTGGCCATGGCCAGCAAACTCGCAACCAAAAAAACCGCAGGCATCCTTGGCGATGATCTGGCGGTCAATGCAGAAAAGGCAACCGGCTTTCTGGCCTCGCGCGAACTGCCCGTTTTGTGGGCCATTTCAAAAGGTTCGCTGCTCAATAAAGTAATCATCGTGCCGATCGCGCTGGTGCTCAACGCCTTTTTTCCGGTCGCGATCAAGGTCATCCTTATACTCGGCGGCTGTTTCCTCGCCTATGAAGGAGCAGAGAAGATTGTCGAGTTCTTTTTCCATCGTCCAAAACAAGGGCACCAGGTCATCGAAGAATCGGAGGACACTACCGTGGACGAAGAAAAAACCAAGGTCAAATCGGCCATCATGACCGATTTTATATTATCTGTGGAAATCGTGATCATCGCACTCGGATCGGTGCTGGACAAACCACTGGCCACCCAAATTATGACCGTTTCTATAGTGGCGCTGGTGGCCACAATCGGTGTTTACGGCATTGTGGCACTCATCGTACGCATGGACGACGCCGGCTTTAAGCTGATCAAAAAAAGCAGGCCGGGCGGCCTCGTGGCACGCGTAGGACAACTGCTTGTCAATGCGCTGCCGTGGATCATCAAGATTTTGTCTGTGGTGGGAACCCTGGCACTGTTGCTGGTTTCGGGCGGCATCTTTGTACATAATATCGACTATTTTCACCATCTGCTGCCCGGTGTGCCATCGGTCGTCAAAGAATTTGCCCTTGGCCTCATTGCAGGGGTGATTGTGGTCGCGCTTGTGGCGTTGTTCAAAAAAATCATCGGCTCGTTCAAGGCCGCCAAATCATAAATCATCAAAATGAGTACACTTTCCCTGATCATCAAACGCGAGTTCAATGCCAAGGTGCGTAACAAATCGTTCATCGTGATGACGTTTTTAAGTCCGGTTATTTTTGCATGCGTCATCGCGCTGATCGCCTATGTAGGCAGTTTAAAGGCCGATGTCAAGCAAATTGCCGTCCACGACGAATCGGGCGTCATCAAAGGCGAACTCAAAAATTCGGACGAATACCGGTACCACGACCTCTCGACCACAGACGTCAAAACACTGCGCGACAGCGTGACGTCTGAATTTTATGAAGGCCTGTTGTTCATTCCCAAAACGGACAGCCTCAAAGCGCTCGAAAACAAAGTGGAATACATCTCCAACGACAGTCCGAGCGCGGGATTCATCGGATCGCTCGAACGCGCCATATCGCAAAAGCTCACCTATGCGAACTTTGAAAACGCCAAACTCGATACGGCCGCAATCAGCCACGCAACGGTCAATGTAGACATCAGCCTGACCAAATCGACGGGCGAAAAATCGGTCAAAGGACTCAACGAGATCAAGATCGGCATCGGATTCTTATTTGGTTACCTGATCATGATGTTCATCATCATTTACGGCAACATGGTCATGCGCAGCGTCATCGAGGAGAAGACCAACCGCATCATTGAGATCATCATTTCATCGGTCAAGCCGTTCGAGCTCATGATGGGTAAAATCATAGGAACTTCGCTGGCCGGCGTGCTCCAGTTTTTGATCTGGGCGATCGTTGGCGTAGCGTTGATGATGGCCGGAACCGCGTTTTTTGGCGTCGAGGCAACGGCTGCATCCGGCATGTCACCTGAGGTAATGGCGGCCGCCGAACAAAATATGGGCACGGCGCAATTGTACATCCGGGAAATGTGGAGCCTGCCCATCGGCCTGCTCGTAACGTGCTTTATCATCTATTTCGTCGGCGGATATTTTTTATACAGCTCGCTGTATGCCGCCATTGGTGCCGCGGTGGACAACGAAACCGATTCGCAGCAATTCCTGTTGCCCATCATCATGCCGCTGATCATTGCCATTTACATTGGGTTTGCCACAGTGGTCAATGATCCGCACGGCAGTATTGCGACCGCTTTTTCCATGATCCCGTTCACATCGCCCATCGTGATGCTCATGCGAATTCCGTTTGGCGTGCCGTGGTGGCAGATCGCGCTCTCGATGGCATTGCTGTTCGCCACATTCCTCGGGATCGTGTGGTTTGCGGCCAAAATTTACCGCGTCGGGATTTTGATGTACGGCAAAAAGCCGTCGTGGAAGGAAATTTTCAGATGGGTGAAATATTGAAATTTTGGTTTAAGGTTTAAAGTTTCCCAAACACAGGCGAACAATTGGAACTAAGGTTTTATCTTAGTTGCCGTTTCAGGAGCTGTTTCCGGCTGTTCGCTGTATCTTTTGCGGCCTCCGCTGCGCTGCGGCCCCAAAAGGATGCCGCTTCCATCCGGGCTAGGCCTGACCGGTGGGATTGCGTCAGTTGTAATTCAGCGGCCAACAACAGGACATAACAAAAACAATAAAAAGATGCCACGCATTTTAATCATAGAAGACGAAGCATCCATCCGCCGGGTGCTGGTCAAAATACTCACCGAGGAAAACGACGGCTATATCGTAGACGACGCAGCAGATGGTACGAGCGGTTTCGAAAAGATCAAAGCCACCGATTACGATCTGGTCTTGTGCGATATCAAAATGCCCAAAATGGACGGCGTTGAACTCCTCGAGGCGGTCAAAAAGATCAAGCCGGAGATCCCGATGGTCATGATTTCAGGCCACGGCGATATGGAAACCGCGATCCAAACCATGCGTCTGGGTGCATTCGACTACATTTCCAAACCGCCGGATCTTAACCGGTTGCTCAATACGGTACGCAATGCGCTCGACAAAAAGCAACTCGTGGTCGAGAACAAAATCCTTAAGAAAAAGGTCAGCAAACATTACGAAATGATTGGCGAAAGCGCCGCGATCAACCACATCAAGGACATGATCGAAAAGGTCGCCCAAACCGATGCGCGCGTACTGATTACCGGACCAAACGGAACGGGCAAGGAACTCGTTGCACATTGGTTGCACGAAAAGAGCCAGCGCGCTGCGGCCCCGCTTGTCGAGGTCAACTGTGCCGCCATTCCCTCGGAGCTGATCGAAAGCGAATTGTTTGGGCATGTCAAAGGCGCCTTTACATCGGCTGTCAAAGACCGCGCGGGCAAATTTGAAGCTGCGGATCAGGGAACGATTTTCCTCGACGAGATCGGCGACATGAGTTTGCCGGCACAAGCCAAAGTGTTGCGCGCGCTGCAGGAAAACAAAATTTCCCGCGTAGGCGACGAAAAGGAAATCAAAGTGGACGTGCGCGTGATCGCCGCAACCAATAAAGACCTCAAGCACGAGATCGCCGAGGGCCGGTTTCGCGAAGATTTGTACCACCGGCTGGCCGTGATATTGGTCAAAGTGCCTGCGCTGAACGAACGCCGCGAGGACATTCCGTTGCTGATCGAACATTTTGCCGTCAAGATCGCCGGGGAACAAGGCAATGCGCCCAAAACGTTCTCTGCCCAGGCGATCCGGTTGTTGCAGGAATACGACTGGACAGGCAATATACGCGAGCTGCGCAACGTGGTGGAGCGGTTGATCATCCTGGGCGGCGCCGAAATTTCTGAGAACGATGTAAAGTTGTTCGCGAGTAAATAATTTAGGTCAATGTCGAACGTCAAACGAGTGTGCGACGACATTTGTCCTTGGATAACAACAAAAAATGAACCTCAAAAAAATAAATCCGAACCTTCAGAAAGCGCTTGTGGAGAATGAACTTGCCCAGGCCAACGACTTGCAGCAGGCCACCTGGTCATCGATCAAAAGCGGCGCCGACTGCGTGATTGTTTCCCCGGTTGGATCGGGAAAGACGACGGCATTGGTCATTAATGTCATCCAAAAACTCGGAAGTGCGGCCGGAGAGAGCACGCGCGCCATCGTATTTGTACCGGACAAAGAACAAATGCTCAACGTGACCGAAATGTTTAAAACCTTTGGGAATTATACGAATCTGCGCGTGTATGGCGTACATGAAAAAGGCGATACGGATTTTGACAAAAACCACATCTCACTCGGATTGGATGTGCTTGTCGGAACGCCGGCCCGGCTTAACGCGCTTTTTTCGACGGCCGGGTTCAATATGAATACCATCAAGCTGTTTGTTGTAGATGATGCCGACCTATTGTTTAAAAACCGGCAGGATGCTGCTATAGCGCGACTATCGGACAGCGTCGAGAAGACGCAGCGGATTTTCTTTGCATCGGCTGTGACCGAAAAACTTGAGATCATGGCCGACAAAATCATGATTGAACCTTTATTTTTTGAACCCGATGAAGACGACATTTGAATCTGAACGCTTGCTGTACCGCGAATTGCTCCCTTCTGACGCCGATGCGTTGTTCCGGCTCGATTCAAATCCTGACGTGATGCGCTATGTTGGGATCCCGCCGCTCACGCACCTTGACCAGACACGCGAAATGATCGCCAGTATACGGCAGCAATACCTCGACCACGGCATCGGGCGATGGGGCGTGATTGTAAAGGAAACCGGCGAATTCATCGGATGGGCCGGACTCAAGTACATTGCCGAGCTCAACGGCCGCAAGGACAATTACGACCTGGGTTACCGGTTTGTTCCGGAGCATTGGGGCAAAGGTTATGCAACGGAAGCGGCACGCGCGTTCATCGATTTTGGATTTCAGGAAATGAAACTCGACCGCATCAGCGCGTATCTTGACGTGGAAAACGCCGCATCGCAGCGCGTTCTGGAAAAATGTGGCATGCAGTTCGTCAACCGGTTCATGGACGACGGCGATCTTTGCGCCTGGTATGAGATCCGCAATCCAAAGGCCGATCAGAACAATTTGTATCCGAGCAACAATCCGTAGGACGAAAATTTAGTATTCCACGACGCGGCATCGGTCAGGATGCGCGCGGTATTGTAACGCGCTTCAACGGTCCACTTTTTATAGCCAAATCCCAATCCAACCGCAAAATTCGCTTTGTTTTCAACCGGCAGCGTTACCGTTGCATTGGTCAGCCCGTTGTTGTTCTGCAGTTTGATGTCGTCCGATGAGAGCACGATCGGGAACACATACGCCGCGTCCACAAACAACCGCGACGTGTTGTTGATCCTGAAATGGCGTCGCACGCCCAGGGGTAAATCGACCGTCGCGTATTTTGCAAAGGCCGTATATTGCAGCAAGTCGCCGTCATTGAACAATCCGGGATTGCTCACATAAGCCACATAGTTTTTGCTCGCATCGAAATTTTGGTAAGACGGGTGAAAAAATACGCTCCAATTGCTGTGGTTGAACGGCAGGAAAACTTCCAATTCCACACCGATGCGGTACGAGAGCTGGCTTATGGACACCGATGCATCGTAATACGAATAGGGATCGGACAATTCCATGGTGTCAAATTGCACGCCCGGAACCACGCGCAAGGCAAAGGTTTCGTATTTTTTTTGCGCAATCACGCTTGTTGCTGCATTTTCAAAACAACCGTTATAGCGTTCGAAATGAGCGATGAGTGCGCGCTGGGCGTAATCGAGGGTCTTGAACGAGGCGTCAGGCGTTTTGTCGCACCGGACGTGGTTGTAGAGTTGTTGCTGGAACATTTTGTTCTCGCCGATGGTGCTGTTGCCGTCCATGTACCGGATCATCACGAGCTGTTCGATTGGCTTGTCTTTGGTTTCATAAAAGAACTTGTGCACGTTGCCGTCAGAATATTCATAGAGCGAAGCCGGACCCGATACCAACTCGAGTAAAAACAGCGTCTCGATCCTGAAGTTGGGATTGCGGCCGTTCTGGATGGCGTTGGTCTGCGGCAGCGAACGCTCGATTTCGACCATGTAACGCTTGTACCGCCGTCCGCCGTCGAGTGCAAATTCCTGCACACCGGCGAGGTTTTCAGTCTCGGGTTTGTCCGCTGGATTGATCTTATACCGGAACGAGCCTGGATTGTCTTTCCAGTCGAGATCTTCAATCAGGCATTCCACTTTTTTGCCCGCATTGTAAATGAAATAACCTTTTACATATTCGACCTGGGCTTGCAATAAGGCCACGCAAAAAAGCGCTGCGCCAGTTATCAACGTTCTCATAATGTTTGTTTTGGTTGCTCCAAATATAACACTTTAAGAATACCGGCATTACAGAAAATCTGTAATCAGGCGATTTTTTTTCGATGCGATTGAACTATCTTTGCCGCTTCAAAAACGAATCATGATCACAGTCAACGATATTTCGGTCCAATTTGGCGGCACGACGCTGTTCAGCGAGGTTTCTTTCGCAATCAACGAAAACGATAAAATAGCGCTCATGGGCAAGAACGGTGCGGGAAAATCGACATTGCTCAAGATCATCGCCGGCGCGAGCAAGCCGTCCACAGGTAACATTTCTGCACCCAAAGAGGCCGTCATCGCTTATTTGCCGCAGCATTTGCTCACCAAGGACGATGCAACGGTATTTGAGGAAACGTCCAAAGCATTCTCCGCTATCTTTAAAATGAAGGCCGAGATCGACCAAATCAACGAGCAACTCACCATTCGCACCGATTACGAATCGGACGATTACATGAAGCTCATCGAACGCGTATCGGAATTGTCTGAAAAATATTACTCGATCGAAGAAGTCAATTATGAGGCCGAGGTCGAAAAAGTACTCAAAGGACTCGGTTTTGAGCGACAGGATTTTACGCGCGCAACCTCTGAATTCTCAGGCGGTTGGCGCATGCGTATCGAACTGGCCAAAATCCTGCTCCAAAAACCCGATCTGATCCTGCTCGATGAACCTACCAACCACATGGACATCGAATCCATCCAATGGCTCGAGGACTTTTTGATCAATTCTGCCAAAGCGGTCATGGTCATTTCGCACGACCGCGCCTTTGTTGACAACATCACCAACCGCACCATAGAAGTGACGATGGGTCGCATTTACGACTACAAAGCCAAGTATTCGCACTATCTGGAGTTGCGCAAGGACCGTCGCGCACACCAGCAAAAAGCTTATGAGGAGCAGCAAAAAATGATTGCCGAAACCACAGAATTCATCGAGCGTTTCAAAGGCACGTATTCGAAAACCTTGCAGGTGCAATCGCGCGTTAAAATGCTCGAGAAGCTCGATATTGTTGAGGTTGATGAGGTAGATACGTCGGCGTTGCGTTTGAAATTTCCGCCCTCGCCGCGTTCGGGGCAGTACCCGGTCGTGGTCAGCGATATGTCCAAATCCTATGGCGATCACGTGGTTTTCAAAGAGGCCAATATGGTCATCGAGCGCGGGCAGAAAGTAGCGCTTGTGGGCAAGAACGGCGAAGGAAAATCGACGATGATCAAAGCCATTATGAAGGAGATTCAACCGGATTCGGGCAAAGTCGAGATCGGGCACAACGCGCAAATCGGCTATTTTGCGCAAAACCAGGCGTCGCTGTTGGATGAGAATCTGACCGTTTTTGAAACCATCGATACCATTGCCGTGGGCGACATCCGGACGCAGATCAAGAATTTGCTCGGCGCGTTCATGTTCTCGGGCGACGATACGACCAAAAAAGTCAAAGTATTGTCGGGCGGCGAAAAAACGCGTCTGGCGATGATCAAACTGTTGCTCGAGCCGGTCAATGTGCTGATTCTCGATGAACCGACGAACCACCTCGACATGAAAACCAAAGACATCATCAAGGACGCGCTCAAAGACTTTGACGGCACGCTGATCCTGGTCTCGCACGATCGCGACTTCCTCGACGGACTGGCAGAAAAAGTGTTTGAATTTGGCCACAAGCGCGTCAAGGAACACTTTGAGGACATCAAAGGATTTCTCGCGCACAAAAAAATGGAGAGTTTGCGCGAAATCGAAAAGTAAATTGATTTTTTGTTACTTTTAACGGATTGAAACACAAACACAACTCCGTTAAATGATGAAAAAATTACTGTCGGTATGCCTGCTTTTTTTCGTTCCGGTGCTTGCCTGGTCGCAGGCCGTGGGCGATACCATCCGCGTACAGGGATTCAACTACAACAGCACCACGCGCGATACGGTGCTTGCTTTCCCGAACAATCCGTCGCTGACCTTTGAAAAGATCCTGCTCAAGTACAACATGCGCTGCAAGAACGGCACCGTGCTCAACGGGCCGGAAGATGGCGTTACCGGTTGCGGCGAATGGGATTATTCATGCAATACGTTCATCGCCGATTCTACCAAAATCGAAAAGGTTTTGCAGCAATGGCCGGATTACCACGTGTCGAATTTTGCCGGAAGTGCGTTTGCCTACACAGCGCAGCAAACCTATGACCATTACGATTTTACCCAACAGGAGGTCACGCTTGACAATGCGGGCGACACCTCTGTACATACCGTTGGAAGCGGGTCGTTATCCACGGGAAATATGCTGCATACGGCTTTGCGCAGCGGCCGTTCGCAGTTTCTCGTTACGGCGGCGCAATTGCAGGCGGCGGGACTTACGGCCGGGTTGATAAGAGCCATTGGCGTGAATGTCACCTCCGCAGGCAATGCAGCATTCCTCAAAATTCGTGTCAAGCCGACAACACTGACGTCGCTTGAAGCGCAAAACGTGCAGCTTTCCGGGTTTACCGAAGTGTTTTTCCGCAACCGCGCATTTGCCGCCGGGGTCAACCGCATCCAGCTTCACACGCCTGTCAATTGGGACGGTACGAGCAACCTGGTTTTTGACCTGTCATTTTCGAATCCGTCAGCCGGTACGGATATCCAGATCGCGGGCTCCGCACAGTCTGAAGCGCGCACGCTTACCGCGAGCAATATCGGCATGATCGATACCTCGGCAGGGGCGGTCGACATCAATCCGACGCACCTAAATAGCATCGGACAGTACCTTACGGTATCGTTCTGGGCCAACGGGCATCCGGAACAAATGCCTGCCAATTGCAGCATTGTCTACGGGTATTCGTCCGATATCAACCAACGCGAGATCAACCTGCACATGCCCTGGGATGGCCGCATTTATTTTGACTGCGGTTACGACGGCGGCGGATTCGACCGCATCGAGCAGGTGTACGGCGCAGAGAGCAACATTGAAGGGCAGTGGAACCATTGGACATTTGCCAAAAACGCCGATACGGGCGACATGAAAATCTATCTCAACGGCAACCTGTGGCATAGCGGAACAGGCAAAACGCGCGCGACCGAACTGCTCAAATTGTTTCTCGGCAAGATGAGCGACAACGGCACAGACCGGTTCTACAAAGGGCGCATCCGCGAGTTTACCGTGTGGGATGCCGAACTTGACGACGAAACGATCCTGGCCTGGAAAAACAAATCGATCGATGCGACACATCCGTATTATTCAAACCTGGTTGCTTATTATAAACTGGACGATGCGCCCGGGTCGTCTGTCGTGGACAGCAAGCACAATGTGATTTCGCCGGCCCTGTCGGTTACATCGGCATTTGAACGCGGCGATGCGCTTACCACCACCTTTACGGAATCGAACTGGCTGCCTAACCTGTGGTTTTTCAAAGGCAACCCTGTGCAGACCGTGACGCCCGTTGTGGAACGTTACAGCCATCCGCGTACGCCCCATACGATCGGGCATTATGCAGTGACTTCGAATGAAGGGGTTGTGCCGATGGCCGATGATGTGCTCCAGCTGCTCAATGTGCAATACCTGCACCAGGCGATTCCGGAAAACATCTACGACGGCACGACGGGTGTGGTCACAGGTACGATCCCGGTTGCGGCGCAAGGCACGATCAACGTTACACAGATGGATTATTTCAAGCGTTATCCGTTCTACAATGAACTGGTGTCGTTTGTGACGCCGTACGGCATCGGGCTTGATCTGGGCATGAACGGTAAAACCTGGATCTTTGACATGTCCGATTACGTTAATCTGCTCAAAGGCAACAAGCGACTGGCGATGGCTGGCGGAATCTGGCAGGAAGAAATGGATCTGGAATTTTTGTTCATAGTAGGGACGCCGCCGCGCAATGTCGTGCAATATGACCAGTTGTGGCAGGGCATGTTCCGCAAAGGCGATGTGACGCTTGCCAACATCAACAACGGAACGGCATTCCCTACCCATAATTACGCTTTTTCGCCCCAGGCGACATCATTCAAACTCAAGTCGTCGATCACAGGGCATGGCGCTGCAGGCGAATTCTCGCAAAATGGCGGTACGATCCAACACCGCATCCGCGCCAACGACGTGCAGCAACTGAGCTGGACCATTACGCAGATATGCAATGAGAACCCGATTTTCCCTCAGGGCGGCACATGGGTCTATAACCGCCAGGGCTGGTGTCCCGGCCAGCGCACATTGCTCAAGGAATTTGATATTACATCATTTGCCGCGCCGGGTTCGACCGTAGCGCTCGATTACCGTACGTCCAATGCGCAGCAGCCCGGTGGCGATTACCGCTACATTACGGCCCATCAGATCATTGGGTATGGTGCGCCCAATTTTGCCACCGACGCTGCGATCGAAGTGGTCAAAGCGCCCAACAGCACGATTGCGGAATACGGCCGCGTCAATCCGATGTGCGTGCAACCCAAGCTGACGCTGCGCAACACCGGTGCCAATGCGGTCACGACGGTTCAATTTGAGTATTGGCTCAACAACACTGACACGCGCCAAACCTTTACCTGGAACGGCAATCTGGCGTCTATGGCCGCGGTAGAGGTGCAATTGCCGGTTGAGCAGTTGTGGTCCAATGGCGTACAGGCATCGGGCAACCAGTTCCACGCGCGGATTGCAACGGTCAATGGCGCACCCGACGCATATGCCCCTAACAACGTGTACCATTCGGCCTTTGCGTTACCCGATGTACTGCCCACGACGTTCAAAATCCGCGTCAAAACAAATAATATTCCCGGCCAGAACTATTACAATCTGTATGACGACGCCAATACGCTGATCGAAAACCGTACGTTCGCGGCTGCCAATACCATTTACACCTTTACCTACACCGCAC
>JAEWLN010000062.1 GCA_023457535.1 Bacteroidota bacterium
GAGGGGGAGGGGGCTATGAAGGTCTACCCTATGAAAACGACGGCAATCCGCGCTACAGAAAATCCGGAAATTTTGTTAAACTTTTACTGCCATCGCTTACGGGCCTTCGCGACTAATATTTAAAAAATGGGTAAACTCTATATCGTCCCGACACCCATCGGCAACCTCGAAGACATGACCTTCCGCGCCATCCGCGTGCTCAAAGAAGCCCATCTGATCCTGGCCGAAGACACGCGCACCAGCGGCAAACTGCTCAAGCATTTCGACATCGGCACGCACATGCACAGCCACCACATGCACAACGAGCACAAAACCGTCGAAAGTCTTATTGCGCGGCTGCGATCGGGGGAAACCATCGCGCTGATCTCAGATGCGGGCACGCCGGCCATTTCAGATCCCGGATTTTTGCTCACACGCGCCTGCGTCGAACACGGCATTGAAGTAGATTGTCTGCCTGGCGCCACGGCGTTTGTGCCGGCGCTCGTCAATTCAGGACTTCCGAACGACCGCTTTGTTTTTGAAGGTTTTTTGCCGGAAAAAAAAGGAAGGCAGACGCGTTTTCTATCACTCGCCGACGAAACGCGCACGATGATTTTTTACGTTTCGCCACACAAACTCGTCAGAACGCTGGGCGAATTCGTACAGTATTTTGGCTCGGACCGACCCGTTTCCGTGTCGCGCGAATTGTCCAAACTGCACGAGCAAACCGTACGCGGGACTGCTGAACACGTACTCCGGCACTTTGAAAAAACGGCGCCCAAAGGCGAAATCGTAGTCGTGGTAGGCGGAAAGCCGGATAAAAAAGAATCCAAAGCCGGTCGTGCGTAAATTTTTTTGGGCGTTCCGGCGGGAATAAAATCTGTGGCCTGATTTACCTCGCGTGCCGCCGTCGGGCTGTTTGCTGCAAGTCCTCGCTCCTGCGTCGCTGCGGGCTTTGCGCTGCCATCCCTAACGCAACTCCTGGCAAACCCATTCGATCCGGATTCGGGAATTCCGCCCTTTTGGTCAATCCGTCACACCTAAGTCCACGAATGCAAAATTTTTTCCGCTGAACAATCCCTTATCGGACAATTTCAAATCGGGGATTACGAGCAACGCCATAAAAGACAAAGTCATAAACGGCGCTTTGAGGCTGCTGCCAAGATTTTTGGCCATCGCATCGATTTCCTGGTACAAGCGTCCGGTTTCCCAGCCGTCCTTGTCGGAAATAATTCCGGCCACGGGCAATCCCAAAACTTTGGATTGGGTGCCGTCCACCGCGCAAATCCCGCCGCGGTGACTGATGATCAGGTTCACGGCGTTGCAAATTTCCTCATCGGATGTGCCCACCACCACAATGTTGTGGCAATCGTGCGCCACAGAACTGGCGATCGCGCCTTTTTTCAGTCCGAAATTTTTGATGAACGCTACAGCCGGCGGGGCATCGGCGTATCGGTTCACCACGGCCATTTTGAGTACGTCGTGTTCTACATCGGACATCAGTTGGCCATTTTGCGTGTTGGCCGTACAACGGATCTCGTTGGTAATGAGTTGGCCTTCGAGGGCCTCGATCACGCGTATGGTTTGCGCTTTTGACCAAACCGCGAAATCGTCGGGATTTTTCGCCCCGATCGCAAAGTGATTTGGCGTATCGAACGCGACAGGCTCAACCAGCGACTTGCCGTTTTCTGCCACGCACCGGCCATCGATGTAGGTTTGCAGTACTTTGAAATCGACAAGGTCTTCCACGACAATAAAATCGGCCGCATCGCCTTGCCGCAGCAGCCCCACGTTCATGTTGTAATGCTGCACTGGATTGACGCACGCCGCCTGCAGCACATCGAAAACGTCGACGCCTTTGGCTACTGCGCGTTTGCAAAGCTGGTCGATATGTCCCACGATGAGGTCGTCCGGATGTTTGTCGTCCGAACAAAACATCATTTGGCTTGCGTTATCGGGCAACAACCCGATAAGGGCCTCGAAATTTTTAGCCGCGCTGCCTTCCCGAATGATCACTTTCATGCCCAGCGACAGCTTTTCGGCGGCTTCTTCATGCGTAAAACACTCGTGGTCGGTCGTAATTCCAGCCGAGATATACCGGCGCAGATCTTCGCCGCGAACCCCCGGCGCGTGGCCGTCCACAGGCTTGTTGAAATGGTGCGCCCATTGTATTTTTGCGTGCACTTCTGCATCGTTATGGATAACGCCGGGATAATTCATCATTTCGGCCAGATAATAAATGTCGGGCGATTCGAGCAAGGTTTTGATTCCGTCCGGATCGATCACTGCGCCGGCGGTTTCAAACGACGTGGCAGGAACGCACGACGGCGCGCCAAAGTGGAACTTCAGCGGAACCGATTTGCCATTGGCGATCATGTACTCAACGCCTTCAATGCCCAGTACGTTCGCAATTTCATGCGGGTCCGATACCGTAGCGACCGTCCCGTGCACCACGGCCAGGCGCGCAAATTCGGAAGGGACGAGCATCGAACTTTCGATGTGGATGTGCGCATCGACAAATCCGGGCAAAATGTACATTTTTTCTGTATGTGTTTTTGGTTCAATAGTCGTAATTTTGCCATTGGCAATGGTAATTTCGCCAGAAAAAATGCGTTTTCCGGCAATGTCCACAATTTGTCCCTGAATTTTCATACGCTTGGTTTTATACCGGCAAGAAACAAATTTCTGCGCTTTTTTTGGCGCGATCCCAAAAGAGATTTTCATTTATTATACACCATACAATTTTTTATCTATGCGTTGGACTTTTAAACCTGAACCCGATCCTCAAACAGTCGCCCACCTTCAGGAGGTTTTGAATCTCGATTCGATCATCGCATCGCTGTTGGTGCAGCGCGGTGTGGAAACTTTCGGGCAGGCACGGCTGTTTTTCAAGCCCACGCTTGCCGATTTGCACGACCCGTATCTGATGACCGATATGGAAAAGGCGGTCCGCCGGATCGAACACGCGATCAAAAAAGGCGAAAACATCCTCGTATTTGGCGATTATGACGTAGATGGGACGACGGCCGTTTCGCTTGTCTCGTCGTATCTCAAGACGTTGACGCTTTCCGTGGCCACGTATATTCCGGACCGGTATGATGAAGGTTATGGCGTGTCGTTCAAAGGCATCGATTACGCCGATGACAACGGTTGTACGCTCATCATCGCGCTGGATTGCGGCATCAAATCGATCGATCACGTAGCGTACGCGCGCAAAAAAGGCATCGATTTTATCATTTGCGATCACCATCGTCCGGGCGACACATTGCCCGATGCAGTAGCCGTGCTCGATCCCAAGCGCGAGGATTGCCGGTATCCGTACGATGAATTGTGCGGGTGCGGAATCGGGTTTAAACTCATTCAGGCGCTCGGGATGAACCGCGGGCAAACCGCCCGGGATCTGACATCCTATCTGGATTTGGTCGCTACGGCCATTGCTGCCGATATCGTTCCGATGACGGGCGAAAACCGCATTTTGGCCAAGTTCGGGCTTGAAGTCATCAACACCAATCCGCGTCCGGGAATCAAAGCCCTTATCGGACAAATCAAAAAGCAACAGCTCGACATCACCGACGTGGTGTTTATCATAGCCCCGCGCATCAATGCGGCCGGACGTATCAAACACGGAGACCACGCGGTAAAATTGCTTACCGAATTTGACTTTGACACCGCGCAACACGTAGCGCGCGAAATTGAACAATACAACGCCGATAGAAAGGAACTCGACAAAGTCATCACGCAACAGGCTTTGCGGCAAATTGAGCAAAACGCCGAACACGACCGGTTTACCACCGTTGTGTTTCAGGATGACTGGCACAAAGGCGTCATAGGAATTGTGGCTTCGCGGCTCATCGAAACGCATTACCGCCCCACGATCGTATTTACCAAAAGCGGCGATAAATATGCGGCGTCGGCCAGGTCGGTCAAGGATTTTGATGTTTACAATGCGCTACAGGCGTGTTCCGACCACCTCGAACAATTCGGCGGACACATGTATGCGGCCGGAATGACGCTCAAAGTCGAAAAATACATCGATTTCAAAGAAGCGTTTGAGAAAGTCGTGCGCGAGACCATGCCGGAGCATTTGCGCACACCTGAAGTGCTGATCGATGCGCGATTGTCCTTTGACCAGATCACGCCCAAACTGATCCGGCTGCTCAGGCAGTTTGAACCATTCGGGCCGATGAACATGACGCCTGTATTTGCCGCATCGGATTTGACCGATACCGGATTTGCGAAAACGATCGGCAGCAGTAACGAACATTTACGGCTGTATGCACGCCAGCGCAATTCCGGCGGCATCGCGGCCATTGGCTTTGGTTTGGGTAAAAAGCTCGACATCGTAAGAAGCCCGCAGGCTTTTGAAGCGGCGTTCTGCATCGATGAAAACGAATGGAACGGCACGGTAAGTACGCAGTTGCGCGTGAAGGACGTGCGCGCGGAACGTTAAGGTTTAAAGTTTAACAAATCGCGGTCGCATCCGTATGGGTTAATTGCTATTTTTGTTTTGGTTCGCCCCAATTTTTAATCTACTTTTATGAGACAAATCCAACCTTTACATATCAACGAAATCGGGATGGCGTTTTTTTGGCGCAAGCAGGAACGCATCGTTCTGGATAAAGTCCAGCTTGTTTTTAAGGAAACCGGTTTTCATTTTACAATCGCGGAACTCGAGCAATTCCTGAAGCTCGCCAAAGATGCCTGTAGAAAGAATGACAGTTGCTCGGGCTGCTCGATCAAAGAACAGTGTCATCAGTTTTTGCTCAAGACGCCTGTATCGCAAATCGATCTGGCCGTTTCGATGCACGAACTTGAACGCATCCAGGATTTGGTGGAAGGCGCGTTGTTCAAGGCCGGAATGCATCGGCATATCTTTGGCACGGGCCGTAATTAACCTTCAAATGTTTGGAGTTCGAATGTTTGTCCGTCGAATGTGCCGTATGTAAAATAGCCTATCCAGTCGCCCAGGTTGACGTATTGCGAATCCGGCCCGACACTGAGGATCATCGGCAAATGGCGGTGGCCAAAGACGAAGTAATGGTAGGGTTTGGCCTGGAGTTTTCGCTTGGCGTATAACACAAGCCACTCGTTGTCTTCGCCGAGGAATTTGACATCGGATTCGCCCGAGATCAATTTGTTTTTGACCGACAGATGCTGCGCGAGCCGCACGCCGATGTCCGGATGGAGCCATCGGTAAAGCCATTTGGAGAACGGATTGGTAAACACTTTTTTCATGCGTTTGTATCCTTTGTCTCCGGGGCCTTTTCCATCGCCGTGGCCAATCAGGAAGGTTTTTCCATTAAAAGTGTATTCGCGGTTGTCGTGGAATACCGGAATCTGAAGTTCCTTTTCGAAATAATCACTCATCCACAAGTCGTGGTTGCCGACAAAAAAATAGATCGGGATTCCTGAATCGCGAATTTCAGCCAATTTCCCGAGCACGCGCACAAAACCACGCGGTACAACGGTTTTGTACTCAAACCAGAAATCGAACAAATCGCCAAGCAGGAAAATCGCTTCGGCGTCCGCCTTGACCTGGTCGAGCCATCGCACGAATTTTTGTTCGCGCGGAAAACTTTGTTCCGGTGTTGGTGCGCCAAAATGCTGGTCTGAGGCGAAGTAGATTTTTTTTCCTGGCTGCATCTTACAAATTGTCGGACGCATACCATTCGGCATACGACGTTTCTGTTTCCTGCAAACGCAGTGCGAACAATTCGATGGCATGCGGCAGTCGGTTCTTGATTTTGTGGGCGAAATCAATGACCATGTTTTCGCTCGTGGGCTGGTAATCGACCAAAATTACGTGATGCCCGCGCTGTTGGAGTTCTGCGGCCAGTTCGATATGCGGCGTGGTTTGGTTAAATACGGTCGCGTGATCGAACACATCGACAATTTCTTCCTTGACGATTTTTTTGAGATCGGAAAAATCGATCACCATGCCGAATTTTACATCGGCGCGGTCCTCAATTGGCGTTCCGATAACGGTCACCGATAATTTATAGCTGTGGCCGTGCACGTTTTTGCACTTTCCGTCATAACCGTACAACGCGTGCCCGGTTTCAAAGCTGAACTGTTTGGTGATCCTGATTTTGGTCATCTGATGCGTATTTACTATCGCCGCTGCAAAGGTAGTATTTTTTACGTACCGATAAAAAAAGGCCACCCGAAGGCAGCCGTGATAAAATATAGTAATCTGTAATTATGGGTTCTCCTGGAATGCCTGCGTTTCATTCGGATGGGCTGCACGCGAGTTGATTGCGTTGTTCGCCGCATCGGTGACAATGGCTACAAAGCTCATGTTCTGCACGTCGGTCACATCGGCCGGAACCGGAACCGAGAAGCTCGTGGTAACCGTTTGGTCAAAATCCGTTCCGCTGATCGGGTTGCCCAAAACGTGGGTCAATGAAGCGCGCAGCACGTGATCGTGTTCGAAATCCAACACGCGATGCACACCGCCATAGTAAGTCGAATAATTAATCTGCGGATAGGTAAGGTTGTCTTCAAGGACGTAGACGACGAGTTTGAGGTTTGAGAAATTTTGTGCGAATTTGACATTTACGTCTAAATCGATCGTATTGCCGGATACCGTCGAGCTCATTGCAATCCCAAGTCCGCAATTGTTGCTCGTCAGGTTCAGTACATCCTGTTTATTGGTGTCCGGATCGATCCAGTTGATGACACGGTTGAGCCTTGCCTGCGGCAATTCGAGATCGTGGTTGGGGGAAATCAGGTTTTTGAGCGGGATATAATCATCAAAGTGATACGGGTCGTTTCCATTGTGGATCGCTACGACAACGGCCCGGTCAGTAACTTCCATCACGCGCTCGATTCCCCACGACACGCGCGTGCAATTGCCGCACCACGTACCGGTGTAATCCTCAATCAGGACATTCTTTTGGAATTGGCCCGAAACAGGGGGCGCGTCCGGGGCGGAATTGACCGGGATCTCGGCGTAGTAATGGTTGGTGTCGTTGCACGAAACAGCCAATCCCACTGCGGCAAAAAACCCGATAAAACGTAAAAATTTCATAGCGGTAAAGTGTCGGTTGTAGCTTGCAAATAAAGCAAAAAAAATTTTATTTTCATCCGTTTAATTCATTTATTTGCACACCTAACACAACTAATCATGAAAAATTTGTATGTATTGTTGCTTTTTGTCGGGTTTGCCGCATCGGCGCAAAAAGAACTTCCAAACCTGAGCCTGAACTCCCTCGAAGGCAAATCGCTTTCACTTAAAAACGACTTTTCCGAACAGGACAAAATTTATATTTTTTCATTCTGGGCCACCTGGTGTACGCCGTGCATCCAGGAATTGGATGAGCTCAACAGCCTGCAGGAAGAATGGAAAAAGAGCGTCAACTTTGAGATAGTCGCCGTTTCCACGGACGATGCGCGTACGCAAAAACGCGTCAAACCGCTCATCAACGGAAAAGGCTGGGACTTCAACGTAATGCTCGACAACAACCAGGATTTCAAGCGTGCGTTGTCTATTGTCAACATCCCGTATACCATCGTTGTTAAAAACCAAAAAATCGTCCATATCCAAAACGGTTACGTCCCGGGCAGCGAAAGCGAATTGCTCGAGAAATTGAAAACCCTCTAGCATGAACAAACTCGCCGGCCTCATCTCATTTGTTGCAATCGCCGTTTCGGCACAAGAAAAACCCGATCCTTTTAGCGTTTTTGGCGGACTCGAGTCCAACTCCACGTGGTACATGAACGACCCGGGACTCAACGTGGTCCATCCGGATCCGGCCATCCGGTCCAATAACTATTTGTTCGTCAACGGGAAATACAAAGGATGGACCGCCGGGATCCAGGTCGAATCCTATGAAGACAAAGCGCTGCTGAACTACAACCCGCGGTACATCGACACCGATGTGGCCACGTATTACGTCCAATACAAAAACGACCAAATCGACCTCACGGCCGGTTATTTCTACGAGCAGTTCGGCAGCGGATTGTTGCTCAGAAGCTGGGAAGACCGCCAACTCGGCATCAACAACGCCCTTCGCGGCGGCCGCGTCGTTTTTACACCCTGGAACTGGCTCAGGATCAAAGGTCTTTACGGACGGCAACGCACCGGATTCACGGTTGCGGATTCGGACATTTACGGCACCGATTTCGAATTCGGGCTGTCCGACATCTTTGGGTTTTCAACCACCGAATGGTCCGTTGGGGCAAGCTACGTCGGACGCGATCAGAAAATGGAAACAATCCCGGATCCTAATTTCCGCGACCGCACCGATGCCTATGCCGCGCGGATTAATTTTGGCCACGGCGGTTTTTACACCTCGGCAGAATACAATTACAAGTCTGATGACGCCGTAGTGGAAAAGCAGGACCAGGTGCGCAATAATTTCGTCAAACCCGGTCAGGCGCTGCTTTTCAATCTGGGTTATACACAAAAAGGTTTCGGCATTGACGGTACGTTCAGAAGGCTCGAAAACATGAGTTTTTACTCCGAACGCGAAGCGGCCAAGAACGCATTTAACGACCGGATCATCAATTACCTGCCAGGGTTGACCAAGCAGCAACATTATAACCTGGCCAACATTTATGTCTATCAGGCGCAGCCCGGCGTGGCCATGCCCGATTATACGGTGCTCAAAGCCGGCGAAATCGGAGGGCAGGTGGATTTGTTCTACAATTTCAAAAAAGGCAGCGCACTGGGCGGAAAATACGGTACTAAAATCGCGCTCAATTATGCCCAATGGCACGCGCTTTCAGGCGATTATTATCTGCCGGCCAAGGATTATAAAGTCGATTTTCTCGGATTCGGCGAAAAATATTTCTCTGAGTACAACGTCGAGATCGACAAGCGCTGGACGGACCGCGTCCACACCATGTTTGCCTACATCCACCAATACAACAACCTCAAACTGGTACAGGAAACCTACGATGTGGTCAATGCCGATGTCGTTGCGGGCGAAACCACAATAAAATTCGGCAAAGGCCAGTCTGTGCGTGTCGTAGCTGAACACATCTGGGCCGACGCCGACAAAAAGAACTGGGCAGCCGGGACCGTCGAACTGAACGTCAATCCCAGGCTTTCATTTTACACCAATGACATGTGGAACTACGGCAATGACGACGCTGATGCGCGCAACCATTACTACAATTTTGGTACGGCATTCCGCTATAAATCCATTCGCGCAGCCTTGAATTACGGGCGCCAGCGCGGCGGATTGGTCTGTGTTGGAGGGGTTTGCAGATTTGTACCTGAAAGTTCCGGATTATCTTTATCGGTTAACGCGGCATTTTAAAATTAATTTATATATTTGCCGAGCTAATGGGGATGTAGCTCAGTTGGCTAGAGCGTTTGGCTGGCAGCCAAAAGGTCGTGGGTTCGAGCCCCATCTTCTCCACAAAATCCTGGACTTCGCGTCCGGGATTTTTTTTTGTGGTTGTTTTGGTTGGGCGTGCCGGCGCATCGTACACCCGTTTCAAAGGGAAAAATCGCGGCGCCGTCGGGCTATCCGTTGCAATCTTTTGCCGCTGCGCGCAAAAGGATTTCCACTGCTATCCCTCACGCGAACATTCTCCGTTACAGCATGGTCCGGATTAAAAAGGCGTTTTTAACACGCCAGTCACCGCACAAATCGTAACTTAGGGAAAAACCGCGTTATGAAATACTTTTTACTGTTTTTGGTATTGGCCACCTTTTCCGGCCACGCGCAAGCCACCGTTTCCAAGCGTTACACCAAAGTGCCAAACGGCTACCTGATGGTGCTGCGGCGGGGCGACGATTTATTCCGGGAACTCGAAAAGCTGGCTTCCCAGGAACAAATTCCGTCGGCCAATTTTACCGGGATGGGCTTTGCCGGAGCCATCCGCTTTGGGTTCTATAATTTTGAAACGAAAAAATTCGAACCGCGCGATTTCCAAAAAATGGAGCTTGCGAGCCTCAACGGCACGATCGGGAAACAAAAAGGATCGGTTTCCATTCACGCGCATGGCGTGGTGACGGGACGCGACTTCAAAGCCTACGGCGGTCACATCCTTTCGGCCACTGTTGGAACGGGATCGATGGAAATCATGGTTTTAGTGCACGATAAAACATTTGAGCGCCAATTCGATTCCACAATCGGCGCCAATGTTTTATGTCTTGAAAACTGTAAGTGAAAGCCTTATTTCGCGTCGGCTTTGGGATCGCTGACGGTGATTTCTGTTGCTTTGGGTTCCACTTTGACGTTGTCGGTCGGTTTGGAATTAAGTGGTGCGCCTACGGCAATATCACATCGGTGACCCGGTTGCCCGTGCGCCGGATTCATACCCGGAGCGGTGGCCGTAGTCGCCGCTGGAGGCTGCAACATCGCCGGCGCCTGTGTTGGCGTCATTTTAACGGCCTGGCCGCCCTGGTTCGGATTGATCGTCATGGCAGGTTGACTGGCCATTTTAGCAGGGGAATTGAGCGGCGCGCCCACTGCAATGTCGCAGCGGTGGCCCGGTTGCCCGTGTGCAGGGTTCATTCCCGGAGCTGTTGATGTGGCTTGGGTTGGCGCAGGGGCCGGAGCGTTCATGGGTGTGCCGGCAGGTGTCATCGCCGCAGCGGCCGCAGCTGCATTGGCATCGACGTCGGCAGTGGTGGCGGCAACAGGTGTGGCAGAAGCTTCCTGAGGCTCGAGGTCTTTTTTGCAAGCGCCCAAAACAAGCGTTATCGACAGGAGGGAAAGAAGGTGTTTCGCGTTCATTTGGTTCGATTTTTTACAGAACTCAAATATAGCGGTTTAATTCGTTAATCCTACCTGAACCCCAATTTTCAGGTGTTAAAAAAGCGACCCGAAGTCGCTTTTGATGTTATTTGTCGGCTGCCTTTGCGGCCTTGTCTTCCACTTTGGTTGCTGCACGGTTCAGGTCCTGTCGGACCTCTTTGGTGGCAGCTACTTTTTTCTTGTGCACTTCGCGCGCTTTGTTATCGACCTTATTGGCGGTGCGCTCGATGGCGTTGCTGGTTTTTTCGGCGGCTTTTTCCGTTTCGTCGGCTACTTTACCGGCCGTCCTTTTGGCATCCTGCCGTGCCTTGTCGGCTTTGCTGTCCTGCGCGTACAATCCTATCGAAAGCAACAACGCTGCTCCTAAAAACAATAGCTTTTTCATAATGTTCTCATTTATGGTTCGTCAGCCTTTTGACTGTTTGGTAAAGTTACGCTTGCGACCGGGATATCGGTTTCAGAATTTCGTTCAAATGTTCTAATTAAAAATAGGCACGCAACTGTACGCTTCCGGTGTGTACCGCAGGGCTCGTTTCGCTTTTCCTGCCCTGGTAATTGACGTTGACGTCCAGGTACTGCGTCAGGTTTTTTTGTACGAGCAGGCGCCAGGTCATGTTCTGGCCGGGCTGCAAACCTTCGAGCATCTGAAATGCAGCCGGGGTAAGCGGGTTGCCCGTGAATTTGTTCTGGTACAAAGAGAACTCGCCGTTCAGCGTCAATTTTTTCTGGCTCGCATACGAAAAGGACGTCCCTACGCGCGTTTGCTTCAACAATTCGCGCCCGGCCATCGTATTTTGCTTGTCCTTGAATTCGCCGAACACATCCCATGACGCATTTTGGGAGAACAAATACGAGATCTTGGGCGACCACTGGTAGGCGTCAACGCTGTAATTGCGCGACTCGAAATTTTCGGCAAATGTGCTTGTTCTGAACGTTTGCGCGAGAAAGCCAAACAGCCAGGTTTTGCGGTACAAATGGGCATATTGCAACTGGTGTGAGCGGTTGTCGCTTTGCTGCGATCCGGTCGAAAGCAGGTTTTTGGCACGGCTGTCCAGGTAGGTATACGTAACGGAATGATGCTGCTTGCCGCGGTTGTAAAATAAGCTGTTCCGAATGGCTGTACTGAGCCCTAGTAAATCCTCATCGCGCGAAGACCCAAACGGATTCAGGTCGAAATTGTCGCCGTCGCGCCGGATTTTCCGGTCGATCAAGTACGAGGTCTGGTTGTAAAAATAGGACAAGACTTTGAGCAGTCCGGTCTTGTTTTGCCACTGCTGCAGATTGAGCGTCAGCGATTCTGAGAATTTGTTCTGGTGCGTTTTGAGAAACACCTGGTTGGGCAAAAACACGCGGATGTATTTGGCCTGATCCGGAAACGGCGCGACTTCAAATTCCTGCAATTCCTGCACGCCGTTGCCGTTGTAGTCGTTCCACATGTAAACGCCCTGGCCCGGTTCTACTTCAAGGTAAGTGAATTCCTGTTGCGCAATCGTCCCCGATGAATTCTCATACGCTGTCGTGGTTTGGATCAGCTGGTCAAAAAACCGGTCGTTGTACAAAATGCGCGAGTTCAGCGACGGTTCGGCGGCGAGCAACGGATCGGTAAAAACCAGATTGCGGTAATTCACAAATACCGTCAGGTCACTTTTTTCAGTTTGCACAAGCCGCGACCGCATATAATACGAATTCGATCGGTTCACGCGCTGTAAAAGGCCGTTCTGCAAACTGTCGTTGGCGCGGTTCAGATAGCCAAGTTCCACGAACACTTTGGTCGAATCCCCACGGCCCGCAAATGCGCCGTATTCGAAAAAGCGTTGGCTGATCGTCGAAAATTCATGGGTCGCCTTGATCTTCTCCTGGTTGTCCTCGAGCCGCACTGAGGCGCCCACCCAATTTTTGCCAAAATGATAGCGCGCCTGGGTTTGATTGCGCGCAAATTGCGAACGCGAAGCCGTCGCATCGCTTTTCATAAAGCTGCCGGTTTGCTGGATGTTCCACTTTTCGAGTTTGAACAAGCCGTTTACAAGGTGCCGGTTGCCGGAAAAATACTGTGCAAAATCAAGGTTCTCGTACTGATAGGTAAGTTCGCCTTTTTCCGGCAGCTTGAAGTTCATCCCCGATACGAGGAAACTTTGGTTGCCAACCGAGGTCGACGTCAAATTCCAGTCGCGGTCAAATTCAATGTTGAACAAGCGCTCGATGGTGCGGAATTCCTTTTGAACGAACTGGTAGTTCGCAAATCCGTCGATATGCCATTTGCCCGTGAACAACCGTTGGCGTGCGTTGATTTTGCCGGCAAGTCCCTGGTTGTCGTTGTCGCCGATCGGGGAAAACAAATTCAGGTCGTTGTTGGAAATGCCGAGTTCAAAATCCACATTTGTCTTTTCAGACGGTTTATATTGGCCCATCACGGTCGCGATCTGGATTTTTGTAGGCGGTACCAACCGCGTAATGGGCTCGTAATTGCCCTGCGGAATACCGTCTACGGGCGGCACAAATTCAAAAATCCGCCCTACGGCTGCCGCGTTCGAAAGCACGTAATTGCCCTGGTTGTTCCCCACCGGCGTAAAGCGCACATTGTACAGCACATCGGTTGGATTATTGGAATACTCGAAAACTTCCACGCCGCCAAGGGCTATTTTCCGGTACAAAATCTTGTTCTCAGAGTAGCTGTCCGGATAAGCCGACGGCGCGGTCATCAGCTGCGGATCATCGCCTGCGTTTTGCAGTATCGTAGCTTGTTCGGGTGAAAGGTTTTGCTGTAACGGCTGGTTTTTGACATCGTTCTCCGAGTATATATAAGTGCCGATGTTCCAATCCTCGCGCTCGTGCGATGCGCCAAAATACGTCACAAACCGCGTGTAATTGCGGTCAGAGAATTGGTACTCCACGTTGATGCGCATCTCGGAGGTAATCGGGAACAGCGAGGTAAAAACGATCTCCCCGGCGTTGTAATCGATGATGTAATCGTTATTTTCCCCGCGCTTGAGCAGGATTCCGTTCACATAGACGCGCTCTGATCCTGAAATCACAAGAATGAACAGCTCGCCGTTGGAACCGCGCAATTTGTACGGTCCCTGATTGCCTTCCTGCCCGATGAAATTGCTGCGCGCATATTGCCCGCGTACGAGTGCCGCCGACGCAAAGACGTTGGTGCGGTTGCCTTCTTTTCCGAAATTAAAACTCGTTGCAAGACCCTGGACTTTTTTGTTGAAATTCAGAAAACGCGATTTGCGGTTCTCAAGAAACAAGTCGCCTGCGCGGATGTTCCATTTGTCGCTGAACAATTCGATAAAAATCTGGTCAAATTCATCGAGTTTTTGGGAATAGCCGCCGTCCTGAAGCGGAATGTTGCTGTCTTGTATGGAAGCGCGAAGGCTGACTTTGTCCGATATTTTTCCTGTGATCTGCAAATCGAGATTGGAATTGACCACGGCGTTCTGGTTGTTGCCGATGGTAACGCCGCGCGTAATGCTGCCCGAGGTGTCCAAGCCTTCAAATGGCGTGAATCGCCTGGCCGGATCCTCGGAAACGCGGTAGAGTGATTTGCCCGATTCCACAACGCGCCGCTGGTCGTAAATGCGGTAGGTTTTGGTCAAAAAATCGGGGAATCTGAGGTATTCCACGGTCATCGTATCGGAGGCCATCGGATCGTTTTGGCGCAATACAAGCGCAGCTTTGGGGAAATCGATGTGGTACAATGCAGTGTCGAGGGCTTGTCCGCTTTTGTCAAGCAATCGGAAAAAGGACGGATTTATACTGGCCGAATCGATGCGGATCGTATCGCGCGATGCTGCGAATTTCCGGGTTTGATAAAGCGTATCGGCCTGCTGTCCCCGAAGTGCGGAAACCCACAGCAATAGCAGCCAGAAAAGTAGTTTTTGCAACATATCGGTATAACGCCCAGAGTCCAAATGTAGTGTATTTGGCGCAGAATGTTTGCGCGGGCGGCGGCGTTAAAATTTCGCCGTGCAATCCAACATTCATTTAAATTGTTATTTTTGTAAACCAACTCCAAAAACATCACATGAAACACTTTACGCATTTGCGCCTCTGGGCGTTAGGTTTAATGGCCGTTTCGATCGCTTCTTGTTCGGGAAGCGACGACGAGCAGTACATGATCGTGCCGCCGGCCCCAGAATCTCCGGTAGTGGTCGACCTGACACAGGTGCCGTACGACAAACTGTCTGATTACCAATTTTTTGAAGGCGATTTAAAAGACCAGAAACCTGCTTATGGCGTACTTCCGTACCAGCCTGCAAGTCAGTTGTTCACCGATTATGCTGAAAAAAAGCGTTTTTTGTGGTTGCCCAAAAACACCAAGGCAACGTATAATTCAGATGGAACTGTTTTGGAATTGCCTGTCGGGGCGGCGCTGATCAAGACCTTTTACTACAATCGCGTCCAGCCTTCCAATACAACCAAGATCATTGAGACACGCGTGATGATCCGAAAGGAATCGGGGTGGATCTTTGCAGAATATGTGTGGAATGACGCACAGACCGAAGCGATGCTTACACCGGGCGGCACCAACGTAGCGATCAGCTGGCTTGACCACAACGACATTGCCAAATCGACGAACTATCACATCCCGAACGAATCGGAGTGTTTTACCTGCCATAACATTGATGAAGCGGAGGTTCCGATAGGCATCAAGCCGCAAAACCTGAACTGGGATTACGCCTATGCGTCGGGGAGCCAGAACCAGCTGCAAAAGCTGATCGAGTTTGGTTATCTGGAAGATGCATTGCCTGAAAATATCGTATCGACCGTTGATTTTACCGATGCCAGCAAGCCGCTTGAATTGCGCGCGCGTTCGTACTTTGACAGCAACTGTGCGCATTGCCATCAGGACGGCGGGCATGCCGAAAGTTATGCGCTGCGCTTTCCGTTCAGCCAGACCGTGGACCGCGCCAAAATGGGCGTTTGCGTATCCTTCAATCATTTTGTTCCGGGTTTCAGCGGCCGGTTGGTCACGCCAGGCGACATTACGCGTTCCATGGTGTATTTCCGTCTCACTACGGACGAGCCGAACCTGATGATGCCTTATCTGGGCCGCACGATGCAGCATGACGAGGCCGTTTCGCTTGTCGCAGATTGGATCAATTCTGTCACCGATTGCCCGTAAACTCAAACTATAATTAAAAAGCCCCGCTTCTTTGCGGGGCTTTTCATTTTTCGGATATCGGAATTATTTTTTAATGAACTTGACTGTGGCCGTTTTGTTGTCGGCGTTAAAACGCGCGATGTACACACCAGATGCCAGATCCGATACATCGATCATGTGCTCACCTGCAGTCAATTGCTCGCGGCGCAGCGATTTACCGTTTACATCAAATACTTCGAGTTTGGTGTTTTTCAGCGCCCGTACCTCGAGGGTGTTGTCGATCATGCTTGATTTAAGCAATGCTGCCGATGTGTTGGCTGAAAATGCATCTGTTGCCAATGCGTTCGGGTCATAACGGTAGGTCATGGTCAGGATGGTTGATGCCTGTCCGCCAAATTCGTCCTCGATGTAAAAGCTGAATCGGTAATCGACGATGCCGCCTGTACCGGCGTTTGAATTCAAAAAGTGGTCAAATTCGGAGTTGGTGCCGCCTGGGGCGATCGTTACGGCCGTGCTCGGATAAGCATTCCCCTGACTTACAGAGGCCAGGCACACATTGCCAAAACACAATTCCATACCGGAACCTGTGGCATTGGTGATGTTTTCTACCAAAATGCGCACGTCAACGCTCGAAGGCGTGTTATTGTGCACCAGAAACCCAAAATAGGCCTCTTCGTAATCGAGCGAGTTAAAGGTAAAAACCTGGTTGTTGGCGATGGGCGTGCCATCGGTTTTGGTTACGGTGATTTGCGCCTGGGCAGTCGTGCAAACCAGCAGTCCTAAGATAAATAGAGCTTTTTTCATGGTTATTCAATTAAAAACCGGGCAACGTGAATTGCCCGGGGTAGGTTTATTTCAAGATAATTTTTTGTGTTTGTTGCGAATTTCCGCTCGTCATTTTGGCCAGGTAAACCCCGCTTTGGAATGCTGACATATCGATAGGCGTTTGGTTGGTCACACCGGTTTGCGATATAATGATCTTGCCGGTCACATCGGAAATGACAACATCTACGGGCGCTGGGCTGCTCACGCGCACGATGCCGGTGGTTGGGTTTGGAAACATTTTGATCGTTTCTGCCGATCCGAACTGTGTTGTAGCAAGCAAATCGTCTGAATAGGCGGCCTGCATGATTGCTTTGGAAGCATTGTTTTGGATGAATACCACCACTGCCAGATCGGACATTTCTTCAATGTTCAAATTGGCCAGCGACGCACTGAGCTGCACGCTTTGCGGAACGTCGTGTACAAAGTTCATCGCCGTACCCGAGGCATTTGGCAGCATTTTCATCATGACGTTGTGGAATTCTGTTTCGCCGTTGGTGGCTACGTTTTCGAAAGTTACCTTTTCGACCACAACAGCGTGGAGCGTATAGGCGCCCGTCAGATAAGGCGTCACGTCAACATCTACGACAATATTGTTGCCGGTGATGGTATGGCCCGCAGCCAGTGCGAAAAACGCCGGTCTTGTCGTTGCGGTGTTGAGGTCATTCACTAATCCTGATGCACTGTAATTCAAGCCGTCTTTGGCATCGACAAAAAGCGTTGGCGCGGCATTGACGCTGTAATAGTTTACGCGTGAACCTACTTCTGCGGTGAAATACGGGTCACCGGTTCCGGGCCAGTTGACCTGATAATTGATCAGTGCAAAATTATCGTGGTGGATGTTTGAGAACGGGTTAAAATACGTGCCATTGAAACCTGCACACGGCGGGCATGTGGAACTGGAGAATTTTTCATACAATGGGAATCTTGCCGCAGATCCGCTGGCAATCGAGACCGTTTTGCTCAATGAATTATTTGTTGCGTCTGTGTCGGCGGTGCCGTTTGGATTTTCTACCCACACGTTTAGTGTGTATTGTCCAGGTGTCGCGGTCCACGTATCGGCATGCGTGAAATTATAGATGCCATTTGGGGCGAGATTCAGATTGCTGACGGTTTGGGTGTGTACCGGACCGTCGTTGATCTGCCATTTGAGATCGAGCGAATTGATGTTGTTGAGACCGAGGTTTTTGAACGTTCCGGTAATGGGAAGCGCCCCTTGTGCGGCGATCGCGCCCATGTCTAAGCTGCTGAGTTCGGCATCGTCATTGGCAATTTGCGATACCATGATGTTGTCGACATAAATGTTGTTTCCGTAGTTCGATGTAGCCATCAGCGAAATATAACCCGTTGCAGTCAGGTTGGCCGGTAGGTTGAAAGTGTAGTTGTACCAACCGTTGTCCGATACTACCGGAGATAACGCCACAGAGCGGTGCACGGTACCGATCAACGTTCCGCCCGGGGCCGTCGTGGTGTTGTAGTATACCCGGATCCGGTCTGTGTTTTCCGGATAGCCGCCATCGCGGTACATGCTGAACTTGACACGGTAATTAGCACCGGTGAAATTAATGGCCGGCGACTGGATGTGGTAATTGTTTCCTGCAGGAATGTTGTACGCATCGAATTTGGCCATACCCGCACCCTGAGCCGGAGTGCAGTTGGGGTTGTTGCCGTTGGTGACGCGCGTCCAGCCCGGATTTGCCGAACTTCCCGACACGCGTACGACGGTCCAGGTCAATGCGGTGTCGAAATTCTCCGTGACCAGCACCTGACCCTGGGCCTGCAGCGCCAAGAAGAACGATGCAATAGCTAGCGTAATTTTTTTCATAGATGTTGTTGTTAATAGTTGTTGAGATTGTTTTATAAGCATGCAATTATACTAAAAAAGAATGTTAAATCATGGAAATAATGCGGACATTTTAGACAAAGCGCGAAAAAAATATAAAAAGCCGCAAGGTATCGGAACATTGCGGCGGCGGATTGGGTTTGGCGGGTTATGGTATTGGTTTTCAGCCGACAGGCTTTAATTGGCCTGCGTGGCTTCGCGCGTGACGATTTGCATGGTTTCGCGGCTGACCTGTTTGAGCAACACCGTTTTCCCATGCTCGACTACCTGCGCGGCTTTTTCATCAAAGTGCCTTATCGTGTACAGCGAAACATTCTCGTTGTACGATACTTTGAACTTTTTCGATAAAATCGTGCGCAGTTGCCCGAAGTGACCAAATTTATCATCGGCGCACACAGAGAAACTGATCGCTGAATTTTGGATCAGGTGTACTTTCATCTTAAATTGGTGCAGCAACGCAAAGATTTCGCTGATGTTTTCCTCCATGATAAACGAAAAATCGATCGACGATAACGAGATCAGCAATTGGTTTTTCTTTACGATAAAACACGGCAGGTGCGGGTCCAGATCAGCACCTTTGGATACGGCCGTACCAGGCATTTCAGGTTGCAGAAAAGATTTCACATACAACGGGATTTCCTTTCTTTGCAACGGCTGGAGCGTTTTGGGGTGAATGACCGTGGCGCCGTAAAACGCCAGTTCGATGGCCTCGCGGTAGGATATGTGGTTGAGCAGACGGGCGTTTTCAAAATACCGGGGATCGGCGTTCATTACGCCAGGAACGTCTTTCCAGATCGTGACGCTTTCCGCGCCCAGGCAATAGGCAAAAATAGCGGCCGTGTAATCCGATCCTTCGCGCCCGAGCGTGCTCGTGAAATTATTTTCGTCAGACCCTAGAAATCCCTGCGTGATGTTGAGCACTTTTTTCCTGACATTTTTTGAAATGTTCTTTTGTGTGAGCGTCCAGTCGACATTGGCATCGCGGTACGTGTTGTCGGTTTTGATGAATTGGCGCACATCGATCCAATTGGTCTTCGTGCCGCGGTAATTCATGTAATGTGCCAGGATGGTAGTCGAGATCAGTTCGCCGGTGCTGACCACCTGATCGTATACAAAATTATAGTTAGGCGATTTATTTTGTGAAAGGAAGAATTCGAGTTCGGCAAAAAGTTGATTGACCGCTGCAAAAACTGCGTGCTTGTCGTCATCGAACAAATCGAGCAAAATTTCATTGTGGTATTTGCGCACTTCCTGTACTGAGGCCTTAAGCGACGCCGATTTGTCGAAATAATCCTTGATCACGACCTCCAGCGCGTTGGTGGTTTTGCCCATGGCCGATACGACAAGCAATACATCGTCGCAGCCCGTTTGCTGCAAAACCTCGTAAACATTGCGTACGCCGGCCGCGTCTTTGACCGATGCGCCTCCGAATTTGAAAATTCTCATATTTTGATGTATAGTATCCGACAGCACGCGTAATTGTTATTTGGCCAAAACTTTAACAAAAAGTACAGATTTTCTGTAATGTGCGTATCGAAAAATTTTGTTGGGATATACTTCCAATGCCCCCTTCCCATGAAGCGAAAATACAAATTTCAAAGTTTTGTTCATTACAGAAAAACTGTACATTTCACACCAGCGGATAAATTTTTTGTAGTTGGGGTATGTGGCGTGAATTGAATTTGAAATTCTAACTATGCTGATGTGTAAGATCCGACAGCAATGCGAAATTGTTATTCGGCAAAAACTTTAACAAAAAGTACAGATTTTCTGTAGTGTGCGTATCGGAAAATTTTGTTGGGGTATACTTCCAATGCCCCCTTCCCATGAAGCGAAAATACAAATTTCAAAGTTTTGTTCATTACAGAAAAACTGTACATTTCACACCAGCGGATAAATTTTTTGTGGCAATTTAAGATCGATCGTCAGCAATATAGCGGCGGGCGGCGGGCCCACACCGAATGGAATTATGGTCAGGAAAGTATTGAAATTTTTTACCGCTTCGGGAGCGCATTTAAATTTTAGGACCCAAAATTCAAAATTACCCCTACCTTTAGCCCGGATTGCAGCAAGTATCCTTTTCGTTCCAGAGGTTCCAACGGGACACTGTCCGATAATTCCCGCCGTGCGCATCGCGGAAACCGTCGAAAAGATACTGCGTAAAGCCGGATAAAGCTCCTAAAAATGACCATCAGAAAAGGCGAAAAGGCTGATATGCCGCATGTTTTGGAACTCATACGCGAACTCGCGGTTTTTGAAAAAGAGCCTGACGCCGTGGTAGTGACCGTACGCGATCTCGAGCGCGACGGCTTTGGCCAAGACCCGCTTTTTTACACCTTCGTTGCGGAAACCGACGGTAAAATCGTTGGAATGGCGCTGTACTATTACCGCTACTCAACGTGGAAGGGCAGGACGATACATCTCGAAGATTTAATTGTGACCGAACGAGCGCGCGGCACAGGCGTGGGACTGGCGCTCTATACCGAGGTCATCAGGCAGGGTGTGGCCGACGGCGTACGACGCATCGAATGGAATGTGCTCGATTGGAATACGCCCGCCATTGCATTTTATGAAAAATCGGGTGCGCGCGTGCTCGCAGACTGGCGCGTGGCGCAGATGGATCAGGCTGCCGCACACGGGTTTTTGGAACGGATGTAAATTGGCTACGACAAATCTGAATGCAAGTTCCCACGTTCTTTGGACCCTGCGTTGATTCCCAAATTTCAAAGTCCCACACGACTTCTGCCGGCACATTTATCCATTTCCAAATTTCCACGACGTCTTGCCTGCACAAACTCCATTTCCAAATTTTCAAATTCCCAAATTCCCCACACCACGTCTTGTCCGCACAAACATCCATTTCCAAATATCCACACGACGTCTTGCCGGCACAAACTCCATTTCTAAATTTCCAAATTTTCAAATTTTCAAATTCCCCCACCACGTCTTGCCGGCACAAACTCCATTTCCAAATTTCCAAATTTCCAAATTTTTAAATTCCCAATTACCTTCCCCAATCCACCATTGCCAATTCGTTTTTTAAATTATCTTTGCGCCACAACTACAACGATTTCGCAATGGAAGAACGCAATAAGACACTCGGGGAGTTTATCATCGAGAAGCAAAAAGACCACAATTATTCAACGGGCGAGCTGTCCAAGATCATCAATTCCATCCGACTGGCGGCCAAGGTCGTCAATTATAAAGTAAACAAAGCGGGACTGGTCGATATTACCGGTGCGGCGGGAGAACAGAACATCCAGGGCGAAGACCAGCAAAAATTAGACGTGTATGCCAATGAGGTTTTCATCCAGACGCTGATCAACCGCGAGATCGTGTGCGGTATCGCCTCGGAGGAAAACGACGATTTCATCACCGTAAAAGGCCTTGATGAAGGCCACAACAACAAATACGTCGTGCTAATGGATCCACTCGACGGCTCGTCAAATATAGATGTGAATGTGTCCGTGGGAACGATATTTTCAGTGTTTCGACGCGTGACGCCTATCGGAACGCCGGTAACGCTAGAGGATTTTCTGCAGCCAGGAACGGCACAGGTGGCTGCAGGATATGTGATTTACGGCACTTCGACCATGCTGGTGTATACCACTGGTCACGGTGTGAACGGATTTACGCTCAATCCGGCCATCGGGACGTTTTATTTGTCGCATCCGAACATGCAGTTCAAACCGGACGGGAATATCTATTCGATCAACGAAGGCAATTACGTCCATTTTCCGCAAGGTGTCAAGGATTATATCAAATATTGCCAGGCTGAGGAAGGCGACCGGCCGTATACGTCGCGTTACATCGGATCGCTTGTGTCGGACATCCACCGCAACATGATCAAAGGCGGTATCTATATTTACCCCACAAGCACCAAGGCATCCAAAGGCAAATTGCGATTGCTGTACGAATGCAACCCGATGGCATTCATCGCAGAACAAGCTGGCGGAAAAGCGTCGGACGGCTTCGGGCGCATCATGGAAATCCAACCTACTGAACTGCACCAGCGCGTACCGTTCTTTTGCGGCAGTAAAAACATGGTTGAAAAGGCTGAATCGTTCATGGCCGCCAATAAATAAGAAACCAAACCAATTTTCTATAACCAGAAAGCCGGAGTCGTTTTGGACATCCGGCTTTTTTATTACAAATTTCACCAATTGGTGCTTGCTTTTTTACTTGTTCATGTGCTCCATTTCATACATAAACTCTTCCGGATCGACTTTGCGGTCGATCAAAAACATCGCCTTGTTCACGATGTAGTTGACATTTCCGGGCGTGAACCCTAAGGCGAGTGCAAATTTGCGCAACAGAACATCTTGTTTGTCGCCAAGTTGGTGATCGATGTGGACCATGCGACCCAAATCGTACAAACGCTCGAGCCGTTGCGAATACAAATATGGCGGATTGATCGGGTATTTCAACGGATTTTCGAGGATCTCCTCATATTCTTCCTGGTTGATTTCGAGTTTGTGGGCGAGTTTGTCGAGAAAGACTTTCTCTTCGGGATGTACGACGCCGTCGGCCAAGGCCACGCGTACAATGGCCGAAAAATGACCTTTGTTCCGCGTTTTGAACTCGCTGTCGAATAGATCTGAAAATGACATAATGATTGGTTTTAGATACAAATATATTGTATTTCACATCGAATAAAAAGCTGCTTTTTTATCTTTTTGCGGTTGTTTTTAGCCATTTTTCAAAATATTACGCGCAATCTGCCGTTTGGGAATATGTTGTATTTTTACCACCCACAATCTACTCAAAACTAAAAGCATGTCAGAATTTTGGATCTACCTTAAAATCGGGCTGCATCATGTGCTCGACCTCGACGGATATGACCATGTGTTGTTCTTGACGGCGCTCACCGTGCCGTATGCGTTCAAGGATTGGAAGCGCGTGCTGCTGCTGGTGACCGTTTTCACGATCGGGCATACGCTGGCGCTGTTTCTCTCTGTATTTGGCATTGTGATCATCAAGGCCGATATCGTCGAGTTGCTGATTCCGGTCACCATTTTGCTCACTGCGGTCTATAATTTGTTCCGCGCCGGTAAATCGGGCGGTAAGGAAAGTTTTAACGTGATCGGGTTTATTACGCTATTTTTTGGAATTATCCACGGACTGGGTTTCTCCAATTACTTCAAATCCATCCTTCCAGGAGATGCGACCGATAAAATTTTCCCGCTGTTAGAGTTTGCGATCGGGATCGAAATAGCGCAACTGATCGTGGTTTTGGTCGTGTTGCTGATTTCTTTTATCTTGCATCACTTTGCGCGGTTCTCCAAACGCGACTTTGCGTTGGTGACCTCGGCATTCGTAATCGGTGTGGTCGTGCCGATGCTATTGGAAAGATGACCAAAATTCAAATGGACAAAAAACTGAACAAATACGATAAAGCCTACCTCAGGATTGCCAAAGAGTGGGGCCAACTCTCGTATTGCCAACGCAAAAAAGTGGGTGCGATCATCGTGCGCGACAAAATGATCATTTCCGACGGCTACAACGGAACCCCGACCGGTTTCGAAAACTGCTGCGAAGATGAAGAAGGCTATACCAAGTGGTATGTGCTGCACGCAGAGGCCAACGCAATCCTTAAAGTGGCCCAATCGACGCAATCGTGCCAGGACGCCACGCTTTACATTACACTTTCGCCGTGTCGCGAGTGCAGCAAGCTGATCCATCAATCGGGCATCAAGCGCGTGGTGTATCAAATGGGTTACCGCGATACATCGGGGGTTGATTTTCTCAAAAAGGCCGGCGTGATTGTCGAACAAATCCAGGAACCAGACTAATGCGGCTCAGACCGGCGCATATGGTCCTGATTGTATCGCTTGCGCTGGCAATCGGTATTTTGCTCGGCGGATTTTTGAACTTTCCGGTCGAGAAGCCGTCGTTTTCCAAAAACAACTACAAAAGCAAGCTCAACCGGCTGCTCGATTTTATCAACAGCGAGTATGTGGACGATGTCGATGCCGATTCGATCGTAGAACTGACCGTCAACAACATTCTGGAGCAACTCGATCCGCATTCGGTCTATATTCCGCCAAGTGAGCAAACCGCAGAGGCCGAGAGCATGCGCGGCGATTTTGTCGGCATCGGCGTAAATTTTTACATGTACAACGATTCGGTCGCCGTCATCAAGCCACTGGCCGGCGGTCCGTCCGAACGCGCAGGCATCATGCCCGGTGACCGCATCCTTTATGCGGGCAAGGACAAATTATTCGGCAAAAAACTGGCGTCGGATTCGCTTTTTTCCAAATTGCGGGGGCGTGAAGGATCGGAATTGCAACTGACCGTCTATCGGAAAACAGACAAACGCACTTTCAAGGTAACGGTCAAACGCGATGTAATTCCGCTCACGTCGGTCGATGCGGCCGTTTTGATCAATCCAACCACGGGCTACATCAAAATCAACCGTTTTGCCGAAACGACCTATGACGAATTTGTACGCGCGCTGACCCAATTGCGCAACCAGCACATCCGGACGCTGGTTATCGACGTGCGCGACAACGGCGGCGGCTATATGGAAATGGCCGCTGAGATCGCCGACGAATTGCTCAGGGACAAAGAGCTGATCGTCTTCACAAAAAATAAAAAAGGCCGCATCGACAAGACTTTTGCAACCGATCGCGGCGATTTTGAACAAGGAAAAGTATTTGTGCTGATTAATGAAAACAGCGCCTCGGCGAGCGAAATTCTGGCCGGTGCGGTGCAGGACAACGACCGCGGGGTTATTGTCGGGCGCAGGTCGTTTGGAAAAGGATTGGTGCAGCGCGAGATGGATTTCGAGGACGGATCGGCGGTTCGGCTTACCGTGGCGCGGTATTACACGCCGTCGGGGCGCTCGATCCAAAAGGATTATTCCAAGGGAAGCGGCGATTATTTCAACGATTTTATGAAGCGTTTTGACCACGGCGAACTATACGCCAAGGACAGCATTAAGATCGCCGACACGCTCAAGTTCAAAACCAAATCAGGACGCATCGTGTACGGCGGCGGGGGCATTGTGCCCGATATTTTTGTGCCGCTCGAGGTGGAGCACGGTCAGGAAACCACGGCTTATTTGATGCAATCAGGTGCGGTGGGGCATTTTGTTTTTGAACAGCTTGACCGCGACCGTAAGGCTTTTTTGGGGTTGTCCTTTGCGCAATTTCTCGACAAAATGACCAAAACGGATGTGTATTTCAACAATTTCCAGAAATATGTGCGCGATAACGGGCTCGACATCGCACTGGCGAAGAACAAGTCGCTCGTCAAACGCTACCTCGCGGCGGAGTTCGCGCAGCAACTTTTCGACGACCAAAAGTATTATGAGATTGTGCTGAAGGAAGATCCGATGATCAAAGCGGTTTTAAGCAAATAATCACTTTTTGACCGAATCGTGGCTTTGGCTTTGATTGCCGTCGTTCCACAACGTAAGAATATCCGTGGCAACTTCAGCGCCGCTTCCGGCAGCAATCGCGAGTTGGCTGCGCTTGCCCGACAAGGTTCCGCACACGTAAAGGCCGTCCGCTACTTTGTGGTCTGTGTTGCGCAATTGGATGCGGTTCTTTTCCGGGATGGATTTTTTGTGCGGCTCGATGTAGCTTTCCAGGCCCTCGATCATCAGCGTATTGGCCCAGCCGACAGCCACCACGACCACAGCGCTCTGGTAGGAATTCCTGTTCGTCGTAACGGTAAAATGCGCAGCGGTGCGTTCGATTTTGAGTACTTTCTCGCCGCCAATCTGCACCACGTCAGGATATTGCCCGGACAAATGCGCAATGCTCTTGGTCATCAGGTCTGCGCCGAGCGTACCCGGGGCGATTCCGTAAGCGTTGTTGAACAAGGCTTCCTGAAGGTTGGTGTTTTTCTGGTGGGTGAAAATCCCGATTTTCTTATCGGTGGCATACGGTTTTTTATGGGCCGAACCCAACACAAGCGCGCAGGACATGCCGGAAACCCCGCCGCCTATGATCAGTACGTCGAACATCTATCGGTTTTTGGTTTTTTCTTCGATCATTTTGGACATCCGGAAAATGAGCAGGATGAAAATCGCGCAGAAAGACGCCGCAATTCCAATCAGCGCCACCATCGAATCGCCTTCAAACAAATGATCAAAGTCCAGCAGGAAAATATTGAAAATAATGAGCGCGAGCGCGATGACTACCAATATGGAAGTGAATATTTTCATTCTTGAAAAAAATTTTGAGTGTTGAAAAGTAGTAAAATTTCGATTAAACGAACAAACCTTTAACATTCGCCGCAAATAATTTAACAGCGATTGCGAGCAGCACGACGCCAAAGGTTTTCCGCACGACGCCCAATCCGTTTTTACCCAGCATCTTCTCTATTTTGGACGACGATTTGAGCACGATATAAACCAGAATGATGTTGAGTAAAATGGCGATGACGATGTTCAGCGCATCATATTGCGAACGCAGCGACAATAGCGTAGTCATCGTTCCGGCCCCGGCAATCAGCGGGAACGCCAGCGGGACGATCGACGCCGAGCTGCTGCTGTCCTCTTTGTAAATACGGATACCCAGGATCATTTCCAGGGCCAGAAAGAACAAAACAAATGAGCCGGCTACGGCAAACGAGTGTACATCAATGCCGATCAGTTTCAGGAATTCCTCTCCGATAAAGAGAAATACGATCATAATGATGCCAGCTACAGCCGATGCTTTTTCAGATTCGATCTTGCCATGACGGCTGCGCATATCGACGATAATCGGGACGGTCCCGACAATATCGATGACGGCGAACAACACCATGCTTACTGTGACGATTTCTTTGAGGTCGAATGACATAGGTTTATTTTGAGGGTGCAAAATTACTGCATTAATAAGTAGTTGCAAGCCAAAATCCCGTTAATTTTAGATGCACGCCAAACGTTTAAATTTTAACGGTTAATTTGGCGGGCCGCTCGTTGCGGAATAGTATCTTTGCGGCATGTTTCAAATTGGCAAAACCATCGTATCTGAAGACATTATCCAAAAAGATTTTGTGTGTAACCTGTCGGCCTGCCACGGAGGCTGCTGCGTGGATGGCGATGCCGGTGCGCCGCTAAATGAGGCCGAGACAAAGATCCTGGAGGATATCTACGCTAAGGTCAAGCCATTTCTCCGGCCGGAGGGAATAGCCGCAATCGAATCCCAGGGCACGTGGGTCGTCGGGTCTGACGGCACGCTGGAAACGCCGCTGATCGACAACAAAGACTGCGCTTATGTGATTTTTGACGGGAAAACCGCGCTTTGCGGCATCGAGCAAGCGTATAACCAAGGTGTGGTAGAGTGGAAAAAACCGGTTTCATGCCATTTGTATCCGGTTCGGGTAAAAGACTTTTCGGCTTTTGCGGCTGTCAATTACGATCGGTGGGACATTTGCGATGACGCGTGTTCACTGGGCAAAGAACTCGAAGTTCCGGTATACAAATTCGTCAAAGAGGCGCTTATCCGCCGGTTTGGCCAGCAATGGTATGATGAACTTGAACTGGTAGCCTCCGAACTCAAATCCCACGATACAATCAAAGGCCGCCACTGATGCGGTTTTTTTTGTGTCTTTTTGTTCCGTCGGCCGCAATCCGGATGTCTTTTCTGCGTTTTAATAAGGTTGGGCCGTCGGTGTTCATGTTGGCTGTCGGGGCGATTTTTGAGATCGTACGGCTGGCGCGCCTTCACAACTTATGTGATTTTCAAAATAGCTGTAAATCAGTCTATTGAGATTTAATTCGGTTTGGATGCGCGCGTGCAATTCTTGTTAAAAACTACTTCCGATTGTGGATAAGTTTGACTTTTAAATCCAGATTCAAATACCAATCTTTGTAATCGGAAACGAAGCTTAAAAAAGTGTTAAAATCTTCCCCAAAACCTCCAACGATATGGCTGCGATAGAACCTATTTTACAAGAAAATAAAAACCGATTCGTCATTTTTCCCATCAAGCACCACGACATTTGGGAATGGTATAAAAAGATGGAAGCGAGTTTCTGGACCGCTGAGGAGATCGATCTGCACCAGGATTTATCGGATTGGAACAACAAGCTCAACGCCGACGAAAAATATTTTATCAAACACATTCTTGCGTTTTTCGCCGCATCGGACGGCATCGTCAATGAAAACCTCGCTGAGAATTTTGTCAACGAAGTCCAGTATCCGGAGGCCAAATTCTTTTACGGCTTTCAGATCATGATGGAGAACATCCACAGCGAAACCTATTCGCTTTTGATCGATACCTATGTCAAGGACGAAGCTGAGAAAGACCAGTTGTTCAATGCGCTCGAAGTGTTTCCGGCCATTAAGAAAAAGGCCGAATGGGCGCTCAAATGGATCTCGTCGGATTCATTCGCCGAGCGTTTGATCGCGTTTGCGGCCGTTGAAGGCATTTTCTTCTCTGGTGCGTTCTGCTCGATCTACTGGCTCAAAAAGCGTGGCCTGATGCCCGGGCTGACGTTTTCTAACGAACTGATCTCGCGCGATGAAGGTGTTCACTGCGATTTTGCCGTGCACCTGCACAACCACCATTTGGTCAACAAGGTTCCAAAGGCGCGCATTACGGAAATCATTGTCGATGCGCTCAACATCGAACGCGAATTCATCACTGAATCGTTGCCGGTAAGCCTGATCGGGATGAATGCCAACCTGATGACGCAATACCTTGAATTTGTGACCGATCGTTTGCTTGTGGAACTCGGTTGCGACCGCGTTTACAACTCGGCCAATCCGTTCGATTTCATGGACATGATTTCCTTGCAGGGCAAGACGAACTTTTTCGAAAAGCGCGTCGCCGATTACCAGAAAGCGGGCGTGATGAACAGTACGCAGGGGAATGACGATTCGCAGAAGATTAGTTTTGATGCCGATTTTTAATTTGGAAATTTGAAAATCCGACAATTTGGAAATGCTTTGTTAGAGGTGTTTCGGACTTCGGATTTAAAAGTCAAACTGTTTCGTAAAAATGGTTTGTCACGTTCATTTTCAAATTTTCAAATTACCCCATTTTCAAATTTCAATAACAATTAACCCGAAAACCGGAAAGGGATTTCCATTTTCACAAAACACTTACCTATGTATGTAGTAAAAAGAGACGGCCACAAAGAGCCTGTCATGTTTGACAAGATTACAGACCGCATCAAAAAATTGTGCTACGGCCTCAATGACCTGGTCGATGCGGTAAAAGTGGCCATGCGCGTCATAGAAGGATTGTATGACGGTGTAACCACTTCAGAACTCGATAATCTCGCGGCTGAGACGGCTGCGGCCATGACGGTAACACACCCGGATTATGCGCTGCTGGCGGCGCGTATCGCGATTTCGAACCTGCACAAAAACACCAAGAAATCGTTCTCTGAAACCATGTTCGACATGTACCACTACGTCAATCCGCGCACGGGCAAAGAATCGCCGTTGCTGTCGGACGAAGTGTTCAAGGTAATTGAAGAAAATGCGGAATTTTTGGATTCGCACGTCATTTACAACCGCGATTTCAACTACGATTATTTTGGGTTCAAAACACTCGAGCGGTCGTATCTGCTCAAGATCAACGGCAAAATTGTCGAGCGTCCGCAGCATATGCTCATGCGCGTGGCCGTCGGGATCCACCTCAATGATTTGAAATCGGTCATAGAAACCTATGATCTGATGTCCAAAAAATATTTTACACACGCCACACCAACGCTGTTCAACGCCGGAACGCCCAAGCCGCAAATGTCTTCGTGTTTCCTGTTGCAGATGCAGGACGACTCGATCGACGGCATTTACGACACGCTCAAGCAAACGGCCAAGATCTCGCAATCGGCGGGCGGCATCGGACTTTCGATCCACAACGTGCGCGCGACAGGATCGTACATCCGCGGCACAAACGGCACTTCGAATGGCATCGTCCCGATGTTGCGCGTCTTCAACGATACGGCGCGTTACGTCGATCAGGGCGGCGGCAAGCGAAAAGGCAGCTTTGCGATCTATATCGAAACCTGGCATGCCGATATTTTCGACTTCCTCGATTTGAAGAAAAACCACGGAAAAGAAGAAATGCGCGCCCGCGATTTGTTCCTTGCCATGTGGACGTCCGATTTGTTCATGAAACGCGTACAGGAAGATTCGACCTGGACGCTGATGTGTCCTAACGAATGTCCGGGATTGTACGATGTGTACGGCGAGGAATTCGAAAAACTGTACGAATCGTACGAAGCCGCCGGCAAAGGCCGAAAAACGATCAAGGCGCGCGAATTGTGGGAGAAAATCCTCGAATCGCAAATCGAGACCGGAACGCCGTACATGTTGTACAAGGACGCGGCCAACCGCAAGTCGAACCAGAAAAACCTCGGTACGATCCGCTCGTCGAACTTGTGCACAGAGATCATGGAATATACGTCCGCCGATGAAATTGCGGTGTGCAACCTCGCGTCGATTTCGCTTCCAATGTTCATCGACAATGGCAAATTCGACCACGAACTGCTTTACAACGTGACCAAGCGCGTGACCAAAAACCTCAATAAGGTCATCGACCGCAATTACTATCCGGTGCCGCAAGCCGAAACGTCCAACCTGCGCCACCGTCCGGTAGGTTTGGGCGTTCAGGGATTGGCCGATGCGTTCATATTGCTTCGCATGCCGTTCACCAGCGACGAAGCCAAGCAACTCAATCAGGAAATCTTCGAAACGCTTTACTTTGCAGCCGTGACCGCCTCTATGGAACTCGCCAAGGAAGAAGGCCCATACTCAACCTTCAAAGGTTCGCCGATTTCCCAAGGCGAATTCCAATACAACCTGTGGGGGCTCAAGGACAGCGATCTCTCAGGCCGATGGGACTGGGCGTCTTTGCGCAATGAAGTCATCGAACACGGCGTGCGCAACTCGCTTTTGGTCGCCCCGATGCCAACGGCGTCCACGTCGCAAATCCTGGGCAACAACGAAGCGTTCGAGCCGTATACGTCCAATATTTATACGCGCCGCGTTTTGTCGGGCGAATTCATCGTCGTCAACAAGCATTTGCTCGAAGACCTCGTCAAGCGCGGGTTGTGGAATGAAGAGCTCAAGCAGGAAATCATGCGCCACAATGGATCGGTACAGCACATCGAGCGCATTCCGCAGGATTTGAAAGAGCTTTACAAAACCGTTTGGGAAATGTCGATGAAGGACATTATCGACATGTCGCGCCAACGCGGTTATTTCATCGACCAGTCGCAATCGCTGAACCTGTTCATGCAGGATGTGAACTACGCAAAACTAACCTCGATGCATTTTTATGCGTGGCAATCGGGACTCAAAACCGGAATGTATTATTTGAGGACCAAAGCCGCGGTAGATGCGATCAAGTTTACGCTCAACAACGACAAAAAATCAGAACCTGTTCCGGTAACCGTTCCGGCAGAGGTCGTCGAGGTGGCGCCCGAAGCCACGGCAACGGTAGTGTCGGTGCAGCCCTCGCCGGTCTCTGATTCAGAACCCATCAGCGCAGAAGAATACCGCGCCATGATCGAAGCAGCGCGCTCCTCACAAGGCGACGATTGCGAAATGTGCGGTTCTTAAAACAATTAATCCATATTCAAAACGGCTGTCTGTATAGGGCAGCTGTTTTTTTTAAGGACAGGGCGACTTTTACGCCGAATGTTGAACGTCGAATGTCGAATGTCGAACGTCGAATGTCGAATGAATTGAACGTTAAACGCCAACAACGAATAAAGCATAACAATAAACAATAAATCAGCACCGATGATGCACTGGGAACAACTTCTATCCTTAAAACGCCAAGGCGACAAAGGCAAACGACTCAGAAAAGAGCAAGACGACACACGGCTTGGCTTTGAAGTCGATTACGACCGCATCATTTTTTCCTCGGCGTTCCGCAGCTTGCAGGACAAAACGCAGGTCATTCCGCTTTCCAAAACCGATTTTGTGCATACGCGGCTCACGCACAGCCTTGAAGTGTCTGTCGTTGGGCGGTCGCTGGGGCGTTTGGTGGGCAAGAGGATCATCGAAAAATATCCGTACCTGGCGGAAATACACGGCTACCACATGAACGATTTTGGCGCCATCGTCGCGGCGGCTTCCCTGGCGCATGACATCGGCAATCCGCCGTTCGGACATTCGGGCGAGAAAGCGATCGGCGAATATTTCAAAATCGGAAACGGACGAAAATTCCGCGACCAACTCACCGACAAGCAATGGCAGGACCTGATCGATTTTGAAGGCAATGCCAACGGATTTTCGGTACTGACGAGCTCGCGTCCGGGCAACGAAGGCGGCTTGCGCATCTCTTATGCGACGCTCGGCGCGTTTATGAAATACCCCAAGGAAAGCCTGCCCAAGAAGCCGTCGTCGGACATTTGCGATAAAAAGTACGGCTTTTTCCAGTCGGATAAGGATTTTTTTAGCGAAGTGGCCGCAGAACTCGGTTTGATCCAAACGCGGTCCGGCGATCACATTGGTTTTCAACGGCATCCGCTGGCTTATCTGGTCGAAGCCGCCGATGATATTTGTTATACGATCATCGAT
>JAEWLN010000063.1 GCA_023457535.1 Bacteroidota bacterium
CCGACATTCCGAACAATCTGAGCGCCACCCACCGCGAAGCGAATATCGCAAGGGTGATCCCGATGGCTACTACGATCGTATCGGGGTTGAGTATCTCAGTCGTGTCAAGCAAAAACCCGAAGAGAATGAAAAACAGCGCGCGGATCAAAAAAGCGAGCTCGGCTGTGATCTCGCGGAATTTCACGACATCGCGGCTGAAATTGACCGGATGGAACTGGCTGACAAATTTAAAGTGCCGCAATTCCTCGATGTTGCCCATAAAAAGCCCGAACAGCAGAATAAACAAAAGTGCCGGCAGGTGGAATTCTTTGGCGATGGCGTAAATCAGCACCACAGAAATAATGATCGGGACAAATTTGATGTGGTGCCTGATCCGGTTCAAAAAACCCGCCAGCAACAACGTCGCGCCAAACGAAATGGCGAGCATCACAAGCATCTCCAGCGAGAATTCCCCCATGGTCGCAGCGCCGAAACTGTCGTTGAACGTGACAAAATTGAAAAAAATCACCCCAAAAATATCGGACAAACTGCTTTCATAAGTAATGAATTCGCGGTCGCGGGACAATAGGTTGCGCGCGCTCGGGATCGCGATGGCACTTGAAATCACGGCCAGTGGAATCACATTGGACAGCACCGTTTTAAAAGGCGCGGACCCGGTCTGGCATAAATAGGTGGCAATGCCAAATCCCAGCAATGCGATCGAAAGCAATGCGATGGCCGCCGATTTCAAAATGAGCGGCATCTTTTCCCGATCGATCTCGAGTTCGAGCGCGCCTTCAAGTACGATCAGGATCAGCCCGACGGTTCCCAAAATGGGCAATACCGGGTTCAGGTTTGGAATTTGAATGGCAAGCGACTGCGACAGCAATTTGACGCCAAACCCCAGCGCGAGCAGCAAAATCACAGACGGCACGCGTACTTTGGCCGTCGTAATTTCAAACAGGTACGCCAGCAACAGTAAAACGCCCAAGGTGATGATAATGCCCGATGTCATATTTTATTTTGATCGGTAAGATACCATTTTAAAGGAAATAATCCGCATGGCAAAACGTGATTTTTACCAGTTTCCGATGCGTATCTGTGCCAGTATTTTTAATACCAGCACTTTTTATCCCTGCCGATGTGGGCACGCTTAAACCAAAACCAAAAATTGTATAAATCCAAAACAGGTGCAAAAATGTAATTTCCAATCTTCATTTACGTATCCTTTTATTGCTCCGATTATGCGCGACCTGGCCAAACGATTCCCGGAAAACCCGCTGCTGATGCCCAAAGACCTCGAGGCGTGCAGCAAAGAACTGCAAATCATCAGCATTTTGAATCCGGCCGTATTCAGGTTTGACGGAAAGATCTGCCTGTTGGTTCGCGTGGCCGAAAGCATCGCGCAAAAAGAAGGCGTTATTTTCTTTCCGGTTGTCAACGCCGGCGGCAAGGTCGAAATCATCGAAATCCCGCTCAACGATCCGCATCTGGTGGCAAGCGACCCGCGCGTGGTACAATACAAAGGGCTCGATTACCTGACGACGATCTCGCATCTGCGGCTTTTTGCAAGCGACGACGGCATACGTTTTTACGAACCCAAATCGTGTGATTTCATAACCGGTCTTGGAAAACTCGAACAATATGGCATTGAAGATGCGCGCGTGACCCAAATGGACGGCACGTATTATATAACGTACACCGCCGTGTCTGAAAATGGCGTGGGCGTGGCCATGCGCACCACGCGCGACTGGCATTCGTTCGAATACAAAGGCATGATCCTGCCGCCGCACAATAAGGACTGCGCATTGTTCGAGGAAAAGATAAACGGCAAATTCTACGCGCTGCACCGGCCGTCGAGCCCGCAAATCGGAGGCAATTTCATCTGGCTTACCGAATCCCCTGACGGTGTCCACTGGGGCAACCACCAATGCATCCTCAAAACACGCCCGATGTCTTGGGACAGCGCGCGCATCGGAGCCGGGGCCGCCCCCATCCGCACGGAAAACGGCTGGCTCGAGATTTACCACGGAGCCAACGCCGAACACCAATACAGCCTCGGCGCGTTCCTGATGGACCTCAACGATCCTTCCCGCGTTATTGCGCGAACCATCAAACCCATCATGGTACCTACCGAAGATTATGAATTGAGCGGATTTTTCGGTTTTGTCGTTTTTACCAACGGTCATGTTGTAGACGGTGATCAACTGACGATCTACTACGGGGCAGCCGATGAATTTGTGTGCGGGGCGCATTTCTCTATCGCAGAAATTCTCGCCGCGCTCGATTACAAACACATCCATTGACCCGATTACCGGCTATGAACACGACACAAAATCCTGCATCGGAACAGGAAACCGCAGAAGAAAAGAAAGCCCGCAAACGCGCCAAACGCAAAAAAGAGCGCATCGCAACGCACCTTTTGCCGTGGGTCACCGCCACAGCCATGTTCATACAGTCGCTCGACGGCACGATCCTGAACACGTCGCTGCCGTCCATTGCGCGCGATCTGGACTATTCCCCTACGCAAATGCATTCGGTGATCGTCACTTATGCGCTTACCCTTGCGCTGTTCATCCCGTTGTCCGGCTGGCTGGCCGACAAGTTCGGGACGCGCACGATGTTCACCATTGCCGTAGCGCTTTTCGTGGCCGGGTCGCTGTGTTGCGCGCTTTCTGTGAACCTGCTGACATTTAACTTATCGCGCGTTTTGCAGGCCATCGGCGCATCGATGATGGTTCCTGTGGCGCGGCTGGCCATCCTGTACCAATATCCCAAAAGCAAGCTGCTCAAAACGATGAATTTCATTACGATTTTCGGGTTGCTCGGCATGGTTGTCGGCCCGAGTCTTGGCGGCTTTTTGACCGATTATTTGTCCTGGCATTGGATTTTCCTGGTCAATGTGCCCATCGGGATCATCGGCATTTCGTTGGCCAAGCGCACAATGCCCAATTTTAAAAAAGCCGTCGGACGGTTCGATTTTCGCGGCCTGATGTATTTCAGCCTGGCGCTGATCGTGATCACCATGCTGCTCGAAACCCTGAGCACCGGCCTGACGCGCTGGTCGATCATTTTAGGCGGACTGCTTTTGTTCAACCTGCTGGCCGTGGCCTATTATATCCATTACAAACGCACGGAGAAACCCATCATCGATTTGCGGCTGCTCAACATCAAAACGCTCAAAATCGGATTGTCCGGAAGCCTGATCACGCGGCTCGGGATTGGCGGCCTTCCATTATTGCTGCCGCTGATGCTGCAAACCGGGTTTGGGTATTCGGCGTCCGTGGCGGGATTGCTTTTGTTGCCGTCGGCTTTGGCCAATGTCGCGATCAAACCGTTCATGGTGCGCATCATCAAGGCACTCGGTTACCGCACGGTGCTCATCAGCAACACCGCGCTGCTGGGATGCGTGCTGCTGCTGTTGGGCTTCGTTGAGCGCGATACGCCGCTCGGGTATTACATACTGCTGATGGTTTTTTACGGATTTTTCACATCGGTCCAGATGTCTGCCATGAATACCATTACGCTGTCGGACCTTGACGACAACACCAAAAGCGGCGGCAATACCATGCTTGTGATCACACAACAGCTTTCAGTGAGTTTTGGCGTATCGGTCGCCAGTTTGCTGTTGGCGTTTTTTCAGGCAGGCGCATCAGACAATGATGGCATCGCACCGTTTCACTACACTTTTTTATGCCTTGGAATTTTTACGATCCTGTCCAGCGTGTCGTTCGGAAGGCTCAGCAAAACCGATGGCAGCGGATTTATTTAAGCCAAAGTACCCGATGCCGATGCCGTCGCCAATCCTGTTCATCGTGCTCCGATGCAAAATGCGGCACACTGCAACGTTTTACCAAAATCATATAAAATAACGTTCCCCCAGAGGCCTACTTTCACGCCAAAGCCGCATGCCATGACACGTTTTTTTATTACCGGCCGCAGAAAAAGCCGGATTGCCAACGCGGTATTCTTTTTCGTATCGGGTTTTGGCTATGCCGCATGGGCGTCGCGAATCCCTACCATCCGTCACGAGCTGCAACTCAGCGACAGCATGCTCGGCGCGCTTTTATTTGCGATGCCGGCCGGACTGATCTGCACGCTTCCCATTACCCAACGGCTGTTGCGGCGGTACAGCAGCAATTCCATCATGCTTGCCGGTTCGCTCGGCTTTAGCATCGCCCTTGCGCTCACGGGATTCGTCTCTGCGGTCTGGCAGCTGGCATTGTTGCTGTTTTGCTTTGGGTCTACGCGCAATCTGCTCAACATCAGCATGAACGCGCAGGCGGTTACCGTGCAGCGCATGTATAAAAAAAAATCGGTCATCACGGCCTTTCACGGCGTTTGGAGCATCGCGGGATTTGCCGGGGCAGCACTTGGCTACGTGCTTGTGCAGTCGGGTGTGGGCATTGTGTGGCATTTCCCGGCCGTGGGATTGGTCATCGCCGGGTTGTCGTTGTGGCAATTCAGACGCACGATATCGGAAAAGCCAAAACCGCAGCCGCCCCGCAACCTGTTTTCGGTCCCGAAAGGCCCGATGCGGCGCTATGCACTCATCGTATTTTTATGCATGGCCTGCGAAAATACGATGTACGATTGGAGCGGCGTGTATTTCCAGAAAACCGTCGGGGCCGGCGCTGCATTGTCTACCGCGGCTTTTGCGGCTTACATCGCGATGATGACTGCCGGACGCTTTGCCGGCGACCGTATCGTCACGCACATCGGGATCAGGCAAATGCTGCTGCTGAGCGCGGCCCTACTCACAACAGGATTTGCGATCGCGGTGTTGTTTCCTTATGCTGTGACGGGATTCCTCGGGTTTATGATGGCCGGATTTGGTG
>JAEWLN010000064.1 GCA_023457535.1 Bacteroidota bacterium
AGATACAATATTGATTTATTTTTAGGAACTATTTAACGCCGAATTCAGAAAATAAATGAGAGTCGATAAATACCTTTGGTGCGTTCGCTACTACAAAACGCGGAACATGGTCACCGAGGCGTGCAAAAAGAACCAGATCAGCGTCAACGGACATGTCGCCAAGCCGTCCAAAGAGGTATTTCCGGGCGACACGGTCGGGTTTCGAAAAGACCAGATCACCCATACACTGGAAGTGCTGGATTTGCCGCCCAACCGCGTCGGGGCCAAGCTGGTCGACATTTACCGCAAGGACACCACGCCGCCGGAGGCTTTCGCACATCTGGAAATGCTCAAACTATCCAAGGAACACTACCGGAAAACCGGCGACGGCCGACCGACCAAAAAAGACCGGCGCGACCTTGAAGATTACGGCCTCGGAAATGATTTTAGCGACCAGGACTAACGGTCCGTTAACCCACAACTTTGCAACAATGACCCACAACACCATTTTGACGCACGACCAGATCCAGCACAAAATCCGTCGCATCGCCTACCAGATTTACGAAACTTTTGTCGACGAACAAACCGTGGTCATAGCAGGAATTGCCGGAAATGGCTATACGTTTGCCCGGAAATTGTCGGCCATGCTCGCGCAGATATCGGATATGAATGTGCAATTGTGCGAAGTCCGGATCACCAAATTGCAGCCCGCAGCGCCCATCACCACTTCGCTGGCGCCGGAAGATTACGCCCATAAAGGTTTGGTGCTCGTAGATGACGTACTCAATTCAGGCACGACGCTGATTTACGGCGTACGGCATTTTCTCGACGTGCCGCTGACCAAATTCAAAACTGCCGTACTCGTGGACAGAAACCACAAGAAATATCCCGTCAAAGCTGACTTTAAAGGAATTTCGCTGAGCACTTCGCTGCAGGAACACGTACAGGTGGCCTTTGACGAAAATGGCGACAGCGCGTACTTAGAGTAATGCTGCAATTTCGCGTGCGGTTTCGTTCGGGGACCTGCCGTCGGTTTGGACCGTGTGCGTGGCCTGATTGTAATAATAGCTGCGCTCGAACAAACTTTTGGCGATAAATTCTTTCATTTGGCCGTCGTCCATTTGGGCGATCAACGGGCGGTGCGCTTTTTCCGATGACAGCCGATGGTGCAACTGGTCAATGGACGTTTTGAGGTAAACCGATGCGATGCCGTCGCCGTTGAGCCACCGATGGTTGTTCGCATAACAAGGCGTACCGCCGCCCAGGGCCAATATAAATGAATCGTTGGTTTGCATCAGTTGCGCAAGCAAATCGTGTTCGCGTTTGCGAAAGCGTATTTCGCCTTCGTTTTGAAAGATTTCTGTGACCGATTGGCCCGCCTGCGCTTCAATCCGGGCGTCCAGGTCGATCATCGGCAAGCCTGTTTCGAGTGACAATGCCTTTGCCGTTTGGGTCTTTCCCGATCCCATGTACCCAAGCAGAATGATTTTCGCCATAATAAACCCTTATATTTTAAGGCGTTAACGGATAATTGCAAAAAAAGGCAAATTTAAACCAAAATAGGTTTGAAAAATAAATTATAACCTCTTATATTTGCACCCGCAATTAAGCCGCAAGGCAGATTGAAGAAATTGACTCGATAGCTCAGTTGGTAGAGCACAACACTTTTAATGTTGGGGTCCTGGGTTCGAGCCCCAGTCGGGTCACTAATTTCTCCTTTCTTAATGCAACGACTCGATAGCTCAGTTGGTAGAGCACAACACTTTTAATGTTGGGGTCCTGGGTTCGAGCCCCAGTCGGGTCACGAAAAGTCGAAAGACGGTTCTTTTTTTAACGGCGATGTGGAGAAACTGGTAGACTCGCCATCTTGAGGGGGTGGTGCTGCAAGGCGTATGGGTTCGAATCCCATCATCGTCACAACCATTGAAAACAACCCAAAAATGCGAAATTTGCTCGACATTTTTGGGTTTTTTATTTTCGTGCCGGAGCAATGTACCCATACTTAACATTCACGGTTCAGGTTCCGACGCTTCTCGTTCGACATTCGACATTCAACACCGGACATCCGACAGCGTACTAACCAAATTTTCGTACCTTCGGAAACAACCCACACGCGATGAGATTACGCCTGGCCCAACCTACTGACTTGCCTCAAATGCAGCAATTGTACGTCGATACGATCAAATCGGTATGTACGCAGGATTACAACAGCGCGCAAATTGCGGTCTGGACCGCCACGGCCGCCAACACCCCAAGGTGGATCAAGGTCCTTGAGAACCAGCTGGTGATCATCGCTGAAAAAAACCGCCAAATGGTGGGCTACGGCACACTCGACAAAGGCAATTACATCGATTTTTTTTACATCCACAAAGATTTCCAGCGCCGCGGCATCGCCCGTAAGATATTGTCGCAAATTGAAACCCACGCACGTCGCACGGGCAACACCCACCTCACCTCGGACGTCAGTATTACTGCAAAACCCTTTTTCGAAAAAAACGGATTCGAAGTGGTGTGCGAGCAAAAAAACGTGCGTCATGGCGTGGAGCTGATCAATTTCAAGATGCACAAAATGCTCTGAACCAAAATGTTTTCGGTCAAAAAAACAGTCGTTGCGCTTGTGCGAGCGCCTTTTCCATATCGATGCCCGGCCCAAGCGTCGCAGCAAACAGATCGCCTTCAGACCGCGCACGCGCCACAGCGTTGCGGATCGTAAAATCCTTCATCTGGAGTCCCTTTTTGACCTCGTCCCAATGCAGCGGCATCGAAACGGTCGCACCCGGTTTGGGACGGAGCGAATACGGCGCCGATATGGTCGCGCCCGGCCGGTTTTGCAAAAAGTCCAGGTACATCTTGCCGCCGCGGTTTTTGATCTGCCTTTCGATGCTCGTAAATCCGGGCAACTGGCGGTGTACGACCGATACGATAAGCTTGGCGAACATTTGCGACTGGTCATAATCGTACCGTGCGCCGAGCGGAATATAAATATGGATGCCCGTTGACCCCGATGTTTTGACATAACCCGGCACGCCGATCGCATCGAGAATTTTTTTGACCTCCTGCGCCACCTCGATCACCTGGCCAAATGTATTTTTATCCGGATCCAGATCGATTACACAATAATCCGGATGATCGGGCTTTTTGACCGTACTGAACCACGGATTCATTTCGATGCACCCTAGCGAAGCCATCCACATCAGCGTGTCGGTTTTGTCCCCTACGAGAAATTCCTTATCCTCCCCGTCGCTGGTCGTGTACGGAAACGTTTTGGCCCAGTCCGGCGCCTTGCCCTTAACGTCCTTTTGGTAAAAACTCATGCCGTCAATCCCGTTCGGAAAGCGGTTCAGCGACAACGGCCGGTTTTTGAGATACGGCAAAATAAATTCGGCCATCTGGTAATAATAATTGAACACATCGCGCTTGGTGTAACCTTCGCCGGGCCAGTACACCTTGCTCAAATTGGAGAATTTGAGGCTGTGCCCGTTGATTTTCTTGACCTGCGTCTGCTCGGTAGGATTGAGCAGTGTTTGCGGCTGGGTGGATGTCGGGGCAGACACCAGTGGTTGGCCAGTGGCGCTTACCACAGCACGCGCGTCACCTGGAATCTCGCGTACCACGGCGCGTGCTGGTTTGTCTGCGCGCATGCCTACAAATGACGGATGCCGGAACACGCCGTCCGAGGTAATCTCTGTAAAACTGACCTCGCAAACCAGTTCGGGTTTGAGCCAGGTCGCCGTCGCTTTGGGCGGATTGGGCCTGAATCGCGAAGGCTTGTTGATATCGGGAAGCGAACTGAACGGATTTTTGGCCGTTTCCAGCCGACGGAACTGCTCCAGCATTTCCCGTTGCGCCTTTATCGAAAACCCCGTCCCTACTTTTCCTGCATAATCCAATTTCCCGTTTTCATAAACGCCCAGCAACAGCGAACTGAACGGCTTGCTGCTGCCTTCATTTTTCGTATAGCCGCCAATGACCACTTCCTGCCGCTGGTTTACTTTAATCTTGAGCCAGTCGCGCGACCGCGAATCGGGAAGGTACAAACTTGTCAATCGTTTGGCCATGATGCCTTCGAGACCCATTTTTTGTGCGGCCTCAAAAAATTCAAGCCCGCCGGTATCAAATACCTGACTGAGCCTGATGTTGTCCGATTGCGGCAAGATGTTCTCAAGTAATGCCCGGCGCCCGGACAGCGGCAATTGCGTGAGGTCGCGCCCGTCATGCCACAAAAGATCGAACGCATAAAACACGAGATGCCCGTCGGCTTCGCTGCGCCAGTTTTGCAATGCGCTGAAATCCGCTTTGCCATCGGCGTCGATCACGAGAATTTCACCGTCGATCACCGCGCGGATATCCCATTGGCTCATGGTTTGGGCAATCGGGTAGAATTTTTCCGTAAAAGATTTGTCGTTGCGCGAGGTGAGTGACACCTTTCCGGCATCGACCGAGGCCAGCGCGCGGTAACCGTCCCATTTCACTTCATAGCTCCAGCCCGGCTCGTCGAACGGTTCATTGACCAGCGTGGCCAGCATGGGTTTGATGTGGACAGGCATTTTGGCGCGGCGCCCTTTCGAAACAACGTGGTTTTTCGCCTTAGCTGCCTTTGCTGACGTGGTGCGCGTTTTGTTTTCCATCGTTCAAAGTGTTGATTTTCAAAATTAAGCCCCGGCGCCGCCAATTGATTATACGATTGCGCAAACCTGTTATACATTACCCCGGCTGTCATTGGTATAAAATTTCCGCCTAATTGTATAAGCGTGACCGTTGTGGGCCGTTTAGTTTTGTCTTGTGGCCGGGGCGCGATGCCATCGGTTTCACAACGCCACCTTAAATGCCTGAACGATGGTTGAAATTGCGATCTGTTATCGGTTTAACCTCCAACTGAGCGGGGATGCACAACTTACCGTGCCCGAATTAGAGGATGTGCTCTATGAAGTCATCTGCCAATATCTGCCCGATGCGGAAATGGTAGGCGTGCGAAAATACGACGAAGAATATGCCCCCGATTTGTCTCCGTTCCCTGACGAGTCGAATGTGTTCATCGAATTCATTATCGAAACCGACGCTTCAGTGCTCAAGGCTTTTATTTCCGACGGCGACCCGATCGCAGACCACCTCATCCCGACTCTCACGCGCGACAATCTCTATCTGGACTACCAGTGGAATGACCATCACCGGCGTTGTTTTGTCATGCGCCTGCTCGATATTTCCGGTAAAATGGTCGTGTAGCTATTTTCTGTACGGCAGATAAACCGTAAACACGGCCCCTGCGCCTTTCTCACCAGATGCTTCGATATGGCCGTTGTGATCGCGTGCGACCTTTTCTGCAATGCTCAGGCCAACGCCTGTTCCGGCGAACCGATCTGCGTTCTCAAGTCGTTTGAACAATTGGAACATCGAGGCAGCCTCGGCATTGTCAAACCCGATGCCGTTGTCAGCGACTGAAATGACCAGATAGTCCGTATTTTTTCGCGTCTTGAACAAAGTCCCGATCGCATCGGCGGGAATAATCTGATGCCGGATTTCAATGTGCGGCGTGCGGTCGCAGAATTTGAGCGCGTTCGAGATAAGGTTGGCAAACAATTGCCGTATTTCGAACAGCATCGCTTTAAAGGTAGGCAATGGCGCGTATTGGATCGTAGCGCCACGGTCTGCGATCAGCAAATCGAAGTCGGCACACACCTGGGCGAACACCACGTTGAGATCGACATCGGTGAAAGTCGCCTTATTGGTCCCAAGTTGGGCATACAACAGCAAACCTTCGATCAGGTTGCCCATTTTGGTCGTGCTGTCCAGGATGGCCTTGCGGTAAAGCGCTTTTTTTTCCTCGGTAAGGCCCGGATCGTCGAGCCGGCTTGCAAACAGTTGCGCTTTCCGAAGCGGTTCCTGCAAATCGTGGCTGGTGATGTAATTGAACGATTCCAGCCGCGTGATGGTTTCGCGCAACTGTTCGTTGACCTCAAGCAGTTCGCGTTCGCTCTTTTGCAATTTTTGCGTGCGTTCGGAAACTTGTCGCTCGAGCTGCGCCGTCAGGTCGTGCAATGCGGTTTCCCTGCGTTTGCGCGGGAGAATGTCCTTGAAAAGGACCGCCACTTTTCGCTCGCGTAGGGCTCCGATGCTGAATGCAAACACGTCAAACCAACGGTTGAGCGACCGCGCCTCATGTTCAAACCGCTGCGGTTTTCCCGTTTTGGCGATGACGCCGTAATTGCGTATCCAAAAATCCTCGAGTTCGGGCGAGAGTTCGCGAATGGTCTTGCCAACGGCATCGGTAAGTCCGGTTTGACGCTCGAACGCCTCGTTGGTTTCGAGAAACAAATAGTCCACAGCCTCCCCTTTTTCGAACAGGACTTCGATGGTGCAAAATCCTTCGTCGATCGAATGGAACAAAGTGCGGTATTTTTCTTCGGACCGCGCCGTGGCTTCTTCGGCACGTGCGCGCTTAAAGGCTTCCCATACGCGTTCGGCTACTTTTCCGGTCATTGCTATATCGCGCGAGGTCCATTGGCGCGGGGTTCGGTCGTGGACGGAAAAAGTAGCGACAAGGCGGCCTTTTTCGACCAACGGAAACGAAATGGCCGCAGGAGAATCTACCGCGAAAAACGTTTTGCGCCTATCGTAAGGAATTCTCGGATCTTGCGAAACATCGGTCAACAACAGCGTTTGGCCATCGCGCAGGACCTGCACCAGGTTGTCACCAAACTCAGCAAGCGGGTATTGGCGCGTCATTGGTTGGCCATCGCGCACAAATTCGCCGAGTACCGTCCCGATTTCTTCGCCGGTTTCGCCCGCGATTTCGCAAAGTTGCGCCCGGCTGGCGTCAAGGTAAAAAACGAGCTGATAGCATGCCGATTCCACCACGTCCATGGGTTCGGTAAGGCGTTTGAACGAATCGGACAATTTGAGCAAAAACGTTTTTTCGAGTTCGCTTTGGCGCAGCGCTTCCTCATTCATCGCGCGTGTGACGGCTTCACAACAGCGTTCGGCGATCTCAGCGGCCATGTCTGTTTCAAACGCTTCCCACTTGCGCGGTGCGGACTGGGCGATACAAAAAACACCTGCTGTGATTCCGTTGTAGGACACCGGGATGGCGGCAAACGAAACCATTTGCATGGCAAGACAGCTTTCGCGAAATGGATCGTCCACGCGGGCATCTGTGTGGATATCGTGAACGACAAGCGGCGTGGTTTGGGCGATGGCATCCTGAAACAGTGCCGAACCGGTAATTTGGGGGATGGGCAACCGGATGGGTAATTGGTCTGGCATGTCCGATGAAGTAGAAACGTCAGGGATGCTCCAATAATAACATTGGCCGGCTTTAAAAAAATCGGTGGCAAGCTCGGTCACAACATCAGCGATAGCCGCTGGATCGCCCAGAGACCGCACCGCATCGTCCAGCAAAATCAGGAACGAATGGCGCCGCTCTGCATATTTTCGCTGGGTGATCCGATCGATGACAACAGCCACCAGCCGGCTGCCCGCCTCGCCTATGCGCGAATAATGGGACTGATACCACTGCCCGGTTGCCGTATGGCGGTATTCGATATTTTCCGGATGGCCGCTAGAATAAAGCCGCATCAGCAAATCAATTTTACCAGCGGTTTGTGATTGTTCAGGGTTGCACTCCAATTGCAGGTACAATTCATTGGACGCCAGAATCCGATAGTCGGTCAAGACGCCTGCTTCATCGAGCACCAGTTCCAGCACGGCAAACCCTTGATCGAGCGACGCAAAAATTTGCGCAACCATGTTTTGGGCATCCGATTCAAGCATTGGGCGGGGTTTGCGTAATTGTTGCTCCATGTTGTTTGTTGTCATTTAAAAGATTCCGATTCAAATCAGGGCATTAGCACCTAATATATACGCCGTAATGAGCAAAAATTTTACGACATATTGGAGATATCTTATACAATTTACATATTCACAACGCCAAGAGAAATGGATTGTATATCAGGCGCTGAGCCGGTCACCGATTTGTTCGCGGATCACTTCAGCGACCACACCTTTAAAAAAGTCATAATCGGCCGATTTTTCCAGGATGTAATTGACGCCATTCTCGATCAATGCGTCACTGACCACCTCCGTAGGAAGACCCGTAACGGCTACAATCGGTGTAACGGCCATCGATGAAAAGTCGCGCAGCAGCGTAGCCACTTCAAGACCGGTCATGCGCGGCATGAAAATATCGACAAAAATAATATCGGGTTGGCCGCCCGCGTCGATGCAATCCAGTAGTTCGCGGCCGGAAGTGAACGATTTGCTTTCATACCCGAGATCGGTCAGAATGCGGTTAAAAAATTCAAGTTCGTCGCTGTCGTCGTCGACGTGGTAAATCAAAATAGATTTCATGGCTGATGTTTTGATCAAATTTAGCGCATGCCCCACCGCGCATTTTTACACGATTAGCATTTAGTTTTGGCTTTTTTGAAGGTCACGCGTTGCGCAGCATTGCCATTGTGCGTGCATCTGGAATACCGTTGAAGTACCGGTCGATCACACTGCGAAATACCGAATCGGGCGCCACGGCATCAAACAGCGTCATGCAGGAGCGGAGTTTGGCATCATCCGGACTGCCCATTATCTCCGTCGCCGATTTTCCCTGCACATCCAGCAAAGCATGCGTGATCTCAACCAGGCGCGCGCTCAAAACGGGATGCGCGAGATACGCCGCAGCCTGGTCGATTGTAGCCATGCCGTAAAATTGCGCGGTCGGGCTCGAACCCAGACCTTTGAGCTGCGGAAAGATGAACCACATCCAATGCGTTTGCTTGCGGCCGCGTTTGATTTCCGTCAGCGCGGTATCGTACAGTTGGTTTTGGGCCTCGAGAAATCGGGTTAAGTCATTCATAGTGCTTTTGTTGGACCACCAGATCTGATGAATCGGCAAATCGGTGAATTTCACAATATCGGCGTGCAATCGTATAAGCAGGAACAACAGATTACCGCTAACTTCCCCGTTTAAAACGGCTTATGGAAGATTTATTTTTAGACAACCCGGACCGGCTTGCACAAATCGCACTCGTGACCGTATCCTCTTTTGTTACCTTGTTCCTGCTGATCCGTATTTCAGGAAAGCGCACTTTGGCCAAACTGAGCGCATTCGATTTTATTGTTACCGTCGCGCTCGGATCGACATTGGCCTACATGATGCTCGCGCAGGTTCCGCTGGCAGAAGGCGCTACGGTCTTGCTGTTGGTGGTCATCCTGCAATATGTGTTTGCGTGGGCCGCCCGCCTGTCGCCCAAAGCTGAAAGACTGATCAATTCAGCGCCGCAACTGCTTTATTACAACGGCACTTTTCTCGAGAAGGCGATGTCGCGCGCTTTTGTCACGCACGAAGAACTCCACGCGGCCGTTCGCGGCGAAGGCATTGAATTTCTGGCCGATGTACGCGCCATTATCATGGAGATCAACGGCGATTTAACGGTGGTCAAAAAATCAAACGGGAGCGGCCCGAGTTCGATTGACAAAATCGTCCGCGAATCCGCATTCAAGCAAGCGGCGCGTTGACGTATTTTTTACTCCGATGCCAGAACAGCTATTTCAAGGGCCGTCACGGCATCTTCGATCGTGATCTGAAGCCGGTGTTCCGGATTTTCGATGCGTTGGATCAAATCGAGCAAGATCGACTGAACGCATTGGCCGTAAACTTCGCCTTTGGTTTGCGCCAATCCAAACGTTCCGGAGACGATTTCATCCACATCGTACGCGACACCGCCACAAAATGTCATGTCGTAACCGGGCGCTTCAACCGGGCCGGCTTCCCCGTCGCCCCAGCCTTCCGGACGCGAAATATCTGAACTTTGGTGCAGTTTTTCCGATGAATTAAGGTTCCACCCGTCGAGTGATTCAAGAGCCGATTTACCCGTTTTCCCGACCAGCGCCCTGACCGTACCTTTCATCGGCATCCAGCCGTCAATGTCGATCCGGGCCAAATCGTACGCCAGATGAATACTGGTTTGTTCGAACAATCCGGGGCCCGAAAACGCATGGTAATAATGCGCAATAAGGCCTTTGTCGTATTTGACCATGGCCGCGACCCTGTCGTGCTGTTCGGCATTCCTGCTGTGCGAGGTGCCGTACACCTTTGTAAAATGCTGGCCGGAAATTGCGTTGACAATATCGAAAAAATGCACGCCATGCTCCACCAAAATCCCGCCGGACATTTCTTTGTCCCAGAACCAATGTCCGGGCGGAAGCGAGGCGTCCTGTGCGTAATTGTTGACCACCACATGCCGCAGCGCGCCAAACCGGCCGCTTTTTCCGAGTCCGGTCAATGTTTTGATCAGCGGATTGTAGCGTATCATGTGGTTGACGGTAATTTCCTTGCCGGTTTTGCGTTGCACTTCAAGTAGCTGGCGTGCGCTTTCGACCGTAAGCGCGACGGGTTTTTCGAGCAGTACGTGCTTTCCCGCAAGCATCGCCTGGCACGCCATTTCCGCGTGAAGCCCCGGAGGCGTTACGATGCTGACAATGTCAATTTCCGGGTCGGCGATCAGGTCTTTCCAGTTTTGGTAGGCCCTGCAATTTTCGGCATCGGGAAAATGGCTGCCTGAATTGGCAACCGCCACGACCTGAACTGCATCAAGCCGCGCCCACCAATAGTGCAAAAACGTGCCGAATCCACCGTATCCAATAATTCCGATCCTGTACTTTTTCATGGCTATTCTGTTTTCCGCCAATGCGATAATTTCCGGGTCCAAAGTAAAATCGAAGCGCGACCGTTTTGTTATACAATCTGGAAGTGATGTTACAGTATTTGCTAAAAACGCCACATCAAACCGTGGGCGAAGGAGGTGAAATGGGCGGCGTATCGTCTTGGATTTCAGGTTTTTTATAACGCATCAGGCCCAACATCATGACCAGCGCAGAGAGTACAATGACTTGCGTGACAAGCGATTTGTCGACCTGCGCGATGCGCTCGGATTCCGGTATCGACAAAAACAGCAAAATGGTGATCAATCCGCGGGGCGCCAGAAATACAAG
>JAEWLN010000065.1 GCA_023457535.1 Bacteroidota bacterium
ATTGCGCCTGGTTCCTGAACCGGATGCTGCGCAAGTTGTGGCCGTTCGCAATGCCCGGCGTACTTTGTACAAATTCAGTGGCAATCCCGGCTTTTTGGGTCGCGTTGTATTCCTTTTCAAGATTTTCGGGTTGGTCCGACGGATGCAGGAACAAATGCCCGTCAACGCGCTTGAACGAGCAGTCAATTTGTTCATCGGCAACAATTTTTTCAATCAGGTCGACCGCTGCTGCGTGGCTTTCGGCTGCCAGTTTGGTGGCCTTCTCGCCAAAAGTGTGTTCGAGGAAGTAGTACCTGTCGTCAAGCGCGCAGGTCAGATGCGCCGTGGTGCGCCCGCTTTCGCCGCTGCCGATCAGACCGTCTTCGATCAGGCATACGCGATGGCCCGATTTGCAAAGCAGGTAAGCGGTCGTCAATCCGGCAATTCCGCCACCAATGACCAGCACGTCGGTTTCCAGATCGGATTGCAGCGTTTCAAAGGAAGGCATCTGAACGCTGTCGATCCAATACGGTAGGTTTTCGCCGGCGGTCACCGATCCGTTGTCTGACTTGTCGTAAACATCCATATCAATTGTTTTTGTTGAGTAATTTGAGCAGGCCGCCCGTCACAAGCGCGCCGAATACGTAATAACCCACCGTGAGGGCCTTGGTGCGCGTGGTTTTGGTCACAGGAGAATCGTCCAGGCCCATCTGCGCGGGCAACGTCAGGGCGCCAATGCCGGCCGATGCGCCCATGTAGAGCGCCTTGGACCACATGTGGCGCGGATCCCCCGATCCAATCAAGCTGTAATACATCGCATTGCTCACCAGGTCCGATCCGAGTGTGGCGCGGTACAGATTGTCTTCATCGTCGATGGAAGTGCCTAATCTGGAAAGTCCTTTTTGAACCGCTTCTTCACCCAACAGATCGATGCGCGGCATGGCCGGATGGGTACGTTTGAGGGATTCGTGCAGGATGTTCAGCGCGATGGCCCCGCCAAGTCCGGCAATCAGATTGTTGAAAGTACTCATAGTCAGTCTTTTTTGGGTTTGTTTTTTTGTTTTTCCTGTTTGAAATGCTCGCGCGCGTGTTTGAGGCCTGTTGCGATCGCGATGCCTTCATCGGTGCCGTCTTTGAGCAGCGCGTTGGCAATCTCTACCGCTTTTTCGCGCAGTTTTTTGGGTTGGTTCTTATAAGATGGCGGAAAGTCGCCGTTGTACCAGGGCATGGCGTTGGGAATTAAAGGTTGGACAATTGGGACGGGTCTGTGGCCTGATCGACCGATTTGCCATCGGTGGCAGGACGGTCAGTCTGGTTTCCGGGAATCGTAGTGTTATCGCGCGCGTGATCGGAATTGCCGTCCGGAGAGTCGCCCGCGTTTTGTGCCTGGCCCGTTTCGCCACCGGGTTGGAAAGTGCCGGAGCCGCTGTAGGCGCTATTGGCGTTGCGGCCATCATTGGCCTGATCGGTTGTATTTTTATCGGTATTCATGGCTTATGGTTTTAGGACTACTTTGACGCAGTTGTCTTCTTTCTTATTGAAAATATCGTACATCTTAGCGGCGTCTGCGAGTGCCACTTTGTGCGTGATGATGTCTTCAAGCACCACTTTTCCGGTCGACACCAGATCGATCAGGTGGTCGATGTGGTTGTGCACCATCGCTTGTCCGCCGCGCAATTTGATGCCTTTGTCAAACCATTGGTGTAACGGGAAATTGTCGAATGGTGTTCCGTAGACGCCCACAACCGTTACCGTTCCGCCGCGACGCACGGCATCCAAACAGCGCTCGAGCACGCGCATCGTACCGGCTTCGCCTTGCACCATATTGCGCGCCTTGGTCCACAGTCCGTGATCGGCTTCCATCCCGACGGCGTCCACGCACACATCGGCGCCGTAGCCATTGGTCATTTGGCGGATGGTTTCCACGGCGTCCACTTTGCTGCCGTCTATGGTTTCGACATTGGCTGCTTTGCGCGCCATTTCCAGTCGGTATTCACGTGTATCAACCGCAATAACGCGTCCCGCACCCTGTAACCACGCGGCCTTTTGAGCCATGATGCCTACCGGGCCACATCCGAATACCACTACGGTTTCCCCGCCTTTGAGTTCTGCCCAATCGATGGCGCACCAGCCGGTCGGGAAAATGTCTGTCAAAAACAGTACTTGTTCATCGGCCAGGTTGGAAGGCACCACGCGGGGCCCGAAATTGGCATACGGAACCCGTACGTATTCGGCCTGACCGCCGCTGTAGCCGCCGTACAAATCCGTATAGCCAAACAAGCCGCCGCCTTTTCCATCGAGCAATCCGCCTTGCGGGCCGTAATGGTCAGGGTTCGAATGTTCGCAAGCCGTAGGGAGATTCATGTTGCAAAAATGGCAGGAGCCGCATGCGACGGGGAACGGCACCACCACGCGGTCGCCCTTTTTGAGCCGGGTGACGCCGGCGCCGGTTTCCTCGACAATGCCCATGAATTCGTGGCCAAGGACCAAGGGTTTGGTTTGCGGAAAATAGCCGTTGTAGATATGCAGGTCGCTGCCGCAGATGGCCGTTGACGTTACTTTGATCACAACATCCTGTTGGTCTTCGATGCGCGGGTCTTCTACAGTGTCGACACTTACATTTTGAGGTGTGTGGAATACTAATGCTTTCATAGCGATGTGTTTTGATTAAATATTATTTTTGACATGGGCCACTTTGGCCGCGAAAAATGCTGAACTCCGGAGCGTTGGCATTGGGTATGCCGGTCTGAGTTCCCGATCCGTTGTTTTCAAATTTAACCCTGACCCTTATGCCAATGTTATAAAATTCCGTAAAACTCTTATAGTATTGACAATGCTGGCCGATGCTTTACAAAATCAGTTCTAATTCCTACCTTTGCCAACCTGAACCGAGGCGATGAAACTCTACATTAAAAATATGGTTTGCCGGCGGTGCAAAATGGCCGTGGCCCACGAGCTCATTCAATTGGGCATCGATCCGGTAAGTGTGGAACTGGGCGAGGTCGAATTGCGCCAGCCTATCGACATTGATGCAAAGCAGGCGCTGTCCGGGCGATTGTACGGGATGGGGTTTGAACTCATCGACGATAAGAAAAGCCAGACTATCGGGCGGATCAAGGCGCTGATCATCGATCTGGTCCATTGGCGCCACAACGACCTTAAGACCAATTTATCCCGTTATCTTTCCGATGAACTTGCGCAGGATTACAGCGCGTTGAGCCATTTATTCTCAGAGGTGGAAGGCACGACGATTGAGCAGTTTTTCATCGTCCAGAAAATCGAAAAGGTCAAAGAACTGTTGACCTATGACGAATTGTCGCTGAGCCAGATCGCGTACATGCTCAATTACAGCAGCGTTGCCTATTTGAGCAACCAGTTCAAAAAAGTGACGGGTTTCAGTCCGTCGTATTTCAAAAAACTGAAGGACCGCAAGCGCCGTCAAATCGACGAGCTTTAAAAAAGTTACAAATCACGTCCAGAATTGTGCAAACTTTCACGCGTTTGGATTTGGAACTTTGCGGCATCACCAACACCAAATAAGATGACGCATACCTATCACATTTCCGGAATGACGTGCGAGGGCTGCCAGGCCAAAGTGCAATCCAAACTCGCGGGCGTCGGGGACGTTTCACGGGTTCACGTTTCGCTCGAAAAAGGAACTGCGGACCTCACCATGACCCGGCATGTACCGGTTTCCGACTTGCAGCGCGCCCTTGGAGGCCCGGAAAGCCGATACCAGATCCAAGATCTGCAGAAAGCGGAAGAACCCGCCAAAAGCTGGCTCGACACGTACAAACCGATATTGGTTATTTTTGGCTACATTACCGTAATTACATTAGCGGTGCAGGCGACCAATGACACTTTCGATTCGATGCAATGGATGCGGCATTTCATGGCCGGATTTTTCCTCACCTTTTCGTTCTTTAAAATGCTCGACCTGCGCGGATTTGCCGGCAGTTATGCGATGTACGACGTGGTGGCGCGCCGTTTCCCGTTGTGGGGCTACCTTTATGCGTTTATCGAACTCGCGCTTGGGTTGGCCAACGTTGTGAATTTTAATCCGGTAATTACCAATGCCGTGACGTTTGCCGTGATGTCGGTGAGCATCATAGGCGTCCTGCAATCGGTGCTCGATAAAAAGAAGATTCAATGTGCGTGTCTTGGCGCGGTGTTCAACCTGCCGATGAGCACGGTCACGATCATAGAAGATGCGCTGATGATCGCCATGAGCGGGCTGATGCTCGTCCGGATACTTTAACGCCGACAAAATTTGCGCTCCATTTTAAGCTGCCGCTCGCTCAAACCGGCAGCTTTTTTTATGCCGGGAAAGTCATTGTTCCGGCGCCATCACCCCAGCAGCTTAAACATCCAAATGGTCGCGCAGGCAAAAATGTGGTGTGCGATGAAAAGTTGCGCATAGTAGCCGCTCTTGTCCGTTTCGGCGGGTCTGCCAAGGCGAAACATCACCGCCCATCCGGCAATGCCGATCAATCCGATAACCGTTCCAAAAACCAACCCTGATTTCCAGTTGGCGGCAAAGGACAAAATCCGCATGCTCCAGGCAAACCCGGCAACAAAAAGCCAACCTACCGCATAGTGTACCAACCACGCAATGGCCGTTATTACCGATTTTCGCGGTGTGAGCCCGAGCCTGCAAAAAACATATTGCAGCAACACCGGTTCTTTGTAGAGTTTGTTGAACGAACCCGATACGATGTAACTGAATATCGTCATGGCGCTCGTGGCAATCAATGCGGTGGTCAATACCATCTTTTTTATCGCTAAATAACGCGCGATCCCGTTTTCAATTCTATAAATTTTGCATCAAATGTTATAAAATTAAGTAACGGTCATCGGGCAATTTTGGGTAAACAAATGCTTGTTATGAAACGATTTTTGCGCGACAATTCTTTGTCATTGGTATTTTTGGCCCTGTTTGCCGTGGCGATCGCAGGCCAGATTTATTTCGGATGGCAGCAATACAACAAAGAATTGCTCGAAGAAGGCGGTGCAAAAGTGTGGTTGTGGCAATATCTCAGCTCCGGGCATTTTGCAGAATCTACGTTCGAGAATTGGGAATCCGAATTTCTCCAGATGGCGCTATTTGTCGTGCTCACGATTTTCCTGCAGCAAAAAGGATCGTCCGAATCCAAAGATTTTGACCGGCCGCAGGATGTCGATCGCCGGCCCAATCCGTTGAAATCTGGTGCTCCGTGGCCGGTTCGCAAAGGCGGTATATGGCTTTCACTTTATAAGAATTCGCTTGCCATAGCACTGTTTTTGCTGTTTGCCGCATCCTTTGTAGCGCATTTTTACGGCAGTTTATCCGACGAAAATACGCGGCTTTCGCTACCGGGAAAATCAGTGGAAACCCCTGGCGATTACCTGGGCGATTCGCGGTTCTGGTTCGAATCGTTCCAAAACTGGCAAAGTGAATTCCTATCGGTGCTTGCCATCGTTATTTTGTCGATCTATCTGCGCCAGCACGGTTCGCCGCAATCCAAACCCGTCGACGCGCCGCACAGCCAAACCGGGGACTAACCAATTATCATCATATGTTACAAGCCATCACACCATGGGCTGCCACTGCGCAGTCTGATATTGACCAAAGTGATTGTCTGATGGAAATGGACCATCTGGGTTATGCGTTGCAATTGTACAACGCCGGCGATTCGGTATGGCTCGTCGTCGCGTGGCCCAACGGCGCGCGCATTGCTTTCCGGCTGGCTTTTGGCATGAACAGTCCTTTTGAACATTTTGCCGTAAGCCGTACGGGCGGCGGATTGTTGATCAAAACCGGTACGCGCTTGGGGAAATATGAAATCAACGTTTCGTTCCCCGACGAAAGCCAGCCGATATTTCGCTACACCACCACGTTCCAGGCCCATTTTGAAATGCTGATCCCTTACTGGCCACGCGACATTGTACCGCTGACCGATCACGGCTATACGGCCAACACCACCGGAGCGGTCCATGCGGCGCAAATAGGCGGCAGGTCCGGCAGGATGTATTTCAGCATGACGCGTCCCAAAGCGTGTTCGGTGCTTTATTTCCAGAATCTGAGCGCGATGTCAGCGTACTGCCAGGACGCGCAAACCAGTTTGTACGATACTGTGGGCGGCCAATGGCCTGAGATCGGCTTTGCATTTCCCGTCAATAAAGACAAGCCGATCCCGGCGGGAAAGACCTACACCATTTCCGATGCGTTTGTGTGGCTCGACGGGCAAATCCCCTCCACCGACATTGAAAAAGTGACCCTGTATTTCAACGCCATGGCCGCCATTTATCTGGTCATTCCCAAACCGGAAGCGGCTTATTGTGACTGGCCCGGAATCGCACAAAAGGCCATCGGCGATTTGTACCACAACAAAGGCTGCTGGACGCAGGTTGACGGCTTTCCTTACCTTAACGCCTATGTATCCGATTACCAAACGCCAGTGGAAATAATGGTCCAGCTGGCCGTTAAGTTGCCGCTCATGGAGTACCTTGAATGGGGCGGGCATACGCATCCGCTGCTGGACGATCTTAATTCGGGGCTGGAAGCTTTTTACGACGATCGCGTCAAATCGGTGGTGCGATGGCATCCGGCACTTGAGGATGACCTTGACAAATCTGAAGAACAAAAGCAGGAAATGGTCATGGATTCTTGGTATTTGCACCATCCGCTGCTCAATCTGGCGCGGCTTGCGCTCAAAGGAAGCACCAAGGATCGCGATTTGTTTTTGAATTCGCTCGATTTCGTGATCCGCGTGGCACACCATTTTAATTATCAATGGCCTGTTTTCTATAAAATGACGACGCTCGAAGTGATCAAAGCCGAAACCACACCGGGCCAAGGCGGCGAAATGGACGTTCCCGGCTCTTATGCGCATGTCATGCTGCTCGCATGGCAACTTACGGGCGAGAAGCGCTACCTGAACGAGGCGGTCAAAGCCGTCAAACTGCTCGACGGGTTGGCGTTCGATATATTCTACCAGGCCAACAATACGGCATTTGCGGCGGGCGCACTGCTTGAAATGTACAAAGAAACAAAGGACGAAAGACATCTCGAACTCAGTTATTGCTGTCTGGCCGGCGTGTTCAAAAACATGCAACTGTGGGATTGCGGCTATGGCCACGGCAAGCATTTTCCCAATTTCTTTGCGGTGTTTCCGCTTAACGACGCGCCCTATACAGCCGCTTACGAAGAACTTGAAGTTTATGCCGCGCTGTACCATTACCTGCGCATGGCCGAGGGAATCGACATTCTGCCGTCGCTTAAAATATTGATTCCGGAATTTCTTAAATACACCGTGGGCCGGCTGGCTTATTATTATCCGCCGATGTTGCCCAAAGAAATGATCGCAGAAGAAGTCAAAACCGGCGAGGTACAACATAATTTATGGGTGCCGCTCGAAGACATACACGACGGCTGGGAGCCAAGTGGTGAAGTAGGCCAGGAGGTTTACGGCGCCGGATTGCCCTTTGGGATCGTACCGCGGCAGTATTACAGGCTGGACGACCAAACGCTCGTTTTTGTCGATTACCCCACGGTCGGGTTCAGGAAGACGAAAGATGCCGCGACGTTCAGAACCATTGGCGATGAGCGGCTCTTTTGCCACATTCGCGTCATCGGGCCGCTGGGCAAATCCGTCGTCGTTGAGCAAAAACGCCACAGCCGGTATGAAACAATTACCCGATCGGATGGACAATACACCGTCACGGCCGGAACGCTCGTGCGCATCCGGTGGAAATAAAACGATGGTGCCGCTCGCAGCCAAACCGCATCGGCCATAAGCCGCCGCATGAGGCGTTGGTCGCCCGGCCTGTCGGACAATTGATTTGATTAGTTTTTGGGGAATCCAACCAGATAGGTAACGCGCAGCCCGAGGCGGTTTTTTAACTTGCCCGACTGCCAATCGTACCGATCGGGTTGGATTTTTTTTGCGATTTCCAGCAATTCCGCAGGCTCATACAACCGCAATACAGACATAACGCCGTCCCAAACCGTGAACAAGGGAATCAGCGGGATGAGGTACGTGAAAAGCAGTGTCGAGAGGCGCATCGGACGGAAAAACGGGGTCAGCACAACCAGCAGCACAGGATGCAAAATGACAATGCCAACAGCAAGCAGCCAATGGCGGTCGCCCAGGTCAAAAACGGCAATGCCTTGGCTTTTGGTCGTCGCATCGGACAGGATTTGACGTACCGCAGGAGGATCAAAATGATGTATGCTCGAGAAAATCGTCCGCACGCCGGTGAGCGTTTGTGGCACCGATGTCGCGTCCACAGCGTCATCGATACAGCGCACCGTTCCCGGAGTGGCGCGGCTGTGGAACCTGCAGGAATCGCGGTTGGGATACAGATCGGTCAGCGAAAGGACAGTCCGGCAGCCGAATTGTCGGGACAGCGCCTGCTGCAGTGGTAAAGACGGTCCGCCGCCGCCGGCGCAAAGATCGACGATATGATCCGTTTGCCATCGTACGAGCATCTGGTGTAAAATCGGCGCAACGGGTGCGTAATATCGGGTCAGGGTAAAAAAATGACGCAGGTATTCCATCATGTCGCGGCGCAAAAAGTCAGGAAACCATTTAAAGTCCTCGAATTCGAACACATCGAGGCGCTTCATGACTTAAATGCGATTCGTGAATGATGTATTTCGGCCAAGGTGGTGTCCGCAGCTTTCACGCCCGGCGCGAGATTGCAAAATGTGGCAGGTCCACGCGGGCAGTTCCGGGATGCGGCATGCGGGGATAAATAGCGGTAATCAAGTTTCATGTATCAGCTCCGATGGGTTTATGCAAAGATTTGCAGCCGGTTTCCATTGGCTTTACAGAGTTCTGTTGCCAATTTGCACGATATCCACCTACGGATGGCAATTCACGGAGAAACGCAAACAAAAAACCCGCAAACCGATGCAACGATTTGCGGGTTTTAGTGGAGTCGCCGGGAATCGAACCCGGGTCCAAACAAGCAACCAAAGCGCTTTCTACACGTTTATCTCCCGATTGGATTTTCGACACTGTGCCTGGCCGGAAGCCGCCACACAGCGCTTAGCCTCTAAAGATGTCAGACGGGCCGCGAGGCAAAACCCATCCTAGGTCTATTTTTACGGTTCCCCTTGACCGACCGCCACAAACCAAGGCTTTCGAGGGGAATCCAGCTTCCGCACCTTGTACGGACGTGGCATTATCTTACTATGATTCGGATTATGCAGCTAAAGCGTAGTTATTTTCGCCGTTTAAAAGTGTTGCGACTCTGGATTTACGAGAATATGTCGCGCTTCTCGACGTGCTTACGGTTCAATTGATCTTGCTGTCAAAACCAGTCGACCCCAAAAAACTCAATTCCTGATTCCAAAAATCAAAAGAAATTCAAAACTGGATTGCAAATATAGCACGAAATTTCAGTTCAGGTTGTTAATGCCGAGATAAAAATTTAGGGCGTGCCGGCGGAATGACGCTCATTTTACGGTACGCGTTTGTGGCCGCCGTCGGGCTTTCGCTGCTCGCTTTTGCTCCGCTGCGCTGCGCAAAGAGCTCAAACACGCGCTCAATCCCTCACGCAAAACCGGTTAATTTGGAAATTTGGAAATTTGGAAATTTGGAAATGGGTGCGGTGTAGATATAGGGAGCGGTGTGGGT
>JAEWLN010000066.1 GCA_023457535.1 Bacteroidota bacterium
GTATGGACAATTACATCGATCTGTTCATTTCCGGGCTGTTCTTCACGGCCATGTGGTATATGGCGAAGAAAAAAATTGAAAACTGGACGCTGTGGATCATCGGCGATGTCATTGCGGTTCCGCTTTACGCTTACCGCGGCTATGGCATACTGTCGCTCGAATACATTGTCTTTACAATACTGGCCGTTTGGGCCTATTTAGAATGGAGGAGCATCTTAAACAACAACCCACAAACACGATAAGGATTGCCATTTACGGTCCTGAAAGCACCGGCAAAACCACTTTGGCAAAACAGCTTGCAGAGCATTTTGAAACCGTTTGGGCACCTGAATTTGCACGCGATTACTTACAAAAAAAGTTTGACGACGCCGGCGCGATCTGCGAACCTGAAGATTTGATGCCGATTGCGATCGGTCAAACCCAACTCGAAAACGATGCGCTGCTGACGGCCAATCAATTCCTGTTTTGCGATACGTGTTTGCTGGTAACCAAGGTCTATTCTGAGATTTACTACAATTTTTGCGATCCGGTCATCGACAATGCTGCGCGCAAGCAAAAATATGATTTGTTTTTCCTGACCGATATTGACGTGCCATGGGAAAAGGACGATTTACGCGACCGCCCGGACGACCGCGAGTACTTGTTCGACAAGTTCAAATCGGCGCTGATGGAACACAACAAGCCGTACATTACGCTCTCCGGCGATACAGAGACGCGTTTGCACAAAGCCATTTCAATTGTCAACGATCTGGTCAAGAACAAGGAAATGGGATTTTCGTCCTACGATTTTGTTCAGATGCACGACCACGGTGTAAGTGTGGAGGCGGTCAAAAAGCAGCTCGGTATTTTCGAGAATGGCATTGCAAAATCTGTTTTGGAGCGCGCGGCAACCAAAGGCGACGGCATTCTCAAATTGTCCGACGCCGACTTTGAGCACTATGCCGGCCTTTTCGACGATAAAAAGCAGCAGCTCAAGCTCAAGAAATTTGTGCCCGCCTCAGGAGCGGCAAGCCGTATGTTTAAATTCCTGAACGAATTTTTAAACGAGTTCGACATCGAGAACGAGACCATCAACGGCTATATCAACCGCAACGGCGCCACGAATCTTGCGATATTCCTGGCCGGGATGGAGAAGTTTCCGTTTTTTGACGCCATCGATACGCGGCTGCGCGAAATGCACCCAGATTTCAACAGCTGGACCGCCGACCGGAAAAATTACGCCTTTGTGCAAACCATGCTCGACGTCGAAGAGTTCAACTTTTGCAACAAACCCAAAGGGATATTGCCGTTTCACCAATACACAACGCATATTGCCACGCCCATTGAGGAGCATCTCAACGAAGGCGCGTTTTATTCCACCTCGAACGGATTGTCCAATTTGCATTTTACGATTTCCGAATCGCACCAGATCCAATTCGAGCGCATCATCGGCAAAGTCAAGGGGAAAGTGGAAAAACAGTCCGGCACAAAAATTAACGTCAATTATTCGTACCAGCAAAAATCGACCGATACCATTGCCGTAGACCTGGAGAACCGTCCGTTCCGGTTTGACGATGGCCGGTTGTTCTTTCGCCCGGGCGGCCACGGCGCGTTGATCGAGAATCTGAACCGGCTCGAATCGGACATTATTTTCATCAAGAACATCGACAATGTGATCCAAAACCACATTGAGCGCATCGCGTTGTATAAAAAAGGCCTGGCCGGCGTGCTCGTGGAATTGCAGCAGCAGGTTTTTGGCTATTTGCGCCACATCGACAGCGAAAACGTCACCGAGGACCAGCTCGACGAAATGATCGCTTTTGCCCAGCGTAAACTCAATGTGGTGATCATCGAGGATTTCTACAAATACACGCTGCGACACCAACTGAGTTACCTGCGCGAAATCCTGAACAGGCCGATACGCGTTTGCGGCATGGTCAAGAACGAAGGCGAACCCGGTGGCGGACCGTTCTGGGTGCGCGACGGACGCGGAAACGTTTCGCTGCAGATTGTTGAAACCACGCAAATCGAGCGGCAAAACCAGGAGCAGGCGGCTATTTTGTCGGCCTCGACGCATTTCAATCCGGTGGATCTGGTTTGCGCCATACGCGACTACAAAGGCGAGAAGTTCGATCTGCGCGAATTCGTAGATCCCAAAAGCGGCTTTATCGTCCAGAAAAACAAAAACGGCAAAGACATCAAGGCCTATGAACTGCCCGGACTCTGGAACGGTGCGATGGCCAGGTGGATCACGATTTTCGTCGAAGTGCCGCTGCTCACGTTCAATCCGGTCAAAACGGTCAACGACCTGCTCAAATTCGCCCATCAGCCGCAATAATGGACGCTCAGAAAATCATATCTGAACTGCAGTTCAAAGCCGTCCGCAGCGGTGGGGCAGGCGGGCAGAACGTCAACAAAGTCGCCTCCAAGGTAGTGCTGGCATTTGATGTTCCGGCATCGCAAGGGCTTTCAGAGGACGAAAAGCTGCTCGTCGGCCAAAAACTCGGCAACCGCCTCAACAGCCAAAACGTACTCGTGCTGACCGCCGACGAGGACCGCAGCCAACTCAAAAACAAAGACATCGCCACCAAACGGCTGCTCAAGCTTATTGAAAAAGCGCTGATTGTTCAAAAAAAGCGCAAGCCCACCAAAGTGCCGCGCGCGGTGATTGAAAAACGCATCAAGGCAAAGCGCAACCAGTCCGAGATTAAGCAGTCCCGGCAAAAACCGCGGTTGTAATCCCAAATTCCCAATTCCAAAAAATGCATTACAGGCGAACGTTTGGAGTGGCGCGTACTATTTTGAATTTAATATTGCTATTTTGAATTTTTGCGTTAGCTTTGCGTTGTCTCAAAGGGGTGCTCTACCAAGGGCTGAGATTATACCCATGGAACCTGGGCAGGTAATGCTGCCAAGGAAATCGCTGACCGGCCTGCGCGCGGCTGCCAAGCAAAACCAATTTTTAATTTAACCAAGAATAATTACCCCTTTTATTCGTAAACTGTTTACGAATGAAAACTTTATTTTTTGGGCGTTCCGCCGCCGCCGTCCCTAAAGGGTCGGGACCCCGGCGCCGTCGCGTCTTTCGCTCTATCTTTTTTGTTTCGTGCCTCACAAAAAAGGATGCCGCTGCAACCGCTAACGCGGGTGTTGTGTTCCAGAAACCTTATTTCCAATGGTTGGCGTTTTCCGCGCTGCTGATTCCGTTTGCCGGCCTGTCGCAACAGCAACCCAAAGACTCGTTGCAAACCCAGGCACTCGATGAGGTTTTGGTGTCGGCCGTACGCGCCAACGCCAAAACACCCGTCAGTTTCTCGAACCTCAAAAAGGACGAAATCGCACCGCGCAATCTGGGTCAGGACATTCCGGTGCTGATGAACTTCCTGCCGTCGGTGGTCACCACCTCAGATGCGGGAAATGGCATTGGCTATACCGGGATCCGCGTTCGCGGCAGCGATGCCACGCGCGTGAATATTACGATCAACGGCGTGCCGTACAACGATTCGGAAAGCCACGGGACATTTTGGGT
>JAEWLN010000067.1 GCA_023457535.1 Bacteroidota bacterium
CACAGTCGATCGGGGAGCCGGGTACCCAGTTGACGCTGCGTACGTTCCACGTGGGTGGTACGGCCGGTAACATTTCTGAGGAATCGAGCATTGTGACGCGTTTTGACGGTCGTCTTGAGATCGAAGACCTCAAAACCGTTAAAGGCGAAGATACAGAGGGCAACACCGTAGACATCGTTGTGTCGCGTTCAACTGAACTCAAATTGATCGACCAGAAAACCGGCATCACACTCAACACGCACAACATCCCTTACGGATCGAGCATTTTCGTCAAAGACGGCGATGCAGTGTCAAAAGGTACTGTGATTTGTAAATGGGATCCGTACAACGGGGTTATCGTCTCTGAATTCACCGGTAAGATCGAATACGAAGATCTCGAGCAGGGACAATCGTTCCAGGTTGAAATCGATGAACAAACGGGCTTCCAGGAGAAAGTAATTTCTGAGGCGCGTAACAAGAAACTCATCCCGACGCTTCTCGTTTACGGCAAAGATGGCGAACTGATCCGTTCGTACAACCTGCCGGTAGGGGCGCACCTGATGGTAGAGAACGGCGAGAAGATCAAAGCGGGTAAGGTGCTCGTAAAAATCCCGCGTCGTTCGTCTAAAGCAGGCGATATCACCGGTGGTTTGCCGCGTATTACCGAACTTCTCGAGGCACGTAACCCGTCCAATCCGGCGGTTGTTTCTGAAATCGACGGTGTGGTGACCTTTGGCAAGATCAAGCGCGGTAACCGTGAGATCATCATCGAATCCAAGTTTGGCGAGATCAAAAAGTACCTCGTTAAATTGTCGAGCCAGATCCTGGTTCAGGAAAATGACTTTGTACGTGCCGGCGCACCGTTATCGGACGGAGCCATTACGCCTGAGGATATTTTGAGAATCCAGGGGCCATCGGCGGTACAACAGTACCTGGTGAACGAAATTCAGGAAGTATACCGTTTGCAGGGTGTAAAGATCAACGACAAGCACTTCGAGGTGGTCATCCGTCAGATGATGCGCAAAGTGCAGGTACAAGATCCGGGAGATACGTTGTTCCTCGAAGAGCAACTGATCCACACCAAGGATTTCATCCTCGAAAACGACAAGCTTTACGGCATGAAAGTCGTCGAAGATGCAGGCGATTCAGAGAACATCAAAGCCGGACAGATCATTTCACCGCGTCAGTTGCGCGATGAAAACTCGCTTTTGAAACGCAATGACAAGAACCTGATCGTGGCCCGTGACGTCGTCACTGCTACGGCAACGCCGGTATTGCAAGGGATCACGCGGGCATCGTTGCAAACCAAGTCGTTTATTTCTGCGGCATCGTTCCAGGAAACGACAAAGGTACTCAACGAAGCAGCCGTGGCCGGTAAACTCGACACGCTCGAAGGACTCAAAGAAAACGTCATCGTGGGTCACAGAATCCCTGCCGGAACCGGTATGAGAGAGTACGACCAAACGATCGTCGGATCTAAAGATGACTATAACGAAATGATGGCTAACAAAGAAGAATACATCTACTAATGAGCGATCAAAAACCACAACAGGGACAAATCAACATTGAGCTCGATGAAGCGACCGCAGAGGGAATTTATTCCAACCTCGCGATCATCAACCATTCGGCCTCGGAGTTTGTCATGGACTTTGTGTGTATCATGCCTGGTACGCCCAAAGCCAAAGTCAAGTCCAGAATTGTGTTGACCCCGCAGCACGCCAAGAGATTGGTGAAGGCGCTCGGCGAAAACGTCCACAGATTTGAACAAGCCTACGGCGAGATCAAAGATTCGGAGCAACCGCCGATCCCACTGAATTTTGGTCCTGCAGGACAAGCATAATTGAAAAGCCTCTCGGAAACGGGGGGCTTTTTTTATAGCGACATCCGGCATCATTTTTAGAGTGTTAACGCTTACGCGATAATCGTCTGGTTTTGTATATTTGGGACATTAATGAGGCTATCGATAACAAGATATTGACGGGGTTTGGTGTTTCATCGGTTGGAATTTCAGACGCTATCGGTAGCTTTTTCAGACAAACAGCGAATCCCTATGCTTGCCAAACGCGTTTATTTTTTGTTGGTTTTGTTCTCGGGTCTTGTATTTGCGCAAGGTCCGTTGACGACCGGTGCAATAGACAAGGAATTCGATCGGGCGAATCTTTACGTCAACGCCGGCGATCCGGAGCAAGCCATCCCGATACTGGAAAAAATTGAGAAAGACGCCGAGAGCATCGGCTACAAGCAGGGCATCACGCGGGTGGGCCACACCTATGCGATCATTTACTTCAACACTTCGAATTACAAAAAGGCGATAACGCTCGATGACAAGTACCTGAAAATGGCGCTTGAGATCAAAGACTACGTTAAACTTTGCCATCTCCACCGGTTGAAGGGATGTGCGTATACCGAGTTGGGTTTGTTGGACAAAGGCGAGGAAGAATACCGGCAGGCGCTGAAATACGCCGAGCAAATCACGATCGCCAATAAAAAACAATTCGCACTGAGTTTGATTTACAGCAATCGGGCCGGCAGTTACATCAAGGGCGAGGCGAATCGGGACACTATTTTTTCGGGAATCAACAAAAGCATCGCGCATGCCCAAAAAATAACCGAGGAAGTCGAAGCCGAAGTTTCCAGCAAATACAGCCTGATCGCCTATTCCTACATGATTTTGGCCAACGAGTATGCGAAATCGCAAAAGTCCCGATTGGCCGAAGCGTATTATTTGAAAGCCCTCGAAATACACGACACCAAGCCGATGGTTTTGGTGGAACAGGTGGTGTTGTTGAGTGAGTTGGGGTTCTTTTACTACAAGGAAAAAATGTACGACAAGGCGGTCAAATATGCCGAAAGGGGCGTCGATCTGGAGCGAAAAGCGAGTTTTCCGCAAATCAGAAGGGATCTTTTCGAGACGTTGTCCAAGTCCTATCTCGAATTGGACAAAACCGAGAATTCGAAAAAGTACCTCAGGCTGTTCTCCGCCTTGAACGACAGCATTAACAGTAGCGACGAAAAGGCGGTGGATACGGCGCTCAAAAGCACGGTCTACAAACAGGAAAAAAAATTTCTCGACGATGCCAGCCGAAGAACCGTGATTTACCTGTCGTCAGGTATCGTATTATTGATTTTGGGCGCATCTTTTTTCTTCTATTACAAACGGAAAAAGCAAAACCAGATCAAAAAGATCGAAGCCATCTTGGAAAAACTAAAGGAGCGTCACGGCGATCTGACCGATGTTTTGCAGCCGACCGGCAAAGTCGCAACCGATGGCGAAAAGGAGGAAGAGAAAATCTTCATGTCTGCCGAAGCCGAAAAAAATCTGCTCGAGAAGCTGCACCATTTCGAAGAAAAAAAACTGTTTCTGGAGCGAAAAGTATCGTTGTCTTTTGTTGCGGCCGAAATCGAAAGCAATACGCGATACCTGTCCTACGTCATCAAAAAGCACAAAGGCAAAGACTTCAACAAATACATCAATGATTTGCGGATCAATTACATCGTCCAAAAAATCAACGACAATCCGCTGTACAGGCAATATAAGATCAATGTATTGGCGGAAGAGGCAGGTTTTTCTTCGCATTCCAAATTTGGAACCGTATTCAAAAATACCGTCGGCGTATCGCCATCGGAATTCATCCACTATTTTGAAAAAAACAACGGCGCGGGTTCGTTGGAAGCTTACAGTCAGTCCTAGATTTAACGTTTAGGCAGTCATTTCTTCATTTGGAAATAACCCATAGGTATTGCCAAATTCATAGGTTAAAGAGGAAATATTTAACTGAATTCCATTTTAAATGCCAACCGGAAAACTTTGTTTCTTTTTGGATAAGGGCGCGCAGCGTACCAACGCAGCAGTACTCCTGCTGTTTTCAAATCGCTGACAATCAGTATTTGGTGAAATAAAATCTATCCAAATTGCGCAATACGGATAGACGATCTTTTCCACCGACGTTATTTTTTTAGTTTCTTGCCGGTACGTTTGGATGCCGACGTCGATGAGATGTCTGTGGCTAAGTCCATTGTCAAAAAGAAACAAAATGTTGAAAAATAAGTTACTCCTGATTTTTTTTGCGGCTACGCCGATGGCTTTTTCCCAAGTGGGAATCGGGACGGCCAGTCCAAGGGCGGCCTTAGAGGTCAATTCGGCAACCAACGGATTCCTGACGCCACAGGTCGCATTGTCCAGCACAACCCTCAGTGCGCCGGTGGTCAACCCCGACGGGACTGCGCTTTTGCCGGGTACCATCGTCTACAACACACAGTCCGTCAACGATGTAACGGCCGGATACTACTACTGGAACGGAACCATTTGGGTACGGATGGCCGCGGCCGGCGCCACCACGCACAATACCTTGGACAAGGCATACGATGAAGGGGGAGCGGGCGTCGGGCGCCAGATTACCGCCGATAGCGGCCCGGTCGAAATCACCAACTCCGGTGCCAATACCATCGCCTTGCGGCTGAACACCAATATCGCAGATTCCTATGCTATTTATGCCGATCAAAACAGCACCGGTACGACCATCCGCGCGACCAACAGCTTCACGGGTAACAACGCATTTTCGACAATCCAGGGGCGCAGCAATAGTGCCAACAATACCACTGCAGGGATTTTGGGATTGGCCGGTGGCGCTGGATTCGGCATCGTCGGTCAAACCGATGCCGCATCGACATCGCGGGCGGCCGTCTACGGCATCAATGCGAGAACCAACGGCGGCCACGGTGTGTGGGGAAGGGGATTCAATGGCGTGGTCGGCGAGACGAATTACAGGCTCGGGTATGGCGTTTGGGGCGAAAATTACAACGCGCTCGGAACGGGGAATGGTATCGGAACATACGGCAGGGGATTCGTCGGTATTTGGGGAGAGATTTTGGCGGGTTTTGCCAATTCCGGCTATGCGGGCTATTTCAACGGTTATACGTTTTCGACGACCGGCTTTTATGTGCCATCGGATGAACGCTTGAAATCGAACATCCAGAAGATCACCAACGCAACCGAAAAACTCGAAGCATTATCCGGAAATTCGTACGACATCAATTTCGAAGTAAAATACACCGACAAAGACGGACAATTGGTTTCGACGCCCCACAGCAGAAAAGAATACGGCGTCATCGCCCAGGAAGTCGAAAAAATGTTTCCCGACATGATCAGCGAAGCCCAATTCGACTTCACCGATGCCGATGCCACGAAATACAAAGTCGTCAATTACAACCAATTGGTTCCAGTTTTGTTGGAAGCGATCAAGGAACTCGACGCCCGCGTAACCGAACTCGAAAAGAAATTGGAAAAATAGATCTTACCTTACCTAAAAGCCGTTACCAATGATTAAAAAAATTACGAAGTCAGCCAAATCATGCCGTCTGTATCTCGCTTTGGCGTTAATGTCCAGCGGATGGTGTTTTGCACAAACCACATCGAAAAGCCCGATTTACGATCGCAAAGAAAATGAGTTGATTGAAAAGCGGGATTTGTTTTCCAAGCATTTCCTGAATCAGGACGGCACGTATGCCGTAGCCATCGCGTCGGGTCCGATCCATTATGGGAAATCCGGTGCCTATTTGGACATAGACCATACGATACGCCCTGCTGCTGCGTCCGGCTACGCTTACGCTAATAAGGAAAACCTGATGGAGTCCTACTTTGGTGCCACCGCACACCAAGGGATAAAAAGCAAGACCCAAGAAGGCGAGGTGTTGGAATTTCTCGAAACAACGATGCACTGGGAAGTGAATGGCCTGAAGATAAACGAACGCCCAAGCGCCAACGTTGCCTTCACCGCGCAAGGAAACAAAGGCTATTACAACGGTTTGTACGAAGCGATCGACGCAGAATTCGTCGTGTTGAACGGCAAACGCAAGCTCAATTACCACCTCACGCAGCCCGCCGCCATTGCCGACGCGCCTGCCCACGCCACCTACCTCGTTTTTACCGAAAAAGTAAAAATACCGGCCAATTGGTCCTACGCAAGCACTGAAAATGGCCTCGTGATCAACGATGACAAGCAGCAGCAAATTTACCTTTACGGCCATCCATTCTCGTATGATGGCGGCGGCAAAAAAATCCGTTGCGGCAACACCTTGATGACTGTATCGGCACAAGGGAACACGTTGACGATTGCCACCAAAGTCAAAGCCGATTGGCTGCTGGCTGCCGACCGGATTTTTCCGATCACCGTTGATCCGACGGTAATGGTGTATCCAACGGCCGCCAATTACCACACGGGCAGCGTATTTTCTTCCGACTATCTCAAGGAAACCGCAACCATCGGCTTTGGCAGGTTCGACGACAACAACGGCGTAGAGGATTTTTTAAGGGGTTGGGCCAGATTCAATACGGCTTCATTGCCGGAAGACGCCGTGATTGCCAACGGTGTAACGGTCAATTTCTACATCTCTGGCGGTTCCGAAGATTACGCACCGGCGAACGGGCACGAATTGGTGTTCTCGAAACTTACCTTAGACCCGGTGACGGCAACAGGAAGCGCTTTGTATGACGCGATCGGCCAATTTGGTTATGGGCCGTTCGTCACGGCGGCCATCAATTCCATCGGATGGAAAGCCCATACGTTGACGTCGGCCACGCTGCAAAATGACATTGCCAACAGCTTGGCCGCCAACTATTTTTCCATCGGATTCATGCCGCAAGGGGATTTTTTCGCGGGCGAATACCTTATCGCCGATGGTTGGGACGCCAACGACCCGTATTTGACTTTTACCTATACGCAGCCGCTCGGCGCCGCCAGTTTTAGCCAATCGGCAATCAAAGTGTATCCCAATCCCGTCGAAAACAGCCTCCACATCGATGGGCCTTTTGAAATAGAAAGCATCCGGGTGTACTCGAT
>JAEWLN010000068.1 GCA_023457535.1 Bacteroidota bacterium
CGGTTCATACCATGCATCCAACTTATCGAGCAGCCGCTCTTTGTGCTCCACTCCGATATTTTTGCGCAGTTCGGCGGTTCGGCCCGAGAGCAAGTTGAACACCGGATCGAGCGTCGCGGTGGTGTTGAGCCCGATTTGCGCATCGTAACCCGTGGCCGTCCTGAGTTTACGTCCGGCAGGAGTATATTTTTTTTGCCCTTTTGGAATGATGCCAAGTGCTTCAGCATTGATGTTTTTGTACTGCATGACCCGCACCTCGTCAAGTTGCTGCATGGTGGGCTCGAGCCGCACGACCAGCAAACCTTTGTCTGGATCGTCTGCGGCAACGGCCCATTTGCGCGCCTTAAACCGTATCGAGGAAAACACCAACGTGTCGCCTGGAGTAACCGGGATCGAAAAGTAACCGTTTTCTTCAGTCAACACATCCTTGCCGGATTGCAGGTTGATCACGTAAACGCCCTGCAAATTATTGGCGAATGCCGACACTTTTCCTTTGACCACGCGGCGTACCTGCCCCAATGCTGACTGCGGCGTGATTGAAAGGACTACAAAAGCAATCAGGAACTTATTCATCTTAAAAAGGTTGGTCAGCGGTAAAAGTATCGGGCAGATGTGCCAATTGATTGCCAACGGAGTTGTAATTTTCTGTTAATTGAAATCGATCTCCGATTTATTCCGATGGTAGGCACATCAGTGAAATCCAAAACTATTGGCTAACTTTACCCAAAATCCTACCATGAAAAAACTGATCATCGCCAGTACCTCCACGCTGCATGGCGGCCAATACCTGGACTATCTGCTCCCGACGCTCAAAACGTTCCTTGACGGACGCGACGAACTATTGTTTATCCCTTATGCGCGGCCCGGCGGCATTTCGCACGACGAATACACTGAGAAAGTGCGCGCAGTGTTCTCTAAAATCGGAATGGCGGTAAAAGGGCTGCATGAACCCAACGATCCGGCTGCTGCGATCCGCGATGCAAAGGCGATTTTTACAGGCGGTGGCAATACTTTTTTGCTCGTATCGCAGTTGTACAAAAACAAAGTAATGGATGTGCTGGCCGATACGGTCAAAAGCGGAACGCCCTACCTGGGCACCAGCGCGGGCAGCAACATTACCGGGCTGACGATGCAAACGACCAATGACATGCCGATTGTTTATCCGCCGGGGTTTCAAACACTCGGATTGGTCCCGTTCAACCTGAACCCGCATTATCTCGATGCCGACCCGCAGTCCCTGCACATGGGCGAAACCCGCGAAACCAGAATCAAAGAATTCCACCAATTCAACACCATTCCTGTTTTGGGATTGCGCGAGGGCAGCTGGCTCGAAGTTTCAGGCGATACCATTGTGCTTGGGGGCAATCTTAAAGCACGTTTGTTCCGGCAGAACCAGGAGCCGCAGGAACTGGATGCGGGAAGCGATTTGTCTGGTTTGCGGTAAAACGTGCAATGCGATGCGCGTTAGGGATTGCAGCGGAAATCCTTTTGCGGCCGCAGCGCAGCGGAGGCCGTGAAAGATTGCAGCGAAAAGCCCGGCCAGGGCCGAACGTTAAGAAACAGTCCGGTGGACTGTTTTAGCGAGGAGCCGGCAGGTGCGCAGGCCGGTGCGAAAGGCAACGCCCAAAAATAAAAAAAGCCCGAACAAATGTTCAGGCTTGGAGCGGAAGACGAGGCTCGAACTCGCGACAACCAGCTTGGAAGGCTGGAGCTCTACCAACTGAGCTACTTCCGCATAACGGTGCAAATATAAATAACAATTTTGCTTTGATGCAAGTTTTTTTGGAAAAATCCCAAATTTTACACCCAGTGACGCGATAATTGATTTAATATGATGGTTTTATATTTTAAAATATGATTCGCCAGATCGACGCTTTACAGACCTATCCAGTACGGCACGCGGTGTTGCGTCCCGGAAAGCCGGTGGAATCCTGCCGTTTCGACGGCGACAGCGCCCCTGCAACAGTCCACTTTGGCTATTATGAGCACAACCAATTGCTGGCCATTGCGTCCTTATTTGCCGTGGACAACACGTGTTTTGAACATCGGGCACAGTTGCAGTTGCGGGGCATGGCCGTTTTGCCTGACCAGCAAAAAAAAGGGATCGGCGAACAGCTTATCCGACATGCCGAAAGCGTCGCACAGCAAAAAAACTTTGAGCTCATCTGGTTCAATGCGCGCGAAGTCGCTATAGGGTTTTATCAAAAACTGGGGTATGTTACCTGGGGCGGACCCTTTTTGATCGAAGGCATCGGAACCCACTATATGATGTTCAAAAAATTGCGCTGATGCCGGTCAACGCTTGGCTAAAATCATTACCTTGTTTAAAATTCGAATATGCTACAATGCTTCCGGATCCTGCTATTGGCTTTATTGCTTTCCGGCTGTAAGAAAGAAATGCCGGCCGTGCAACCTGTGCCCAAGGCCAGCGTCCCGCGTGATTCGACCGCCGTCTTGTTTGACTCGATGCGCGTCGTTGGCGGGGGCGATGCGACGCTGACGGCATTTTATCGCTCATTGGGATTCGAGACCGTATGGCATAAGCCCGGCCGCAGGCAGCAACTCATTGGGTTGGTCCACGCTTCTGCCGATGAAGGCTTGAATCCGAAAGATTATAAATTAAACCGGATCGAACAATTCGAGGCCAGGGCGTCTCAACTGTCGGACGACCGCATGATCGCCTACGATTTGCTACTGACGCAAATGGCGCAAAAATACCTGTGGCACCTGAGCAACGGCAAGCTCGACCCCAAACAACTTTACCGCGATTGGGATTTGAAGAAAAATCCGGTCAACCTCAACGCATTGCTTTTGGCCGGCATACGCGGGGATTCGCTCGCAGGCGCTTTCGAGAGCGTTAAACCAAAGCACCAGATATATGCGGGACTCAAAAAAGCGCTCGCCAAAATGTCGGGGTATGCCAAAGACACGATCAGGCCGATGGTATTTGTGGAAAAAATCAGCCGCGGCGACACCAGCAACCTGATGCCGTCGATCAAACGCAAGCTCATTATCTGGAAAGAACTTCCGCCGCAGGACACGCTCACGCAGATCTACGACCGCAAAACATACAAGGCAGTCAAAAATTTCCAACGAAAACATGGCCTTTCGCCCGATGGCGTCATCGGCAAAAGTACGGTAGAGGCACTCAATGTGACCATCGCCCGGCGCAAGCACCAGATCATCGCAAACCTCGAGCGGTGGCGTTGGTTTCCGCGCGACATGGGCGACCATTACATCATCATCAACATTCCGGGATATTATTTGCGCGTGATCAAAGATGGCGATACGATTGAACGCAAACGCATTGTGGTGGGCAAGGCTGAGCGCAAAACCCCGATTTTATCGTCCATGTTCAACAACATTGTGTTCAATCCTACCTGGACGGTGCCGCCAACGATTGTCCGTGAAGACCTCGTTCCCGATGCAACCCGCGACCGCGCATATTTTGCAAACCGCAACATTACCATCTACAATGCAAAGGGACAAGTTGTAGATCCGCAGCAGTGGGACCCCAAACGCCCGCGCGCCTACAGATATGTGCAATCGCCGGGACCGTACAATTCGCTTGGCGTGGTCAAGTTCAACTTTCCGAACCGCTACACGGTTTATTTGCACGATACCAACCACCGCGATTATTTCGGGCGGCAGTACCGCAGTTTGAGCTCGGGTTGTGTGCGCGTGGAAGATCCGTTGCCGTTGGCGCAATATATGCTCAACGATTCGGTGAACTGGTCGCGCGATAAAATCGACACCTTGATTGCCACGCGAAAAACCAGAACGATCGGCCTGGTCCAAAAAATCAGGCTGCACCAACTGTACTGGACCGCGTGGATGGAGCGCGACGGCGAGATCCAATTTCGCCCTGACATCTACAAACTCGATGAAGACCTGTACCAAAAACTCCAAAAATAAGCGCTGGGTTGAAGCAATGGATCCGGCTTGTTTTAAAGGCCGATGAAAATCCGCGTTGCGCTGGCAATAACGATCGCGCAAATCCAAATCGTTGCTGATAACAACTAAAATGGCCCGACGACAAATCCGCGGGCCATTTTTATGTTTGGGCCGATTGGCCCTGAAGCGTTATTACGAAACCAGTTTGCTTTGCGCCTTGCGCGACGGATGGTAGATAAACAAACACGATTTGTCTTTGATCGTGTCGATAATGTCATTGGTCAGTTCCACCGGGATGGCCGGACAACCCTGGCTGCGCCCGAGACGGTTGTGGTTGCGGATAAAAGATTCAGACACATAATCGGCGCCATGCATCACCACCGCGCGATTGCGTGCATTGTCATTGACCCCGCGCTCCTGGCCGTCGAGCCTGAGCGATTTGCCGTGCTTGCCGGTATAAATCTCACCAGTGACGTAAAATCCAAGGCTGCTTTGGTAAGATTCGGATTTGTTCGAGAACTTTTTGGCGAACTCTTCGCCCGTATTGCGGCCGTGCGCGACCAGCGAGTGAAACAGTACGGTGTTGGTGGCCAGATCGATGACCCAAAGTCTTTTGGTATTGGACGAAAGGCTGAAGTCCACCAGCGTCAAAACATCTTTAGTGACTTTTCCCTGTGCTTTCAGCGCGTAAAAACCTTCGAGCGCTTTGGTAAAACTCTCCTTTTTGGGCAGGGCCGATGCGGTAGCCGAATGGAGTTGGTTGTACATTGAAACCGCTTTACTTTCGATGCCCGAAGCCTTCGAAGAAGCGATCAGTTTGGGATTATTGTTTGTCTGGTTGGACGAGAATGACATGAACAGCAATGCCACCATCGGTAAAATCTTGTAAATCATTCTATTAATTTAGGTTAAACAACAGATTGGGGAGGGCAAATGTAGCAAAAAAGGGTTAGCGTCAAAATATTTTGCTGTTAAAATAATCGTTAAAATGCAAATTTAATCGATTAAATACACCAATCCCCGCGATTGGCACCTGGAAAGGGTATAACGATATTCTTTAACTTTTATTGCAAAAGCGTTGTGATTGTCAGCAGAATAATTATTTTTGCTCGAGCGAACCCCAAATTGTATGACCATCGTTCGGTACGTTTTTATCCTTTCAGCCTTCCTGCTGTGTGCCTTTGCTACGGCACAACGCAAGTCGCTGCAAGCTATAGCAGTCACCGAAAACATTACAGTTGACGGCATTCTCGACGAAGAAATCTGGAAAACGGCGCCCATCGCTACAGATTTTATCATGTTTGCGCCAGACAACGGCAAAATCGCCGACGATTCCAAAAAAACCAATGTGCAGGTCGCCTATAAAGACGATGCAGTTTACATTGCGGCAACAATGTACGACAGCGAGCCGCATAAAATTCTCAAGGAAGTCACGCAGCGCGATTTGTTTGGCACTTCTGAACATTTTGGCGTGTTCATCAACGGTTACAACGACGGGCAGCAGGATTTCCGGTTTTTCGTTTCCTCGGCCAATGTGCAAATGGATTGCGTTTTCACCGATCAGCAAGGCGAAGATTACACCTGGGACGCCATTTGGGAAAGCGGCGTCAAGATCACCGATTACGGCTGGGTCGTTGAAATGAAAATTCCGTATGCCTGGCTGCGGTTTTCCGAAGATCCGGTGCAAACCTGGGGCATCAATTTTTACCGCGAATTCCGTCGCGACCGCCAGCAATTTACGTGGAATTATATCGACGCCAAGATCGCCAATGAAAGCGCGCAATCGGGTTATCTCGAAGGCATACAGCACATTCAGCCGCCCACGCGCCTGTTTTTTATCCCGTATTCCTCGATGTATTATGAAAACACGCCTGTGGCCAACGAGCAAAAATTCAAACTCGGCATGGACATCAAATATGGGATCAGCGACGCTTTTACGCTCGATGCGATCCTGGTTCCCGATTTTGGCCAGACGCGATTTGACAACGTCATCCTGAACCTCGGCCCTTTCGAGCAGCAATTCAACGAAAACCGGCCGTTTTTTACCGAAGGCACTGAATTGTTCAACAAAGGTAATTTGCTGTACTCGCGACGTATCGGCGGCCTTCCGTCGACGTATCCGCAAACGCGCGAGAATGAAACGGTGGCCGAATATCCGTCGGCGATCAACCTGATCAATGCCGTTAAAGTATCGGGGCGTACCAAAGGCGGCCTCGGGATTGGCGTACTCAATGCCATAACCGAGCGCACATCGGCCGTTGTACTGGATACCGTTACGCAAACCCGGCGCAAAGTGGAGGTCGAACCGTTGGCCAATTACAATGTCGTGGTCGTCGATCAGCGGTTCAACAGGAATTCGTCTGTGTCGCTGGTCAACACCAATGTAACGCGCGGCGGCGAATACCGCGATGCGAACGTAACGGCGGCTGTATTCGATCTGAACACGAAAAAAAATACGTACAACGCATCGGGCAATTTCAAATACAGCTACATCAACGAGCTGGCCGGCAACCCGAACTATGACGGATTCAGCACCGCGCTGAGTCTTGGCGAGACCAGTGGCAAATACCGCTACCGCGTGGCCGGAAGTTATGTGTCGAAGGAATTTGACAACAACGACCTTGGTATTAATTTCCTGACCAACTACCATACCTTGGAAGCCTACGGATCATACCGCATCCTGAATCCCACCAAACACTACAATACTTTTACGTTTTTTACCGAATTGTACACCGAATTCCACAATACGACCGGACGCATGCAGCAGGGAACGCTCAATTTGTACGTGAACTCGACGAGCCGGAAAAACCATTATCTTGGGTATGGCGTCAATCTGCGTCCGTTCAAGACGTACGATTTTTACGAACCGCAAACGGATGGACGTTTTGTCGAACTGCCCGAAAATTACCGCGGATATGTCTATTTCTCGTCGAACTACAATTACAAATTTGCGCTCGACATCCAGCCGACGCTCACGATGACCAGCGAAAAAGAGCGTTACAATTTTGAGTTTTTCATCAGTCCGCGCTACCGCGTGACCAACAGCATTTCGCTGATCTATTCGTACAATTACCTCTACAACAAAAACAACAGGGGCCTGATCGACTTTGACGGCGACGCGATAATTTTTGCCCGGCGCGACCGCGATACGCACACCCATACGTTCGAATCGAAAATCGCGATCAACAACCGCATGACGGTCAATCTGCTCGCGCGGTACTATTGGTCGTATGCCAAAAATGCCGCATTTGAAGCGTTGCAGCCCGATGGCACGCTCGCCCCGTCTTCATACAACGAACTCAGGAACGTCAATTTTAATTCGTGGAATGTCGATTTGTCCTACTCCTGGTGGTTTGCCCCAGGCAGCCAATTGTCCTTTCTGTACCGCAACAACGCACTTTCCGATGTGCGCAACCTGGGCTACATCGACAAAAACCTTAGCGATAATTTTACGGGATTGTTTCGCGGTGACCTGAACAACATCTTCTCGGTCAGCATTCGCTATTTCCTGGATTACAACAAGGTCAAAGGCTGGTTTTAAACTATATTTAACCGCGCGCCATTTCCGGCTTTGCCCAATTTGCCTACCTTTGTAAAAATCCAAACCCAATGAACAAAAAAGTCATCCTGATGATCCTTGACGGATGGGGAAAATCGCCCGATCCCAAAGTTTCTGCCCCCGATAACGCGCACATCCCATTCATCAAATCGCTGTTTTCCAACTACCCGAGCGCCGAACTGCGCACCGATGGTCTCAACGTAGGCCTGCCCGACGGGCAAATGGGAAATTCAGAAGTTGGCCACATGAATCTGGGCGCGGGCCGCATCATTTACCAGGATCTGGTCAAAATTAACCTGGCCGTGGAGAACAAAACGTTTAACAAGGAAAAAGCAATTGCCGATGCGTTCCATTACGCCAAGGAATACGACAAGGATGTGCATTTGCTCGGACTGGTTTCAGACGGCGGGGTACATTCGCACATTTCGCACCTCAAAGGGCTCATCGATGCGTCGAATGATTACGGATTGGAAAAGGTCTTTGTCCATGCGTTTACCGACGGGCGCGATGTAGATCCCAAATCCGGCGCAGGGTTTATCGGTGAGATCGTCGATCACGTCAAAGGCACATCGGCCAGGCTGGCGACCATTATCGGACGCTATTACGCCATGGACCGCGACAAGCGATGGGAGCGCGTGCAAAAAGCATACGATTTGCTTGTTCACGGAACCGGCGCGCATTCGAAAAACGCAGTTGAATCCATCGAGCGCAGTTATGCCGGCCAGATCACCGACGAATTCATCGAACCCATCGTGATGACCAACGACAAAGACGAACCGCTTGTCACGATCAAAGAAGGCGATGTAGTGATCTTCTTTAATTTCCGTACCGATCGCGGACGACAGCTTACCGAAGTCCTGTCGCAAAAAGACCATCCGGAACACCACATGCACAAAATGAACCTGTATTACGTCACGATGACCAATTACGACGATACGTTCAACAACATCTATCGCATTTTTGACAAAGACAACATCACAGAAACCCTTGGTGAGGTGCTGGCGCGAAACGGCAAAAAGCAGATCCGCATCGCCGAAACGGAAAAATACCCGCATGTGACGTTTTTCTTTTCAGGCGGACGCGAAGAACCGTTCGAAGGCGAGACGCGTATTTTGCGCAATTCGCCCAAGGTGGCTACCTATGATCTGCAACCCGAAATGAGTGCGTTTGAATTGGCCGATGCACTCGTGCCCGAACTGGCTAAAAAGGAAGTGGATTTTGTGTGCCTCAATTTTGCCAACGGCGATATGGTAGGACACACAGGCGTTTTTGAAGCGGCGGTCAAAGCGTGCGAGGCTGTGGATGCGTGCGCAAAAAGGGTGATCGATGCGGCACTTGAAAACGGCTATACGACCATCGTCATTGCGGATCACGGCAACTGCGAAACCATGATTAATCCCGATGGCAGCCCAAACACAGCCCATACGACCAATCCCGTGCCCATTATCCTGGTTGACCCTGAATTGAAACAAATCAACAGCGGAATACTGGGCGACATTGCCCCAACGATCCTGGAATTGATGGGCGTTCCGCAACCCGCGGCGATGACGCAACACTCGCTTTTATAATTTAAATCTGCATTTTGAAATACAAGTTCTTTTTTACTTTTTTGTTTTTAAGTATGGCGGTTTTTGGCCAGACGCGCATCGGTGAAACCAATAAAATAGGTTGGTTTGCGGCCAATGCCACGTTCAACGTAACGGAAAAATGGGGCATCCATTCCGAGTATCAATGGCGCCGCGATGATTTCGTCGAGCATTGGCAGCAAGGTCTTTTGCGCGTGGGCGTCAACTACAAAGCCGCGCCTGACGTATTGCTGCGGGCCGGATATGCGTGGGCCGAAACTTATCCGTACGGCGAGATCCCGATCAACGGCATGGGCAAGGATTTCACCGAGCACCGGATGTTCGAGATGGTGCAGCTTTCCCAGAAAATTGCATCGCTTTCCGTCAGCCATCGTTTTATGCTCGAACAACGCTGGGTCGGACGATACACCAATGCGCTTTTGGATGCCGAGGACGATTATGTGTACACTAACCGGATGCGGTACATGGCACGGCTTCAATTACCGTTTTATCAAAAGTTATATGCGGCGGTGTATGATGAGCTGTTCATTGGATTTGGCGGTAACATCGGTGAAAATATTTTTGACCAGAACCGCTTTGGTGCGCTTATCGGCTATCCGATATCCAAAAATATACGGCTCGAGGGTGGTTACCTGAATCAAACGGTGCAACTTGGCCGGGAAATAGGCGGGCGCAATGTGTTCCAGCACAACAACGGATTTATCGTATCTGGCATTTTTACGTTCGATATGTTTGGGTCGTCCGGGTCAAAATAATTGCCGATAATCGATTGCTTTTGCGTACTTTTGCCAACTCAATTTTGACGTATGATCATTCCAAAAACAAGTGAGGAAATCGAGCTGATGCGCGAAAGTGCGATACTGGTTTCCAAAACGCTAGGCATGATTGCGGGTGAGATCAAACCCGGAATCACCACTTTACAGCTCGACAAAATGGCCGAGCAATTCATTCGCGACCACGATGCTGTCCCGGGATTTTTAGGTTTGTATGGATGCCCGTCGACATTGCTGACGAGCGTCAATGAACAGGTCGTGCACGGTTTGCCTACCAACCGCCCTATCGAAGAAGGCGACATTGTATCGGTGGATTGCGGCGTGCTGAAAAATGAATTCTACGGCGACCACGCCTATACGTTTGCTATTGGCGGGATTGCCCCGGAAACGCAAAAGTTGCTTGAGGTGACCAAGGAATCACTTTATGTGGGCATCCGTGAATTCAAAGCGGGTAATCGCGTGGAAGATGTCGGCAATGCAATCCAGAAATATACCGAGGCGCACGGTTATGGCGTAGTTCGCGAACTGGTGGGTCACGGATTGGGCAAAAAAATGCACGAAGATCCTGAAATGCCCAACTACGGCAAGCGCGGACGCGGCAAGATGTTCGTCGAAGGAATGGTTGTCGCGATCGAACCGATGATCAATCTTGGAACCAAAAACATCAAACACCTCAAGGACGGCTGGACCATTATAACGGCAGACCGCAAACCGAGCGCGCACTTTGAGCACGATGTAGCGCTGGTCAACGGAAAGCCGGAACTGCTTTCGACGTACGCGTACATTTATAAGGCGCTGGGCATTGAGAGCAAAGAGGAAGATGAGTTTAGGGCCAAGGCTTTGGTGTTGTAGGTTAAAGTTTGATTTATGGAGAACGTTGGAAATTTATAGTTTTTCTGTAGGACCTGTATCGGTTTTTTTTGTATTTTCTCCCCTGTAGGGCAGGGGGCGTAGGGTTTACCCCTAACCTTTTCCCCTGAATTTGCGCTATAGAAAATCTGTACTTTTTGTTAAAGTGTGCATTGTCCATTTGGTGCAAATTATTTAGAGAAAGCATCGTTTGTCTTCCGAAGTTCGGCTGCAACAATTTACCAGCGCCAAACCTATTTTTTGTGGCAATTATTTGAGAAAAACAATTGTGGTTGGCTGCCTTTGCGAATAAATTGCAGCGCACCCTACGGCCACGAGGTTTAAAGCCCAAACAAAAAAAGCGAAACCACACTACTGTTTTTCTGTACCTTTGCCGCTGTTTAATCAAATCAAACCGCCCCAGACCGTCGGGCAAGATCCCTCCAAAAATGAAGAAACTCTTCAAATTTATTTTAAACACCATACCACGGCCGCTGCTGATCAGGCTGAGCTATGTCGCACGGCCAATGCTGGCATTCCTACTCAAAGGAAGTCGCTTTACAGATCCTATCGATGGCAATAGTTTCCGCCTGTTCCTTCCTTACGGCTATGGGAGGCAACGCAACAATGTGCTTTCCCCGAGCACGCTTTCGCTGGAACGGCACCGCCTTTTGTGGTTGTATCTCAAAAACGAAACAGATTTTTTTACCTCGGCGAAAAAGGTACTTCATTTTGCACCCGAGCAAGCATTTTACAAGCGCTTCCGAGAACAAAAAAACCTCGATTATACAACCACCGATTTATTTTCGCCGCTCGCCGATGTAAAAGCCGACATCTGCAACCTTCCGTTTGACGACAATTCTTACGATGTAATCCTGTGCAACCACGTCCTGGAACACATCCCCGACGACACCCAGGCGATGCGCGAACTCTACCGCGTACTGAAACCCGGCGGCATGGGCATTTTCCAGATCCCGCAAGACCTCGCGCGCGAGAAGACATTTGAAGACGATTCGATCACCGATCCCAAAAAACGCGCGGAAATATTCGGCCAATATGACCACGTACGCGTCTACGGCCGCGACTATTTCGCCAAACTCCGCAGCATTGGCTTTACGGTCGTGGAGGAAAGCTATACGCAAAAACTCGCGCCCGGGCTCGTCGAAAAATACTGTCTCGCGCCCGGAGAGATCATTCCGGTGTGTTTTAAATAAATCCCAATTAACATTTCGGACATCGGCGGCGCAATATCGGTGGGCATAATTTGTTATATTTACAAACCTGAATTAACGATTATGACCCGACGAATACTTGCCGGATTGCTGTTTTTGCTGGCGATCCCCGTGGTTTCTGCTCAAATTGAAAAAGAAATCATTCCACCTTACAACATCAAAACGGCGACTTTTACGCAAAACGGCATCAACATCGTACCGCTGATCAAGCTTGGCGACGCGTTCCAGTTTTCCTTCGACGATTTGTTCGGAAACGAAGCCAACTATTACTATGTGATCCAGCATTGCGATTATGACTGGAAGCCGTCGCAACTCGTCAAGGCTGAATACCTGCAAGGGTTTGACGAACAACGCATCCAGGATTATCAGAATTCGTTCAACGCGCTGCAACTGTATTCGCACTACAAAGTGAATTTCCCGAATCCGCGTACGCGATTGCTTGTCAGCGGAAATTACATGCTCAAGATACTCAATGAGGACCGCGAGGTTGTTTTTTCAAGAAAATTTGTCGTGTATGAAGATTTGGTCAGCGTACCCCTGCAAATCAAGCGCGCGCGTAACGTATCGGACATCAACTACAAGCACAACCTGGATTTCTCGATCAAATCGCCCAACATCCTTTTTCAGAGTCCGCTCAAAAACGTCAAAGTACTGCTGCTGCAAAACGGCAACCTCAACACCGCCATTTCAAACGTTCCGCCGATGTACACCATCGGGAATGACCTGATCTATAAATACGACACCCAAACGCAGTTCTGGGGCGGCAACGAATTCATGTATTTTGAGAATAAAGACATTCGCGGCGCGAACAATTTCATCGCAAAGGTCGAATCCGGCGGCGGATTATACAACAATTACCTCTATACCAACAACGCCCGACGCTCCAATCAATACACATTCTATCCGGACTACAACGGCAATTTCATCGTCCAGAACATCAATGCGGAGAACAACGACATCGAAGCCGACTATGCATGGATATTTTTCTCCCTGTCGGCGCCCGGCTATTTTGGCAAAGGCGATATCTACATCAACGGAATGTTCAACAATTACGCAATTTCGCCCGAATACAAAATGGATTTCAACAAAGAAAAAGGCGTTTTTGAAAAAGCGATTATGATCAAGCAGGGCTTTACGAATTACCAATATGTCATTGCCGACAAAACCGGCAAGATCGATTACGCCAATGCCGTTGACGGCAATTTCTACCAAACCGTTTCTGATTATTTCGTGTTGGTGTATTACCGGGAGAACAACCAACGCTATGACCGCGTGATCGGTCGCGGCGTGGCGTCGTCTGAAGACATTATCAATTAACAAATTTTAAACCTAAAATTCACGTTGTCAAACCTTATTTTTGTAAATTTGACATCATCCCGATATTCACACATGGTTTCACAAATCACAAGAGGCATCAAAATTTCAGTCCTGACGACTTTTGAAGGTACATACTTCAAGAATCACAAGTTGCATTTTGCCTTTAGTTATGAAATCACGATCGAAAACCACAGCAAGGATTCGGTACAACTGACCTCACGCCATTGGGAAATCTTCGATTCACTGAACGACCTTGAAACCGTCGATGGCGAAGGCGTCATTGGCAAAAAACCGGTACTCAAACCCGGCGAATCGCATACCTATAACTCCGGTTGTCTGCTCGCGTCTCCATTTGGCGCGATGCGCGGTTGGTTCAACATGGTCAACTTCACCTCGACCAGAAGTTTTAAGGTCATCGTCCCAACATTCCGGCTCAGCGCACCGTTCGCGCTCAATTAACAAATCAGTACGACCTCATCGCGCGCAATGGCATAAACGCAGTCGTGCGGCTCGGGAACCAGAAAATATTTGCCTGTAAACTGGCCAAAAGCCGGTAAGATCATTTGATGTGGACGGATGAAAAAACACGGCAATTTCAACGATTGCCGTCCCATTCCGCGCAATTCGATGCCCGGATGAATGTGCCCTGAAAAATTAAAGACGCCCTCCCGCTGCTGCGGATGATGCGTGAGCCAAAACCGCCCGATCGTCATTTCGCTGAACACCCCAATTCCCAAATCGTCATAATGCCGCGCATCGATGACATCGTGGTTGCCGGCCACCAATAGGATCCGGGCGGCGGTTTTTGCGACCCAATCTTCAAACAATCTCCATTCGTTGTTCTTTTTCGAATGGAACAGATCGCCCAGAAAAATCACCGTTTCGGGTTCAAAAAAATCGCATGCCCTATCGAGTTGCGCAAAATTCTTCAACGCCGATTGTTGCGGCAAAGCTACGCCGTGTTTGCGAAAATGCGCGATTTTTCCAAGGTGCACATCGGATATCAGCAATATCTTTTTGGCGCGCCAGAATACCGCACCGGTTGGATGCAAAACGAAATCTTCACCAAAAATCTGAATGGTCTTGGTCATTTTTCCTTCATGTAAGCAGCCGTCATTTTTTTGATGCGTTCGGCCAATGTCTCGCTGGAGAGTTTTTCGCGCAATCGGTCCGTAATGATCGGAAAGCTGAACGGCGTGGGCTTGTTGCACGCTTTCCATACGATTTGCTGCAACGCAATGCGCTCGAGCGCCTGGATCAGACGACCTTCCTCGAGCTGGTGCTCAAATGTTTCCCGATACGCTTGCTGAAACAACAAATTCTCCGGCTCATAATCGCGGAACACCTCAAAAATCAACTGCGAGGAACTTTGCAGATGTTTGGTTTTGACGATTTTGCCCGGAAAACCTGTGAACACCAATCCGGAGATCACCGCAATATCGCGAAATTTCCGACGCGCCATCTCGGTCGCATTCAAACTTTTTTGCAGGTCGTCGTGCACGTAATCGGTCGAAAATAAATTGTTGTCGATCACGGACTGCATATCCACCGGTTGGTCCGACAGCAATTCGAATCCGTAATCATTATACGCCAATGAAAACGTAATCGGGAACAGCAAACTGATGCGGTACGCGAGCAAACTGGCCAACGCTTCATGGACAAACCGGCCCTCGAACGGATAAAAAATCGCGTGGTAACCTTCGCGCGTCTTAAACGTTTCAATCAGGAACTCACCGCCCGTAGGCACGATCGACTCGCGTCGCTGGCGTTTAAAAATAGGCGCCATCGCTTTGAGTTCGGGCGACATATCCGGCTCATTGGCCGAATACATTTCCTGGCGCAGCATTTCACTCATTTTGGCAGAGAAAGACAGCCGTCCGCCCATCCAGCTGACCACGCGCACGTTTTTCGCATTCTCGGCATTTTTGACCAGCACCTGCATGTTTTTGATTTGATACAACTCGAGTTTGCGGCCCGCAAAACTAAAAATGTCGCCCGGTTTTAGCTTGGAGATGAACCATTCCTCGAGCGTCCCGATGAAACCGCCGCCAAGGTATTTCACGTGCATCACCGCATCGCCCACAATGGTCCCGATTTGCATGCGGTGGTGCATCGCCACCATGCGCGAGTTGATTTTGTACAATCCGTTTTCCTCTATTTCAACCTTTTTGTATTCATCATACGCCTGCAGGCTCTGGCTTCCTTGTGTGATAAAATTCAGTATCCATTGAAACTGCTCCCGCGTAATGGCCTGGTAACAAAACGTCGACTGCACCTCCCGGAAAATCTCATCCGGGAAAAATCCGTCCGAAACGGCCAAAGTATTGAGGTATTGCACCAAAACATCCCACGAATTCAAATACGGAATCCGATCCTCCACAATAGTTTTGGCCACCGCTTTTTTGAGCGCCGACGCCTCGATGAGTTCCATGGCGTGCGTCGCCACAAAATGGATCACGCTTTCCTTGCCCGGCTGGTGCCCGCTGCGGCCTGCGCGCTGCATGAACCGCGCCACGCCTTTGGGCCCGCCAATCTGGATCACCGATTCCACGGGCGCAAAATCAACACCCAAGTCCAGGCTTGACGTGCAAACCACCGCCTTGAGTTCTTCGTTGCGTATCGCCTGTTCTACCCAAAGCCGCGTTTCGCGGTTGATCGAACCGTGGTGCATCGCCATTTCCCCCGCAAATTCAGGATATTTATCGAGCAGCCGCTGAAACCACATTTCGCATGCAGACCGGACATTGGTAAACACCAGCGTGGTCCGGCTGCGCTTGATGATGCCAGCCACCTCATCGATCAGGTGCAAACCCATGTGCCCGCGCCACGGATACGAATCCATCGTTTCGGGAATGACCGATAGTATCTTGATTTTCTTATCGATGTTTGCGCGTATCAACACAGAATGATGGTACGCCTGCGAACCGATTCCCAGCAACACTTCCCTGCCCTGCTGCAAATTGCCGATCGTAGCTGAAATGCCCCAGATCCTCAAACCCGGCGCTACTGATTTGAGCCGCGACAATCCAAGTTCCATCTGCACACCGCGCTTGGTCCCCAGCAACTCATGCCACTCATCGACCACGATCGCACGGCAATTCTCAAAAGTTTTCGCATAACCTTTCGACGCGAGCAGCAGTTGCAAACTTTCGGGCGTGGTAATGAGCAAATCGGGCATTTTGCCGCGTTGTTTGGCACGTTCGGCCGTGGTCGTGTCACCGGATCGGATGCCTACGGTAAGCGGCACGTCCCAATCTCCTATCACGCGTTCTGCAGCCTGCTTTATCTCTACAGACAACGCGCGCAACGGCGTGATCCAAATGGCCTTGATCCCCGGCTTATTTTTGATTTTCGGGCCTGATTGCAGGTAGTCCAGCACAATCGGGATCCACAACGCATAGGTTTTCCCGCTGCCCGTCGGGGCGTTCAGCAAGCCATTTTTACCCTGCAAAAAGGCCGTCCACGTTTGCTTTTGAAACGCGAACGGTTTCCAGTTTTGCTGCCGGAACCAATCATCTGCAATATCGAATAGCGCTTTTCTGTTCATTTTTATTTTTTGGGCGTGCCGGCGGATCGGCAATCTCTAACCTTTAAACACTGGGGTCGCCGTCGGGCTGTACGCTGTATCTTTTTCGCGCTAAAGAAGCGCAAAAAAGGATGCCGCTCCCATCCCTCACGCCATCAGGCGTTCCCATTCAACCTCCGACGTTCGACGTTCGACGTTTGACGTTTCACATTCGCCATCATATCAACCCCTTCAGATCCTCGATCGAATTGGCCTCATCGATCTTCTTGTCGAGCCGCCAGCGCAAAATCCTCGGAAACCGCGTCGCCACGCCGCTTTTGTGCCGTTTGGAAAGCGAAATTCCCTCAAACCCGATTTCAAAAACCAGTTCAGGCGTCACGCTGCGCACGGGGCCAAACCGCTCGAGCGTGTGCTTTTTGATCCAGTCGTCCACTTTGCGGAACTCGGCGTCGGTCAGCCCTGAATAGGCTTTGGCAAACGTGACGAGTTCGCGTCCGTTTTCCGTTTCCTGCCACAATGCAAACGTATAATCGGTGAATAAATTGGCACGCCGGCCGGAGCCGCGCATCGCATAAACCAATACCGCGTCAATGGTGAGCGGCTCGATTTTCCACTTCCACCAATCGCCTTTCTTGCGCCCCACGCCATAAACCGAATCTTTTCGCTTGAGCATCAACCCTTCTGAATGCAACTCACGCGCTTTCATCCGCTCATCGGTAACAGCCTGCCACGAATCGAGCGCAACCGTTTCGGACAGCAAAAGCGGCAGGTCTTTCCCTTTGACCTGGTCGTACAATCCTTCAAGCCATTTTCTTCTGGTTGTATAACTTTCATTCCGGACGTCGCGGCCTTCCCATTCGAGCAAATCGTAAGCTTTGATAATGACAGGTGTTTTTTTGAGCAGGTCTGCCGATACGTTTTTGCGCCCGATGCGCGTCTGCAAATCGTTGAACGTTCCGATCGCTCCGCCGGAAAACGGCAGGATCTCCCCGTCGATGACCGTGCCGTCGGGGATAAAATCGAGCAACCGGCGAAATTCAGGGTATTTATCGGTGACGAGTTCCTCGCCGCGGCTCCAAATGTATATTTCGCCTTCGCGGATAATGGTTTGGGAACGGATGCCGTCCCATTTGTGTTCGATCGCCCAATCGGTGGCGTCGCCCAAATCGGACACTTCACCCTCGATCGGGTACGCCAGGTAAAACGGATACGGCTTGGATTGGTAATCGCTGCTTTTCTCCTCAAGGATCAACTCCCGGAACGTGATGCTATTGGGGTCCCAGTTGCCCATCAGTTTGAACGCCAGCAAATCCTCATCCACGTTGGTGGCCTTTGACAGCGCGCGCGTCATGAGTTTCTGGCTCACCCCGATGCGGAAACTGCCCGTGATCAGCTTGGTAAAAACGAAACGTTCGTAATAACTCAGGCTGAGCCAGTTTTGATGCAGGTAATTGCGTTTTTCTTCGTCTGTTTTGGATTTGAGGGCGATCATTTCGCGCAGGAACTCGGTCAGGCTTTTATCCGAATGTTCGTCGGTAGGCGGAATGATCAGCGCAATGGTTTCAGCCAGATCGCCTACAATGTGGTAACTTTCCTCGAACAGCCACAGCGGAATGTTCGCGATCTCGTTGGCCCAGATCCTGAGCAGCGTCGTGTTGACCGGGCGCGGCGGGCGTCGGTGCGACAAGATCGCGATCGTCCAAACCTTATCCTGGTCTGAGGCTACGCGAAAATATTCGGTCAACGCACTGACTTTGTCTGACGTTTTGTTCGATCCGTCCAGGGTCTTGATGAGCTCGGCGAAATTTTTCATGTGGCACTTTCCGGTTCTTTGTCATTGGCTTCGGCCAAATCGCCTTCGTCGCCTTCGTACTGGGTTTGTTCTGTCCTTGCATCATAGCCGAGCTCGCGCAGGTATCTCGAGAAAATGTCCGAATATCCGTGCGTACAAATGATTTTCTCGGCGCCTGTCGATTTGATGCTGTCAAGCAGCGAATACCAATCGCAATGGTCGCTGAGCACAAAACCCTTGTCGATGGCGCGCCGTCTTCTCGCCCCGCGAAAGGCCATCCAGCCAGAGGCCGACCCGGTTACGTATGGCGTCATTCGCCGGATCCACGTCGAACCGTGCGCGCTGGGTGGCGCCAGTACAATGTTGCCCAGCAGGTCTTCTTTTTTGGTTTCGTAGGTGATGCGCGTCGTGGGTGGAAAATCGACCATCGGACGCAATACATTGGTCATGTTTTCCACTGCGCCGTGCGTATAGATTTGGCCGATGCCGGTGTCGAGGTATTTCAAAAGCCGCTGCGCTTTCCCCAACGTATAGCCAAATAAAATGGAAGTTTTGCCTTCGGCGCGGTTGGTTGCCCACCAATTGTTGATATCGGTGAAGACCTCGCTTTGCGGGATCCAGTTGAACGCAGGAAGCCCGAAAGTGTTTTCTGTAATGAACGTGTGGCATTTGACCGTTTCGTAGGGCGTCGAAATCCCGTCGTCCTCGACTTTGTAATCGCCGGTAAAAACCCAGACTTCGCCCTTATATTCAACGCGGATCTGCGCGCTGCCGATAATGTGCCCGGCCGGATGAAACGAAAATTTGACGCCATTGATCGTAAAAGTGTCGTTCCAGTCTTTTCCCGTGACACTGATGTCGCCCAGCCGGTGTTTGATGATCGGGACATTCCAATGGTGCGTGATGTAATGCTTGTGTCCCCAACGCGAATGGTCGGCATGGCCGTGCGTGATAATGGCTTTATCCACGGGCCGCCACGGGTCGAGATACACATCGGCCTGCTGGCAGTAGATGCCTTTGTCGTTAAAAGCCAATAACGGGGTTTTCATTTTTTGGGTTTTTATAAAGTTACGGTGATGGGTTTACATTTGTTGGTGAATTTCTTATATGTTTTGTGCTGCAGGTAATCCTCCACGCGCGAATAATTGGCGGCGTGCGTAGCGGGAAAAAGCTCTCAAAAAATCAACCTGTTATCATAATCGTAAAATAAGTCCGCAAACAACTGAATTGATTATCTTTGTGCCACAATTTTTTGCCAATTCTTAAAAGATATATTTTATGCTCAAAGGATTTTTTCACGTACCCAAAGCGGTCAACGAACCTGTAAAGACTTATGCGCCGGGCAGCCCGGAAAAAAAGGCGGTCAAGGAAGCGTATGCAAAAATGTGGAACGAAACGATCGATGTGCCGCTGTACATCGGGTCTGAGGAAGTACGCACCGGAAACACCAGAAACATGACCGCGCCGCACGACCACCAGCACGTGGTTGGAAAATACCATCTGGCTGAAAAACAACATGTCGAAAAAGCCATTGACAATGCGCTCGCAGCCAAAGACGCATGGGCTGACATGGCCTGGGAACAACGCGCCGCGATTTTTCTCAAAGCAGCAGAACTGATCGCCGGGCCTTACCGTGCCAGGATCAACGCCGCGACGATGATCGCACAATCCAAAACGATTTTCCAGGCCGAGATTGACGCGGCTTGCGAACTCATCGACTTTTTGCGGTTCAACGTCGAATACATGACCCAGATTTACAACGACCAGCCCAATTCGAATTCGGATATGTGGAACCGTTTGGAATACCGTCCGCTCGAAGGATTTGTGTATGCCGTCACGCCATTCAACTTTACGGCCATTGCGGCAAATTTACCGGCCAGCGCGGCGATGATGGGCAATGTAGTTTTGTGGAAACCTAGCGACAGCCAGGTATTTTCGGCCAAAGTCATCATCGATGTGTTTAAGGAAGCGGGCGTCCCCGATGGCGTGATCAATGTTGTATTTGGCGACGCGGCAATGATTTCAGATGTGGTGTTCAACCACGCCGATTTTGCAGGCATCCATTTTACCGGATCAACGCATGTTTTTAAAGATATTTGGGGCCATATCGGTCAAAACATCAACAAATACAAGACTTATCCAAGAATCGTCGGGGAAACCGGCGGAAAGGATTTCGTCATTGCGCACCCGAGCGCCAATGTCAAACAGGTCGTAACGGGAATCGTGCGCGGCGCGTTTGAATTTCAGGGACAAAAATGTTCGGCGGCTTCGCGTGGATATATTCCGCAAAGTTTGTGGCCGGCGGTAAAAGCGCAATTGATCGCCGATGTGCAATCGTTCAAAATGGGTTCTCCGGAAGATTTTACGAATTTCATCACCGCCGTGATCCACGAAGGTTCATTCGATAAATTGGCCTCGTACATCGATCAGGCCAAACAGGATGCAGATGCGGAAATCATCGTCGGCGGCAATTACGACAAATCCAAAGGCTGGTTCATCGAGCCGACGGTCATCGTCACGACAAACCCTAAATACAAAACGATGGAAACCGAATTATTCGGGCCGGTGATGACCATCTATGTATACGAAGACGCCAAATGGACCGAGACGTTGAAACTCGTCGATGAAACTTCAGATTATGCATTGACCGGAGCTGTATTCAGCCAGGACAGGTACGCGATCGAACAGGCGACCGTCGCGCTCAAAAACGCGGCCGGAAACTTCTACATCAACGACAAACCGACCGGAGCCGTCGTCGGGCAGCAGCCGTTTGGCGGGGCGCGTGCATCGGGGACGAACGACAAAGCGGGCTCTGCATTGAACCTGTTGCGTTGGGTTTCGCCGCGTACGATCAAGGAAACTTTTGTGACGCCGACGGATTACCGCTATCCGTTCCTGGCAGAAAAATAATTGAAAGTCAATAACTAACAGCCCGATTCGTTCGGGCTTTTTTTGTTACTTTTGGGTAACCTTAAAATCAACTTATGAAATCAAAATTACTTTTATTTTTTGGCCTCGCCAGCCTTACGGCCCAGGCCCAGTCGCCGATAACGTCGTTCACGCCTAACGCGGCATCCGAATTTAACCTTTTTACGCCCGGCAATGCGCTCAACCAGGCGCCACAGGGAGACAATGCCGCATGGTCATTTACCGGACTTGTCGCCCTTGGAACGGCCAGCTACGAAACACCCGCACCGACAGCAGGAGAAATTTCAAATTATCCTTCAACAACTGGAAAATTGCGCCACGTAGAGGTCGTCGAGGGCGTAAGTATTGTCACCGATATTTTTTACAAGGCGCCCGGCAACAACGTGTCGATAACGGGTGTTGAATCTGACGGGTTCACGATCAATTACAACAGCAACAATGCCAACATCGGCATTTATCCGCTGGCTTATGGATACAATGCGACCGATGCGGTGGCGGGCAATTATGTCTACGACACCTATTCGGGCACATTCTCCGGCAATATAACGACAACCGTGGACGCTTACGGAACGATCTCGACCAACATCAACCCCACGCCTACGGCTGTCACGCGCATGAAAACCACGCAGAATTTGTCGATGAATTACGGCATCTTTCCAAACGTAGGTACTTTTAACCAAACCATCTGGGATTATTTTACGGCCGGTTCAAGCGATCCGCTGGTGCGCGTGACGACCACGTCGATCACCATTCCGCTGTTGTCTATTAATGATGTTTCAACCATTGTGGAGCTGCTTGACACCGAGTTGCAAACCAAATCGTGGGCGTCGGACCGGGTTACGATGTCGCCGAATCCCGTAAAAGATGTGCTGACCGTTAAGGCTGCGCAGCCGGTCCAATCGGTTCAGTTGACCGACCTGACCGGAAAAGTGGTGCTGACCGCGCGAACCGGCGAAGTGAACGTCAGCGCGTTGCCCAACGGCGTTTATCTTGCCACGGTTGTAACCGATGCGGGCACGCAAACCCAAAAGATCATCAAACAATAGATTGTTTTGCTTTAGTTGGAAACCCGCCGCGCGCGGGTTTTATTTTGCGACAAATTTTAGCGGCAAATGCACCACTTTTTTCGTTTCGAAAAATTCGTCTTTGAAAAAGTCCGCAATGTCATATTGCACGGCCTTCGGGAAATCGGCCAGCTCTTGGGTCAGGTCGCCGCCTTTGAGGTATAAAATCCCGTTGGCCAGCTCGTGCTTGTTTTGCTTTTTGGTCTTGCCTTTGACCCAGGAAACAAAATCGGGCATGTTCGTGACCGCGCGTGAGACAATGAAATCAAAATCACCTTTGACATTCTCGGCGCGCATTTGTTCGGCTTTTACGTTTTCGAGTCCGAGCGCATCGGCCACAGCCTGCACTACCTTGATCTTTTTGGCGATGACGTCAATGAGGTAAAACCGCGTTTGCGGAAACAGGATCGCAAGCGGAATTCCCGGAAAACCACCGCCTGTTCCAACATCCAGCACACACGTGCCGGGAGCCAGCGGCTGCACTTTGCCAATGGCGAGCGAATGCAGTACGTGTTTGATGTACAGCGCGTCGATGTCTTTGCGTGAAATCACATTGATTTTAGCATTCCAATCGCGGTAAACGGCTTCGAGTTTTTGAAACTGTTCGACCTGATTGCCAGACAAATCGGGAAAATGCTTGAGGATTTCATCCATTTTGGAAAATTTAAGATCAGATTGGCAAAAGTAAACATTTTGGTGTTGAAATATTTTCCCAATTAACAACTTCGCATCGCGATTAATATTTAACTTTGGGCTCAAAATTACAGCGAATATATGAATGCCAGTATACCTACGTTTTCCAAGAATGACAGCATGAAATTCTTCCGCACGCTGAACACGCGCGTAAACAATTACTTTAAGGAAAACAATATCAAAAAAACGGGCAATTGGAAATTGCACCTCAAAGCGATTATCCTTTTTACCGTATTCCTGACGCCGTATTTTTTGATTTTGACGCTCGACATGCCGTTTTGGGTAATGTTATTGCTCTCTGTGGTGATTGGCATCGGAATGGCCGGGCTGGGCATGAACGTCATGCACGACGGCAACCACGGATCGTATTCGACCAAGTCATGGGTCAACAAATTCATGGGCGGCACGATATATATCCTGGCGGGTAATGTCTACAACTGGCAGGTCCAGCACAACGTTTTGCACCACACTTATACCAACATCCACGGCCATGACGAGGATCTTGACGCGGGCCGAATCATTCGCTTTACGCAGGAAGCGGAATGGCGCCGGTTCCACAAATTCCAGCATTATTATTCTGTGTTTCTCTACGGATTGCTCACTTTTAACTGGGCGCTGACCACAGATTTCAAACAAATGCGCAGCTACCTCAAACGCAAATTATCGTATGGCGAGGCCAAAAGCCCAAAGATATTGTGGACGACGCTGATCATTACCAAAATCATTTACGCATCGGTTTGGATCGTATTGCCGATTTTGATCGGGATCACGTGGTGGAAAGTGCTCATCGGATTTTTTGTGATGCACTACACCGCCGGTTTGATCCTCTCGATCGTGTTCCAGCTTGCGCACGTGGTGGACGAAACGACAAATCCCGTCCCTGACGAAAACGGCGAACTTGAAAATACCTGGGCAATCCACCAACTCTACACCACAGCTAACTTTGCGCCCAAAAACGCCATTGTCAACTGGTTTACCGGCGGACTGAACCACCAGATCGAACACCATTTGTTCCCCAATATCAGCCACATCCACTATGGAAAAATCGCCGATATCATCAAGCAGACCGCAGCGGAATGCAACCTGCCTTATCACGAATTCAAAACCACCCGCAGCGCGATCGCGGCGCATTTTAAGCACTTGCGCGATCTGGGCATGAAACCCGCGCTGACGGCGTAACAAGTACCTCACAACATGAACCATCATCTTTCGGACAGGATCAACAATCTGTCCACCTCGCAAACATTGGCGATGGCCGCTCTGGCACGCGAACTCAAGGCACAAGGCAAAGACATTATTTCACTGAGTCTTGGCGAACCCGATTTCAATACCCCTGATTTCATCAAAGCGGCCGCCAAGCAGGCCATCGATGAAAATTACAGCACGTACACACCGGTCGATGGTTACGCCGAGCTCAAAGAAGCGATTTGCCGCAAATTCAAACGCGACAACAATCTCGATTACAAACCGGCCAACATTGTCGTTTCCACAGGTGCCAAACAATCGCTGTACAATGTGGCCCAGGTCATGCTCAATCCGGGCGACGAGGTCATTTTGCCCGCGCCGTTCTGGGTCAGCTATTATGAGATCATCAAACTCTCGGGCGGCGTTCCGGTAGAGGTGCCTACATCGGTCGACAATGATTTTAAGATCACGCCCGCGCAGCTCGAAAAAGCCATTACGCCCAAAACCAAAATGATCTGGTACTCATCGCCGTGCAATCCGTCGGGGTCTGTGTATTCGCGGCAGGAATTGACCGCATTGGGCCAGGTGCTCAACAAATATCCGGACATTTACATCGTATCGGACGAAATTTACGAACACATCAATTTTACCGGCACGTTCTGCAGCGTGGCGTCTATCCCGGGACTTTTCGACCGCACGATCACCGTTAACGGCGTAGCCAAGGCATTTGCGATGACAGGCTGGCGCATCGGTTACATCGGCGCACCGGAATTCATCGCCAAGGCGTGTACCAAAATGCAGGGCCAGGTGACAAGCGGCGCCAATTCGATTGCACAGCGCGCCACGATTGCCGCTGTCGAGGCCGATCCGTCGGTGCTCAATGACATGGTCCAGGCCTTTCACCAACGCCGCGATCTTGTGGTAAAGCTCATGCAGGAAATTCCGGGCATCAAGCTCAACGTCCCTGAAGGTGCGTTTTACGTATTCCCCGATGTTTCGTCATTCTTTGGCAAAACGCTCAACGGCACCAAGATCAGCAACGCCGATGATTTTTCGATGTACCTGCTCTCGCATGCCAATGTCGCTACGGTCACCGGCGACGCATTCGGAAACGCCAACTGCATCCGGATTTCGTACGCTACAAGCGAAGACCTGCTCACAGAAGCGATCAAAAGAATCAAAGAAGCCTTGACTTAACCATACGCCCTGGATTTTCCGGGGCTTTTTATTTTTCGGGCGTTGCCGCGCATTAACTTGGGGCCATCAATCATTTCTCTTTGCGCGCGGCCGGGCTGTCCGCTTTTATCTTTTTTCGCAAGCTCCAAAAGGATAACCGCTTCCATCCCTAACGCAAACTCCCGTTCGACATTCGACTTTAAACTTTCGACTATGAAAAAAATCCTCCTGCTCGGCTCGGGCGAACTCGGCAAAGAATTCACCATTGCCGCCCAACGCATCGGCCAGACCGTCATTGCAGTAGACAGCTATGAGAATGCGCCCGCCATGCAGGTTGCGCACGGTTTCGAAGTCATCAACATGCTCGATGGCGGCGCGCTTGACCGCATCGTAGCCAAACACCAACCCGATTTTATCGTCCCTGAGATCGAAGCCATCCGCACCGAGCGCTTTTTCGATTACGAAAAACAGGGCATTACGGTCGTGCCGTCTGCAAAAGCCGCGAACTTCACGATGAACCGCAAAGCGATCCGCGACCTTGCAGCCCGGGATTTAGGCCTTAAAACTGCCAATTACCGTTACGCTACGACATCGGACGAATTGCGCCAGGCCGTGGCTGAAGTAGGAATTCCGTGCGTGGTCAAACCGCTTATGTCCTCATCGGGCAAAGGCCAATCGACGATCAAATTGGAATCGGACATTGAAAAAGCGTGGAACTATGCCTTAGAAGGTTCGCGCGGCGATGTAGTTGAAGTCATTGTCGAGGCATTTGTCCAATTCAATTCAGAAATCACGCTGCTGACCGTTACGCAAAATGGAAACCCAACCCTGTTTTGCGCGCCCATCGGTCACCGGCAGGAGCGCGGCGATTACCAGGAAAGCTGGCAACCCGCAGAAGTTTCTGACAAGGATTTGTTGCAGGCGCAAGACATGGCTGAAAAAGTAACCGAAGCGTTGGGCGGCGCCGGATTGTTTGGCGTAGAATTTTTTCTGGCCGACGATGGCGTCTATTTTTCTGAACTCTCACCGCGTCCGCATGATACGGGAATGGTTACGCTGGCCGGCACGCAGAATTTCAACGAATTCGAACTGCATCTGCGCGCTATTCTGAGCCTCCCCATTTTTGAGATCAAACTCGAAAAGGCCGGCGCAAGCGCAGTAATTCTCGCATCGGAACATTCAGAAAACCCGACATTTTCAGGAATCGAAAAAATCGCGGCGCTACCGCAAACAGATTTCCGTATATTTGGCAAACCGACCTCGCGTCCGTACCGCAGAATGGGCGTTGCACTAACCCACGCCGATTTGGGAACTCCGATAGATGAAGTGGTGAAGCGTGCGCAATCGGCAGCAAAATTTATAACCGTAAATTACTGAAAATGAAACCAAAGACTCACAAGTTCCTATTAGAAAACAAAATAAGCATGGGAAAAAAACTCCTCACCATGATTTGCCTGTTTGCCGCTTTTGCCGTGCAGGCGCAGGACAAAAAAATCGAAAAGCAAACCGTTGACGCTTCGTGCGGCCAATGCAAATTTGGGATGAAAGGCAAAAAAGGCTGTGACCTTGCAGTGCGTATCGACAACCAGACCTATTTTGTCGAAGGCGCAAAAATGGACCAGTTCGGCGACGCGCATGGCCACGATGGCATGTGTAATACGGTTCGCAAGGCAGAAGTCTCAGGCACGATCAAAGGCAATAAATTTGTCGCAAGCAGCTTTAAAGTGCTGCCGATGGCCGGCCACAATCACGATGCGCACGACGGGCACAAACACTAAACCACGCGGACTTTGGGTCCGCTTTTTTATTGGGACAAATCCCGGATTACTTTGGCAGGGTTGCCAACGGCGAGCGAATCGTCCGGAATATCTTTGGTCACTACTGAACCGGCTCCAATCACGCAACGGTTGCCAATGGTCACGCCCGGGCAAATCACGGCATGACCGCCAATCCAGCAATCGTCACCAATGGTCACGGGTTTTGAGAATTCGACAGTGCGGCGCTCGATGGCATCCAGCGGATGGCTGGCCGTATAAATATGCGCGCCCGGTCCAAAAAAAACATTATTCCCGATTTTGACCTTCATCGTGTCGAGCACCACGCAGTTGACATTGAAATATACATTCTCTCCGGACTCGATGTTGGAACCATAATCGCAATGGAACGGCGGCTCGATGTAAGTGCGCTTGTGCGCGTTGGGCAACAGCTCTCGCAGGATCTGACGCGCATTGCCGTTCATCAGGTATTCGGTGACATTGAGTTTGTGGAGTAATTTCTTGGCTTTGGCGCGTGCAGCGGTCAACGCTTTATCGTTGGCAAAATACGTTTGCCCGGCGAGCATTTTCTCTTTTTCGGTCATGGTTGTTTGGCTTTGCGGAACGCGCCCGGCGACATTCCCGTTTGTTTTTTAAAGAAGCGCGAAAAATAGGAATAATCTTCGAAACCGAGCGCATCGGCGATTTGATTGACCGACAGTTTGAAATCGGCAAGCAACCTTTTGACTTCGAGCACCACGCGTTCTGCGATTACTTCTGTAGCGGTTTTCCCGAGCATTTCGCGGCAGATCCTATTGAGGTGTTTAGGCGTAATGTGGAGTTTTCCGGCATAAAACGACGGGGACTTTTCGGTCTTGAAATGCGCATCGAGCAACGTCCCGAACGCTCTTACCTTGTCGCGGTACGGATGCGTCGAGGCGGTTTTCTCCAACGCGTAGCCTCGCGCGATCTCGATGTGGATGCAATCGATCAGGTTGATGATTTTATCGCGGCGGAAAGGCTCGTCTAGCCGGCTCTCGCGTATTATTTCGTTAAAAAGCGGCAGCAATGTCGCCACCTCATCGGGTTGGAGAAGCACCTGCGGTTTTTGCAGCGCCGAGGCGTAAAACGGATAGTCCGAGAGTTGCTTTTGGCCAAAGTACAAATTGTAGTGCTCCGTAGCGTAGATCACGACAAAACCGTCCACATCCCGCGATAAATTCCAATGGTGAAGCTGGCCCGGCTGCAGCAGGAACAAGCTACCCGGCCGAACTTGATATTGTTCAAAATCGACCGTATGCGTACCCGAACCCTGGGTAAAGAACAACAGCAAGTGCGAGCCATGCCGGTGCGGCTGCTCGACAAACGCGTGATTTTGCAGATGATCCTGAAAGGTATTGACATACAACTCATGATCGATCGATTGGCATTTGAAATGCTGTACATGGTAAACCGGATAAGACATGTCCTTATTGTGCTTATTTTGGCGAATATAGTAAAATCCTTCTGACGGCGCGAAGAAGTAAATTTGTATTATCAAAATCAAACCGTTATGTCACTCATGCTGTTGCATCTGCTAAAATCCGAATGTCCGAATTGTCACAAAGGAAAAATCTTCGACAAACAAAGTGTGTTCACGTTCGGATTCCCAAAAATGAACAAAGAATGCAGCCACTGCCACGTGCGGTTCAACAAGGAACCCGGCTATTTTTTTGGCGCAATGTACATGAATTACATGCTTAATGTGGCCGAAGGAATCCTCATCTACGCGCTCGTGCGTCCGTTTTTCGATGAGCCGTTCGACCTCCGGATCTTTCCGATTATCGCAGGCGTGCTCGTATCGCTGACGTTTGTCAACATCCGGCTCTCGCGGCTTTTGTGGATCTATATGTTCAAGAATTACACGAGTTGAGCATGCCGTGACAAATCGCGTGTGGTCCACAGCCGATTTTGTTTTTTGCCACATCAAAAAGTGCTATTTTTGTGGCTCTAACAAAGACCACACTTATGAAAGCATACGTATTTCCGGGACAAGGCGCCCAATTTACCGGGATGGGCAAGGATTTGTACGACCAATCCGATCGGGCCAGAGAACTCTTTGAACGCGCCAACGAAATCCTCGGGTTCCGCATTACCGACATCATGTTTGAAGGCACCGCCGAAGCGCTCAAGCAAACCAAAGTGACGCAACCCGCTATTTTCCTTCACTCGGTGATCCTGGCCAAAACCATGAACGATACTTTCAAGCCCGAGATGGTGGCCGGACACTCGTTGGGTGAATTTTCTGCATTGGTAGCCAACGGTGCGCTGTCATTCGAAGACGGACTCAAACTCGTTTCCCAACGCGCCCTTGCGATGCAGAAAGCCTGCGAAATCACACCTTCAACCATGGCTGCAGTATTGGGTCTCGACGATGCAAAAGTTGAGGAAGTCTGCGCATCTATCGATGGCGTGGTAGTTCCCGCCAATTACAACTGTCCGGGGCAATTGGTGATTTCCGGCGAAACCGGCGCCGTTGAACGTGCCTGTGTAGCCATGAAAGAGGCTGGGGCAAAACGCGCTTTGGTGCTGCCCGTGGGTGGCGCTTTCCATTCGCCGATGATGGAACCTGCACGCGAAGAATTGGCCGCCGCCATTGAAGCTACGTCATTCTCACAGCCCATTTGTCCGGTGTACCAAAACGTCACCGCGTCGGCAGTTTCGGATCCGGCCGAGATCAAGAAAAACCTCATTACCCAACTCACCGCGCCGGTCAAATGGACGCAATCTGTCCAGCGCATGATCGCCGATGGCGCGACGTTGTTCACAGAAGTAGGTCCGGGGAACGTGTTGCAGGGACTGGTCAAGAAGATCGACCCGGCAGCAGCGGTTGCGTCGGCAGGAGAATAGGATGGGGGGGAAAAATAAAGACCCCGAAATTTTTTCGGGGTCTCTCCTTTTAAGTCTGTCCATCAATTCCTGATCTTCTGTTCCCATTTCCACGCGCTCGAAAGACTTTCCTCAAGCGTTGAATGGGCCTTCCAACCAAGGATGTTATTGGCTTTATCCGTATTGGCGTATGCCGAAATGATATCGCCTTCGCGTCGACCGACGATTTGGTATGGCAGCGGTTTTCCACTCACGCGTTCGAACGTTTTGATCACTTCAAGTACTGAACTTCCCGTGCCCGTACCTAGATTAAACGTCTCCACGCGCTCCAGATTCTTTTCCCCGATCAAGCGCTGCAAGGCCACCACGTGCGCCTTGGCAAGATCAACCACATGAATGTAATCGCGGATACAGGTGCCGTCCGGCGTCGGATAATCATCGCCGTAAACCGATAACCTTTCGCGCATGCCAATACCGGTTTGCGTAATGAATGGAACCAGATTTTGCGGAACGCCATTGGGCAATTCGCCGATTTCCGCCGTCGGATGCGCACCGATCGGATTGAAATAACGAAGCAGTATAGACCGGATGTTCGACACTTTACACGTTTCGGCAATAATTTCCTCGCCAATTTGCTTGGTGTTACCGTACGGGGAAAGCGCGGGTTTTACAGGCGCACTTTCTGTTATTGGCATCTTATCGGCTTCGCCATACACGGTGCACGAGGAGCTGAAAATGAAATTAGCCGATTCTTTCTTTTGCAATTCCTGCAAAATATAAACCAGTGTGTTGATGTTGTTCTCGTAGTACAGCAGCGGATTCTCGACGCTTTCATTGACCGCTTTTGACGCAGCAAAGTGAATGACACCCGCCAAATCCGCATGGCGCGCAAAGAAATCCTGAACGGCGGCCTTTTCGCGCAGATCGAGCTTTTCAAAAACGGGCTTTTTCCCGGTGATGGCCACGATTCCATCGAGCACATTTTCAGACGAATTGGAAAGATTGTCAATAATGACCACTTCAAATCCTTCGTTCTGCAATTCTACCACGGTATGTGAACCGATGAATCCCAAACCTCCTGTAACTAATATTTTCATGTTTTCTGGGTTATTGGTTGCGGTTGTCCGTTATCGCCACAAATGCGGCTACTTTCAACCGTTGACTTTGACTATTTTTTCATGATGTATTGCGTAGCCAGAAATGCCACGGCAAACGTCACCGCAAATAAGACGATCTGTACGATGAGTTTCTTGTGATTGGGTTGCATATTACGAATTTAAAAATTCCAATATGGACTCAGTAATAAAGGCGATTTGCTCCTGGTCGAGTTCGGTATGCATCGGCAGTGAGATCACTTCTTTGACCAATTGGTTGGTAACCGGAAAATCTTCTTCTTTGTATCGCACGTCGAGATACGCTTTTTGTGCGTGAAGCGGAATCGGGTAGTAAATCGCGCACGGAATGCCTTTTTCAAGCAAATGTTGCATCAATCCGTCGCGGTCTTTACCAACAATACGCAATGTATATTGGTGGAATACATGACTGTCTTTTTCGCCTGTGATTACCGGCGTTACGATGTTCGGATGCCCGGAGAGCGCCTCGGAATATTTTTGTGCCGCCTCCTGACGCGCGTCGTTGTAGTGGTCCAGATACGGCAATTTGGCGTTGAGTACCGCGGCCTGGATGCTGTCCAAACGCGAATTGACGCCAACCACATCGTGGTGGTAACGCACATACATGCCATGGTTGACAATACCGCGCAACACATGCGCGAGCGAATCGTCGTTTGTAAAGATCGCACCTCCGTCGCCATAACAACCCAGGTTTTTGGATGGAAAAAACGACGTCGACGCCACATGCCCAATGCAACCCGCTTTGGTTTTCTTGCCGTCGGCAGATTTATAACTGGCCCCAATGGCCTGTGCATTGTCCTCGATGACAAACAAATTGTGCTCGCGCGCGAGTTCCATAATTGCGTCCATATTGGCAGCCTGACCAAACAGGTGCACCGGAACAATCGCCTTGGTCTTGGGCGTAATGGCCTTTTTGATTGCGTCGATCGAGATGTTGAATGTATCGATTTCGACATCGACCAGAACCGGCGTAAGCTGCAACAGCGCGATGACTTCGACCGTAGCGGCAAACGTAAAATCGGCCGTTATGACTTCATCGCCGGGCTTGAGTCCGAGACCCATCATCGCAATCTGCAACGCATCGGTACCGTTGGCGCACGGAATAACATGCTTGCACCCAAGGTAATTCTCGAGATTTTGCTGGAAGCGGTGCACCTCCGGCCCGTTGATGTAGGTATTGGTATCGAGCACTTCCTGGATCGAAGCGTTGACGGTTTCTTTGATGTCTTCGTATTGCCCTTTGAGGTCAACCATCTGGATTTTTTTCATCGGATGTCAAAATTTAAACTAGGCAAAACTAGTAATTAAATGGTGTGCGGCAATGGATTTTCTGCAAAGTGGTGTATTTTAGCGACACAATTCACGCACTATGTTTTTCATCTACGATTTGTTGGTTTTGATCGCGGGCGCGGCCTTAAAAATAGCGGCAATGCTGAACCCTAAAATGAAACTTTTCGTCGATGGCAGGAAAACGGTGTGGCAAGAGTTGTCGGATAAGATAAAGCCAGCGGACCGCACGATCTGGTTCCACGCCGCCTCGCTCGGGGAATACGAACAAGGGCTTCCGGTCATCGAAAAGATCGCGCAAGAATACCCCGGCCATAAAATCGTGCTGACGTTTTTCTCGCCATCTGGATATGAGGTGCGCAAACACAATACGGCAACAAACGTAACGGTGTACCTGCCACTGGACACGCGCTCGA
>JAEWLN010000069.1 GCA_023457535.1 Bacteroidota bacterium
TGGTATTCAGCCTTGCCGGAAAAACCACGCGCAACGACAGCGCCGGAGCACTTGCGTCCATTTCGAGCGTCAGTTACATTGGATTTTTGGTCGTGCCGCCGCTGGTTGGTTTTTTGTCTGAAGCAGCCGGCATCCGCGTGTCCTTTGGAATTGTCGGGACGATGGCTTTTGCGATGCTGTTGCTGATTCGCGGAATCGAAAAAGATGCGCACCACGTATCAGAACATCCGGAAGAGCCGCTCATGTGATGATAAGCGGAAGTGGAAATTCTGCAAAGTGCATCGGCAATTATATAAATCGGTGGTTTTGATTACTTGTAGTTTAACATTCCTTTCCGGGTCGGATAAAAAGTCCGATCGGCTCACATAAATCCGAACCCTATCGATGAAAAATTTACAAGACGAAAAACAGCGCGACCTGTCGACCGATAAATCCGACGGCACCAACAAATTCATGACCACCAACCAGGGCGTCAGGATCAATGACGACAACAACTCCCTCAAAGCCGGCGATCGCGGGCCCTCGCTGCTCGAAGATTTTATCCTGCGCGAAAAAATCACGCATTTTGACCACGAGCGCATCCCGGAACGCATCGTCCATGCCCGCGGATCCGGTGCGCACGGCTTTTTTGAAGTGACCCACCCGATTCCCGAACTGACCAAAGCCGGTTTTCTTGCCGAAGCCGGACTTAAAACACCGGTTTTTTGCCGTTTTTCGACCGTAGCCGGATCGCGTGGATCGACCGACCTTGCGCGCGACGTACGCGGATTCTCGGTCAAATTCTACACTGCTGAAGGAGTTTACGACCTCGTGGCCAACAACATGCCGGTGTTTTTCATCCAGGACGCGATGAAATTTCCCGATCTCGTACACGCGGTCAAGCCAGAACCCCACAACGAAATTCCGCAGGCGGCTTCCGCGCACGATACGTTCTGGGATTTCATCTCGCTGATGCCCGAATCGATGCACATGATAATGTGGCTCATGTCGGACCGCGCGATCCCAAGAAGTTACCGCATGATGGAAGGATTTGGCGTACACACGTTCCGGCTCATCAACGACCGCGGCGAATCTTCGTTTGTCAAATTCCACTGGAAACCCAAACTCGGGACGCATGCTGTGGTGTGGGACGAAGCGCAAAAAATTTCGGGCAAAAATCCCGATTTCCACCGTGAAGATTTGTGGGAAGCCATCGAAATGGGCCATTTCCCTGAATGGGAACTCGGCGTCCAGGTCATTCCGGAAGCCGACGAACACAAATACGGGTTCGACCTTTTGGACCCGACCAAACTCGTTCCTGAAGAATTGGTCCCGGTGACGATCGTGGGCCGCATGGTCCTTAACCGCAATCCGGATAACTTTTTTGCAGAAACCGAGCAGATCGCTTTCCATCCCGGGCATATCGTACCGGGGATCGATTTTACGAACGATCCGCTGTTGCAGGGCCGGCTCTTTTCCTACACCGATACACAACTCTCGCGCCTGGGCGGGCCAAACTTTCACGAGATCCCGATCAATCGTTCGCTGGCCCCTGTCCACAACAACCAGCGCGACGGATTGATGCGACAGGAAGTAAATATCGGCCGCGTCAGCTATCATCCGAACTCGCTGGGCGGCGGCTGTCCGTACCAGGCCATGGTCAGCCAGGGCGGGTTTCAAAGCCACAACGAACGCATTGACGCGCACAAAGTCCGGGCACGCAGCAAAAGTTTTGACGACCATTTCAGCCAGGCGCGCTTGTTTTTCAACAGCCAGACCGATGTAGAGAAAACCCACATCGTACGCGCATTTTGCTTTGAACTCGGCAAAGTCGACACGACGGAAATCCGCGTAAGAATGCTTGGGCTGATCGCCCGGGTGGATGCGGATCTGGCGCAAAAGGTGGCCCGGGGACTCGGCGCAACGGTTCCGTCCACGCCTGAGCGCCCTATGAACCACGGCGTATCGCCCGAAAATGAAATGAAGCACGAGCCCACGGATGGTAACGGATCGGTCCCGGCCTCGGATGCTTTGTCGGTGATCAACAACCCTACGAATTCCCCAACCATCGCCTCGCGCAAAGTAGCCATAATCTGCCATGACGGCGTATCTGAAGCCAGCGTGATGAACATGAAAAGCGCGCTGTTGAAACAACAGGCCAAAGGTTTTGTCATCGCGCCGCACCTGGGTTCGGTGCCAACTGACGCCGACGGGGAAATCACGGTCGACTTCAGCTTCCTTACCGCGTCTTCCGTACTGTTTGACGCCGTTTATGTCGCGGACGGACTCGGTTTGAACGCCATTGCCGCAGACAACGACGTCAATGAATTTTTAAACGATGCATTCAAACACTGCAAAGTGATCGGTGCCGATGGCGCGGCCACAGCTATTTTAAGCGGAACACCGTTTGCCTCCCGGATCGCGCCGGACGATCGCGGCATCATTTTGAGTGAAGAACCGGCTACGGAAGGTTTTGCACAGGATTTCATTGCCGCCATGGCGGGCCACCGCATCTGGGAACGCGAACCCAATTTATTCAACTAACATCTACCTTTTATGAAAAATTCAGAAAAGCCGGTCAACGGCAAAACCAACAAGAGTGCCGCCAAAATGACAATGGTCGAGCCGGCTGCGGATGCGGCGGGCCAATTGCGCGATTTGTTCATCGACAGCCTCAAAGATATTTACTGGGCGGAAAATGCACTCGTTGCGGCGCTGCCTAAAATGGCCGCGAATGCCACCTCGCCGCATCTGGCCAGCACGATCGCCGAGCATCTGGCCATTACCGAGATTCAGGTCACCCGGTTGGACGAGGTATTTGCGCTCATCGGTGAAAAGCCGCAGGGCAAGAAATGCGAAGCGATGGCCGGACTGATCAAGGAAGGCGACAGCATCCTGGCCGAAACCATGCCGGGACCGGTACGCGATGCGGGAATTATTTCGGCGTCGCAAAAAATAGAACACTACGAAATTGCGACTTACGGCACATTGTGCGCATTTGCCAAAACGTTGGGCGAAAACGACGCGGCCAAACTTTTGAGCCAAACATTGGCAGAAGAAAAGGAATCGGACTGCCTGCTCAACGACATCGCGCTCAATGCGGTCAATCTGGTTGCCGCCGATTAACAACTGTAAATTTGCTTTTTGAAACCATCCGTGCGTGTTGCGGGTGGTTTTTTTTTAGTAATACCATTGAACCATCGGCCTGCGATGAAAAAATTTACAAATTCGGCCCTGTGTAACAAATGATACTGACCCGCCTTTGCACAACACCTTACTTTGCAGTTCATTTTAAATCTATTTTTATGAACTGGATTTTTGAACCATGGCCGTGGTATGTAGGCGGACCGCTTATCGCACTGACGATGGCGGCACTTTTGTTTGCAGGCAAAAACTTTGGAATGTCCTCTAATCTGCGAACGGCTTGCGCGGCACTTGGCGCGGGCCGTACCTGCGATTTCTTCCGGTACGACTGGCGCAGCCACCGCTGGAACCTGCTCGTGGTGGCCGGCGCGATCGCGGGGGGCTTTTTTGCGATGCACTTTTTGTCCGACAATCCGGCGCCGGCGATTCATCCGGAGGCCATCGCGCAACTCCGGCAGTACGGGTTTGCCAGTGCGGGCAACAGTTACCTCCCGACCGAACTTTTTTCCATCCAGGCCCTCTCCTGGCCTAAGAACATCGCGCTGTTGCTCATCGGTGGATTTCTCGTAGGATTTGGCGCGCGGTATGCCGGCGGTTGTACATCAGGGCATGCCATATCGGGCCTGAGCAACTTGCAATGGCCTTCGCTGCTTGCCGTAATTGGATTCTTTATAGGCGGACTGGTAATGGTTCACGTATTTTTCCCCGTATTATTTTAACATCATTAGAAATGAAAAACGCAATTTTTTTACTCATTGGCAGCTTTTTTGGCATCGTCATGTTCAAATCGGAAGCTGCATCGTGGTTTCGCATTTACGAAATGTTCCAATTTAAATCGTTCCACATGTACGGCATTATGGGCTCGGCGCTGGCATCGGGCCTTGTGATCGTGTGGCTTATCAAACGCTACAGGCTCAAACACGCCGGCGGCCAACCAATCGAATTCACCCCAAAAGAACAAGGATTCAAACGCTACCTCATCGGCGGTACGCTGTTTGGACTTGGGTGGGCATTGACCGGCGCATGTCCTGGTCCGATGTTTACCGCACTGGGCGCGGGATTTCTGCCGATGGCCATTGTTATTGCCGGAGCGCTTGCCGGAACGTGGAGTTACGGTCTTTTGCAGCACAAACTGCCTCATTAATTCCTATCTTTACGGCTCATCCTAATCGGCCATGAAAGCACAAATTACCGCAGCATACGGCGCCATTTTCGAATCCGGCCTGATCGATGAAATTGCCGAGGTGGGCCTTTTCACCGATTTCAACGAAGGCGACCGGCTGATCGAGATCGGGCAATACATCAAACAAATGCCGTTGCTGATCGACGGCGCGATCCAAATCCTGCGCGAGGACAAAACAGAAGGCGAACTGTTGCTTTATTTTCTTGAAAAAGGCGACACCTGTGCCATGACGCTCGCGTGCTGCATGGGCCATACGCAAAGCCAGATCCGCGCGATCGCCGAAACCAAAGGCAGTTTGGTGATGATCCCGATCGGCAAAATGGAAGAATGGCTCGGCAAGTACAAAAGTTGGCGCAATTTCGTCTTTTCGAGCTACAACAAAAGATTGGGCGAAATGCTGGGCGCCATCGACAACCTCGCCTTTATGAACACCGATGAGCGATTGTTGAACCTGCTCCGCGAAAAAGCAAAAGTGACCGGATCGGCGGTGATCGCAAACACCCACCAGGAATTGGCCTATGCGCTCAATACCTCGCGCGTGGTGGTTTCGCGGCTGCTTAAAGCACTTGAAAATGAAGGGGTCATTAAACTTAACCGCAACACCATAGCGTTGCTTAACTAACCACCGGTAACTTACTTGGAATTTATGGACCTGATTACGATAACAGGGTATTTTTTGGCCTTATGGGTGGGCATTTCGCTCGGACTGGTGGGCAGCGGCGGGTCGATTTTGACCGTTCCGATATTGGTCTACGTACTCGGCCTGGACGCCATCACCGCCACGGGTTATTCGCTTTTTGTGGTGGGCAGCACGGCGCTGGTGGGCGCGGTACGCAATGCGATGCAGCACCATGTCCATTTTGGGATGGTCGTGCGGTTTGGCGTACCGTCCATGATCACCGCGTACCTGGTGCGCGCGTTTTTGATTCCGGCCGTTCCCGATACCCTGGTTACCATCGGATCGTTCACACTGACCAAAGCCGTTGCGATGATGGTTCTGTTTGCGTCGGTCATGTGGGCGGCTGCAGTAAAAATGTTGCGTCCCATTTCGCCCGAGGAAACAAAACAACGCTCTGTCCAAAAACTCATCGCAAGCGGCATTGCAACAGGACTACTGGCAGGAGCCGTGGGTGCCGGCGGCGGATTTTTGATCATTCCGGCGCTTGTTTTCCTGGCGGGACTCGGCATGAAAAAAGCGGTAGGCACGTCGCTGTTTATTGTCGCGATCCAGTCACTGGCGGGCTTTTTGGGAGATGCATCGGGCAAAAGCACAGACTGGGCATTTTTGTTGCCGTTTACGGCTGCGGCGATCGTCGGAATCATCATCGGAACGTTTGCCTCGCGCAAAATAGACGGCGCCAAACTTAAAAAAGGATTTGCTTATTTCATTCTGGCCATGGCCGCTTACATTTTAATGCAGGAGTTGTGGATAAGGTAAATGCTGTGTAACTTTTGTTACTGTGCACGCGCATTTTAACGGGTAATTTTGTATCGGAAACTAAAAAACACCCATTATGTATTTTCAACAAGTATATGACAAAACGCTGGCGCAGGCAAGCTACTTCGTAGGCTGCCAGGCCAAAGGCGAAGCCATTGTGATCGACGCCAAACGGGACATCGACACTTACCTCGACATCGCCAAACAGCAAAACATGACCATCACCCACATTGCAGAGACACACATCCATGCCGATTTTTTGTCCGGTTCAAGGGAACTCGCTGCCGTAACAGGCGCTGCAATGTATCTGTCCGATGAAGGCGGAAAGGACTGGCAATATGAATTCGACCACATCGGACTGCGACACGGCGATACGATCCGGGTGGGCAATCTCACGCTCGAGGTGCTGCATACGCCAGGCCACACGCCGGAAAGCATTAGTTTTTTGCTGACCGATCATCCGGCGACGAATCATCCGGTGATGATCTTTACAGGTGATTTCGTTTTTGTGGGCGACATCGGCCGCCCGGATCTTCTCGAAAAAGCCGCTGGTTTGGCCGGCACGCAGCAACAAGGCGCGCTGCAGATGTTCGAGTCGATCAGCCGATTTGCAACACTTCCTGATTATGTGCAGGTTTGGCCCGGTCACGGTGCCGGATCGGCGTGTGGCAAGGCGCTCGGTGCAGTACCGAATTCGACCGTCGGTTATGAAAAAATCCGGAATTGGGCGTTCCGTTTCCCAAACGATCCCAATGGATTCACGGACTATCTGCTCGAAGGCCAGCCGGAGCCGCCAGCTTATTTTGCGACGATGAAGCGTCTTAACAAAGTAGCGCGTCCACTCGTGACATCGGTGCCCGAGCCCCGTAAGTTGTCGGTGGAAGCGTTTACTGAGGCGTATCACAAAGGGGTTACCGTCATCGATACGCGGCACAAATCCGAATTTGCGAAAGCGCACTTACCGGGTTCGATCAACATTCAGGGCAACAATTCGTTCGCCACGTGGTGCGGTTGGATCCTGCGCTATGACCAGCCGTTTATCCTCATCGCCGACACAAACCAAATGGACGATTTGACACGCAAACTGATGCGCATCGGGCTCGACAATCTTTACGGATACATCGACGACATTACTGCCCTGGATATCCAAATGCAGCACAGCGAGGTCATCGGAACCGACGAGGTAAAAAACTTCCTTGGCGATCCCAATGTCCAGATTGTCGATGTTCGCGGTGAAAGCGAATACAACGCCGGCCACATTCCGGGCGCGAAGCATGTATTTGCGGGCACGCTCGAGCGGCATCTCGACCAATTCGACGCCGGCAAGACCATTGTGATCCACTGTCAGAGCGGAGACCGGTCGGCCATTGCACAATCGCTGCTGGCCAGGCACGGCATTGCGGTTAAAAATTATTCGGGCGGGATGAAAGCGTGGGCCGAAGCTAAAAATGCGGTGGATCCGATGTAAAATTTTGATGCTGAACGCATTGCAATACCTGACGGTTGGAATCCGCGCCGCGTCACCACCGATGCAGCGCTTTGACCCAACGTAAACTTAGTGCGTATAATTTGGCATTAATTCCCGGATTTTCACTACATTCGGTCTGGCCCCGCCACGATTTCGCATAAAATGTAAACGATGAAAACCAACGCCGCCAACGCACGCAGGTCAAATTTCTTTGTGATAATGGGCTTTGTAGGCCTGGCGGCGATCTTAATCGGATTTTCGAAACCGTTTCTCATTCCCGTGGCGCACCGCACATTTGAAGCGCCGGCATCCATATACGTCCACGGTTTTTTATCGTTGGCATGGGTATTTTGGTTCACGCTGCAATCCGGTCTGATAGCGAAAAAAAACTACAAAACCCACATGCGTTTGGGCATTGCCGGCGCGATCATCGCTGTTGCTGCGGCGTTGAGCCTTATTCCGGTAGCAAAATTTGTCATGGCCCGCGACCTTCAAAACGGTTTGGGCGATACCGCCTATTCGACCAGTGTAGGTCTTTTGACCACAGGGACCGTTTTTATTGCGTTGGTGGGCGCCGGAATGTATTACCGCAAAAAAAGTGCGATCCACAAACGGCTGATGCTGCTCGCCACGATTGTCCTGCTGTGGCCGGCCTGGTTCCGGTTCAGGCATTTTTTTCCCGGCGTGCCACGGCCGGATATCTGGTTTGGACTGGTTTTGTCCGATTCGCTGATTGTAGTGGCGTGGATCTGGGACAAATGGAAAAACAAATCCGTCCATCCATCGTGGTTTTATACCGGGATCGCCCTTATGGTTGAGCAAACTTTTGAGGTCTTTATGTTTGATTCCGCAACCTGGAGAACCGTCGGACGTTTGATTTACAGCTGGTTCTGATGCGATGCAATGGCGTAAGGCGCGCATTTTAATCATCCTTTCCGGCACCCGGTAAAAACGTATCTTTGGCTACCAAAAATAGCCGATGGATACAACGCTTTCCCCTACCAAACCCCACTACCAGATTCTCGACGGCCTCCGCGGCGTTGCGGCGCTCCTTGTCGTGGCGTTCCACGTCTTTGAAGCCAGCGCGACAAGCCACCTGGACCAGATCATCAACCACGGCTACCTGGCAGTGGATTTCTTTTTTTTGTTGTCGGGATTTGTCATCGGATATGCATACGATGACCGATGGCCCGGCATAAGCGTTCGGAACTTCTTCAAAAAGCGGCTCATCCGTTTACAGCCGATGGTAATCGTGGGCATGGTTGTGGGTGCTGTTTGTTTTTATTTCCAGGATTCGGTGCTCTGGGCCGCTATACACCAGGTACCGCTCTGGCAAATGTTGCTGATCATGGTGATCGGTTTTACGCTTGTCCCGGTTCCGCCATCGATGGACATCAGGGGTTGGTCAGAAATGCACCCGCTCAATGGCCCGGGATGGTCGTTGTTTTACGAATACATCGCCAATATTCTGTATGCGCTGTTTGTCCGGAAATTCTCGCGAACGGCGCTTTCTGTCCTGGTATTTCTTTCGGGTGTGGCGTTGGTCCATCTGGCTTTGACGAGTCCGAAAGGCGATATTATCGGCGGATGGTCGTTAGAACCTGAACAGCTACACATTGGATTTTCGCGCGTGATGTATCCGTTCTTTGCCGGTCTGCTCCTGTTCCGGTCCGCGCGACTGACCAAAGTCAAAAATGCATTTGGCTGGTGCAGTTTGCTCCTGGTGATGGTTTTGGCGTTCCCACGGATCGGCGGCGAACAAAACCTGTGGATGAACGGACTGTACGATGCAACGGTCGTCATTTTAATTTTCCCGATAATCGTCTACCTTGGAGCAAGCGGCCGGATCGAAAACCCCGTCATTGCAAAGGTGAGCAAACTGCTGGGCGACCTCTCCTACCCGATCTACATCACGCATTACCCACTCATTTATATCTACACCGGCTGGGTAGCGACGCAAAAAGTAAGTCTTGACGAGGCCTTGCCATATGGAATACTTACGCTGTTGTCGAGCATCGTTTTGGCATGGATGTGCACCAGATGGATCGACGAGCCGCTAAGGAAGTGGCTGCGGACCAAATACGCGTAAATCTACCAAAACAATCACACAATCTTTTCATTTTAAGGTAGTTATTACAAAATTATCGCTATCTTTCACATTCGGCGCGCCCAATTTTGGCGAACATTTGTGTACTATGAAAAACAGGTATTGCCTTGCAGCTATTGTGTTTACGACGGCCTTGTACGGCCAGAAAATCTTTGATGTCCACGTTCACGGCGATGCCCATCCCGGCGCACAGATGAGCCAATTGGCCGCAGCCGGCGTCTACAAAATGGCGCTGAGCACGTCGTGGGATTTGCAAACTACGTATCAGAATCCTTCGGTGGCCATCCTTCAGGGATTGATGCTTGCGTGTCCTGATGGAAAAGTGCCGTACAGCGCGAATTTTTGTTTTCCGGACCGACAGGATTTCCCGGACCTTGCATGGGTCGAGCGACAGATACGCGACAAAAAAATTGACTTTTTAGGCGAAGTCCTGACCCAATATTACGGCGTTTCTCCATCGGACAAAAAATTGCATCCCTACTATGCATTGGCTGAAAAACACGGCTTGCCCGTCGGGATCCATACCGGTTTGGCCGGGCCGGGGCACGGAAGTACGACATTTAAAGTGGGTCTTGGCAGTCCGTTGCTGATGGAGGCGCTGCTGCAACGATTTCCAAAGTTAAAGGTCTGGATCATGCACGCCGGGGCACCTTTCCTCGAGGACACGCTTGCGATCATGGCGTATTACCGGAATGTGTATGCCGATATTTCGGCGATTTCAAACCCCGATGTTTTTCCTGCTGCAGCGTTCCGGTCGATGGTCAGACAACTGATCGACGCAGGCATGGAAGACCGGCTGATGTTTGGGTCCGACAACGGCGACATCGCTAAAATTCTGGACAACATCGACGCACTGGGTTTGTCGGAACAACAAAAGCAAAAGTTGCTGTACAAAAACGCAGAAACGTTTTTTAGCCGATAGACGGCGCTGAATCTTTGAAACAAATCCCATGAAAATTTCCGCACAACTCCACCACTCGGCGCAATACCAACAGGCCACACTGACCACTAACGATATCGCCAAAAACCTCGCGCTGCCGGCTAAACCTGACGGCACCGGATTTTCTGCCAACGGCGGCGAGCTGCTTTTTCTCGCGCTGGCCACCTGCTTTTGCAACGATTTGTACCGCGAAGCAAAAAAAACCAATCTGGTCATTGAATCAGTGGAAGTGCTTGTGTCGGGCGAATTTGGTTCGGAAGGCGAAGCCGCGCGCGGCATTTCCTACCAGGTAAAAGTTCACGCACCGCAGCTTACCGCCACGCAAATTGCAGCGTTGGTCGCCCAAACCGATAGGCTGGCCGAAGTTCACAATACGCTCCGGGAAGGAATCGAGGTAAAGTTGATGGCAGGCGGATAAAATGCCCCAATCCCACTTGGGCGCTAGTCGTCGTTGGGGTCGGATTTAAATAGGGCTTTTCCGCCGCCCAGGCACCAGTTCGGCATCGGCCCGGAATTGCGCTGTATTCATAACGTCGAATTCAAAAGTCTACGGGGTGCTCAACACCGGTCTTTACCGGAATTCCTTGTCTGCGCAATCTTCTCACTTCCCAGGGCGGCAGCGCTTTGTCGTCGCGCCATAACCCATGCCTGTTATGCTTCGCATGCGTTTCGAGCCCGGCCAATACGCGGTCCGCGGAGTAATGTTTGTAATGCCAGGCATATCCGGCCCGGATCATTTGTGCAGCCAGATCGGTGCCATCGGGCAATGTCACGCTCGCCACTAAACGTCCGTAGCGGTCCTTTTTGGTGGGTTGTATCCGCACGCGCCTGCCAAAACACAAATCCGAGAGGTATTTCCGCGCGGCCTTGTAATACGGCATTCCCTTTTCCGGCGCGTCGATGGCATACACGCGAATGCGCCATTGCTTGCCATTTTCCAATAGCGTGAACGTATCGCCATCGGCTACGGCCACGACCTTACCGGTGATTGGCCTGGGTACGGCTGCCCAATGCAACGGCCCCCACAATAACAACAGAATTAAAAGACGCAATTTTTTTTGTCAAAATTAATCAAAAATCACGTGCCTTAAGCGGTGTTTTCGCGTGTCCTGCACGAGGGGCAGCAACGTTTGCATCCGTTGGCCGTGGGATAGGTCTTTCGCGCCTGGACGAGTGCGCCGCCGCAATGCGGATGCCATCCGAGGTATTTGCGCGATGAAGGCGTGTATTGACATTCGTCTTCGTGCACTTCGTGGTCCCCGTTGGCCAATTGGCGCGTATTGACCCAATAGCGCTTGAGTCGCAGGGATTCAGATGGCTTCGCATGGCCATCAGGGCATTGAAAATCAACAAATTCATTCATTTCTTTACTTTTCGGTCGGCGTTTTCACTATTTGGGCCAATACCACTTGACCCCGGGCCATACGCCATGGGTCAAACTTAAGCGGTGCAAACAGCACGGCCTTACGGTTTTCCGTAAATTCGAAAAGTTAGGATTAAATTACGCGAAGGTCTTTGGCCAGACTCACCAGATGGGTCGCATTGTTCGCACCGAAAATAATGCGCAGCCGGTTGATTTTTTTCTCGACCGCACTTACGCTGTTTGGCGATAAGGCCCGCTCGCGGAGTTTTCCCGCAATCGCATCCTGTTTGATTCCGGTGGACAGCAGTTGCAGCAGCGCGATGTCATAATCGTCGATGTCCCCGAGCGATCTGTCAGACAGCGTATGGGCGAGAGACGGTGAAATAAACGTCTTGTTCGAATAGACCTGCTCTACGGCCAACCGCAGATCCGCAATGGAATTGCGCCCTTTAAACACATAGCCTGAAATGCCCAGCTTGGCAAATAACGTCTTGATGCGGTACGCTTTGTCTTCGATCGAATAGGCGATGACTTTGATATCGGGTTGCACGACGCGAACAGCGGCAATCAGTTCCTCGCCCGATGTAAGCTGCTCCTGACGGCCGCATGGCACAAATGAAAGGTCGCTGATCAGCAGATCGAACGGCTCGCCGTCTGCAAGGGCGCGCTTGATCTTGAGCAGTCCTTCATCGCAATACTTGACGTTGACAACCGTTGCGGGCGTGTCTTCGAATGCTTTGGCGACGGCAATGTTGATGCTGTCAAAATCTTCTGCAACAAGGATCTTCTGGAACATAACTATTTTTTAATCGGATACCGGAACGTGGCCCGAAAACCATTTCCAGGCGCCGTGTCAAAAATAATATTTCCGCCAATGGCCCCAATACGGTTTTCCACATTCTGCAATCCATGCCCGCGAAACATTGCGTCGCCCGCGCAGCCTACGCCATTATCGCTGTATGCAATGACAATCCCGTCGGCCGATTGGCCAAACCGCACCGAAACCATGGGCGCGTGGCTGTGCTTTTTCATGTTGACCATGAGTTCCTGCAAGATCCGGTAGGTCATGATTTTTTGTTCGGGCGACACGCGGTCCCATTCGATGGCATCCATTCCCGATTGCAACACCCTGCAACGTTCGGTTTGATAATCGGCGAGCAAATCGCGCAGTAGCAAAGGGAATCCGGTCCCTGTATCGATTTGGCTGTTCTCGCGGGAAATGTCGCGCGCCCTGGAATAGATGTGATCGAGGCGTTCGAGCAGCCCAACACGCACCGTCGCCGATACCTGCTGGGCTTCAGTGTATGCAATGGCATGGTAAATATCGTTGGCAAGTTCGTCGTGAACGCGTTTGGACAGTCTTGCTTCGGCCTTGTATCCTTCAATGATCCGCTCCTTTTTGTGTTTTCTGCGCAGCAAAATATAGCTCGTAACAGCAATTACAACCACCGATCCCAACAGTATCCCAAACAGCGCCGCACGGTTCGTAATACGGTTTTTTTCTAATTTAAGCGCTGCATTTTGCGCACGCGTCTGCGCATCGTCATAACGCATGGTCGCAAATTGGTTTTTGGCCGATTGCCTCAATCTCACAAGGCTGTCCCCAAGCCTGATGTGCGTAAGGCTGTACGCGCGGGATTCGCCAGGATTTGTTACCCGGATCAGCTGTGCGAGCGTTTCGAGCCGGTCGTCCGCGCTGTTGACCGATGTGGCCGTTCGATAAGCCAGTTGCGCGTAATGCTGCGCTCTGGCAGGATCATCGGCATGCGATTCAGACAGATGGTAATACGTCGACACCAACCCGAAATGGTCACCGGCACGCGTGCGAAGCACTTCCGATTGCTGCATCAGTCCCCGTCCGCGCTGGATTTCACCCATTTTGAACAGGCTGTATCCGAGATTGTCCAGAATACGCGCGTGCGTCTGATCGTCATTGGCCACTACGTTTTGTTGCAGCAATGGCGTCAGTATTTGGATTGCTGTTGCGAATTTGCCGCGATCCATGTGAACCACCGCAATATTATTGCGCATTACGGCCCTGGAAAGGGAATCGGTAGTACGGCCCAGGCATAGCGTATAGTATTTGAGTGCGGCGGCATAATTGCGCTGTTCCTTCAACACGATCCCGAGCAGGTTGTACGCTGACGGAAAGTAATCGGCCTGCGTGCGCCCGAGTAACGGCAAAACCTCTGAAAGGGTTGATTCTGCACCCGCAAAATCGCCAAATCCGCGTTGGATCTCGGCCATATTGATCATCGCGTAGGTTTTTTGATCGGCAGAAATCCCGGAAAGACTACGCGCTTTGTTGAAATAAAAAAAAGCGCTGTCCAAACGGTCGGATTGCTGAAACCCGGCAGCCTTTGCCGATAGGCGCGAATAGTGGTCCGGATCGTTCAACGGCGTCGGCGTTTTCGTACAACCCCCGGCAAACAGCAAAAACAGACAAAAAAAAGGGAAATGAGACTTGCGCTTCATTTCCCGAAAATAATAAAAATAATGAAAACCGCTATGGTTTTGGCGGCGGTGGCGGTGGCGGGACTGTGCCGCTTTGTCCGCCGATGTCCTGCGCGGATCCTGCAGGAGCTGCTGCGTTTGGAATTGCTTCTGCCGTACACGACACCAGCAGGCATAGCAAGGCCATTAACGAATAAATTTTCGCATTTTTCATGGATGTGAAAATTTTGGAATTTCACATGGACGCCGCTGTCCTAAAGACAGCATTGCCGGAACTACTCGGTTGCGCCAAAGGCACTATGGGAAGTTGGCGCAGTGCAAATTCCGGCTTGGACTTCCCGGACCATCGGCATTTCACATGCGGCCATTCGGATCAGTTTTGTACATTTGCGCAGGCAGCTTCCCGGCGCAGGACTGGTTCCGATGGCAAAGTAATGTCAGGTCATCCCTGCTGTGGCAAGGGAATTCCGAATTTTCCGATTGTTCCGAAGTATTCTGTTTAATTCCAGATTTTCAGTCCATGACAGATGGTTTTAATTCGTACAAAAACGCGATCAAAGCAAAATATGAGCAGGAGAAATCAGGCGGCTTTTCCAATTACCTGAGCGCACCAACCGATGCCAAACTGCGGCGCTTGTGCACCATGCGCCTGCAGGACAATCCTAGCGAAAACGACCATGCGATCTTCGCGCATTTTTTTGGATACCGGTTTGAAGGCAATGGGCAAAAGCTTGCGCGGCAGGCCGAACGCTTCCGGACGATCAACTTGTTCCTCAAAGGCAAATCGGTCCTGACCGATGAAAATGCCGCCGACCTTTTGGCGCTGCTCGTGGATTTTGAGCCGCGGCCGCTACGACGTTTCCTCAAGGCCAATGCATCGCTTCGGGCCTCGCTTGCAGACGCAAAACGAAGGTTCAAAGGCAACGACGATACTTCCGGTGGAACGCCCGAAATACCCGGAATCCCGGATGTCAGCCGCCGCACCAAAAAAACATGGGGATGGATCGCTGCCACAATGGTGGCCGTGGCGTTTGTGGGCGTCGCGGTAAGTTGGGCAACAACCACTGAGTGCCTGACCTGGCACCGTGATCGGTATCAACGGGGCGATTGCGACGCGGCCAACCCAGGGGTGCCATTTGACGAAAAATTGTTGCATTTTGAAAAAATAACGCCATCCGACACCACGACATTTTTCAAAAATGGACGTCCGGTGGTTTGGTATTCAAAACAAAACAACACGTATGAATTTTTCAACGCCGATGGCAAGCATCCGGTTACAGGCAGGGATTTGCGCCCGGTGACGACCTATTTGGTACACCGGCGGGTATGGTTGCGCGCGGCATCGGAATGAACGCGTGTTTGGATGGTTGAAATTGTGAAGGTGGATTTTGTGCAGGATCCGATCGGAAGCAATGCACAATGAATAGTTGCGGTAATGCCTCCGGATTTTAACCAGAAAAGCAAAAAGATGAATGAAGATTCCCGTAAAATATACAGCACCCGGATTCTGGATTTTCCGGTAGACCAGGTTTATGAAGCATTTGCCAATCCGCAACGGCTCAAACATTGGTGGGGCCCGGAAGGCTTTTCCAATACGATCCACGAATTTGACTTACGCCCGGGTGGCCACTGGATCCTGACGATGCATGGACCCGAAAAAGGGCATTACGAAAATTCCTCGGTATTTACGGCCGTTGAACCCATGCGCCGCGTGGCATGGAAGCGCAATTCACGGCCGCTGTTCGACATGGAAATACGCTTTGGACGATTGGACGACCAACGCACTGAAATAACATTTGAAATGATATTCGCTACAGCCGCCGATTGCGACAAGATCCGACGTTTTGCCCAGCCCAAAAACGAAGAGAATTTCGACCGCCTCGAGCGCGAACTCGCCAAGCCGGACGCAGGTAAGACGATGCGGTAATTTTTCCTATTGCGTTTCTGCACGCTGCCTCACTTGCCGGAACGTCAGATTGATCCGCGGCAACACGGGCCTCGCGGTTTTGGGCACCTGATGCTCCCAGAAACTATTGGTCGTGCCGGCCATGAGCAAAAAGGAGCCGTGATGCAGCGGGATTTCCACCTGATGAATGTCCTTTCGCGTTTTATGCCGCAAACGAAACAGCCTGGTTTCACCAAATGTTACCGATGCGATGACCGGATCAGGGCCGGATTTATTTGTTTTATCCGAATGCCACGCCACGCCGTCTTTACCGTTGCGGTACAGGTTGAGCAGCACGGCATTAAACCGGTGCGCGCTGCCGGACTCCACACGTGTGCGGATATGGTGAAGATCGTCCGTCAGCGCGGGCGTCGAAGGGTCAACGCCAATGTTGCCGCTGTCTTCATACCACGCGATCATGCGCGGTGCGGTGACGATCTTGTCGTACATTGGCATTTGGTATTCGCGCCATCGGGTTTGCTCAAGTAGGGCATTGTAATAATAATCGGATTCCTGCCTGGTAAAAAAATTGTCGATCAGCGTCACGGTTGCATCGGGCAGATCAAATTGGCGTACGCCACCGGTGCCGCTGCAAAAAATTTCAGTATCGTCGAACAATGTAAAATTCATGTGGTGGTTTTCTACAAAGCTAACAACTAATCATGTTGTGTTTTACAACATTAACACCCTGCCGTAAAGCGGTGAATTGTGAAACAAAATTCCTTAAATCAGTAAACCGTGGCCGTGCACCCAAACTATTTTTACAGCATGGAACCGAAACAACCACTCACGCTACACGCGTACCAGCAACGCGATATTGATACTTTACTGACCAAACTCAGTGGCACCGCGCGCCGGGTTGTTTACCAACTCCCTACAGGTGGCGGTAAAACCATCGTCTTTTCTGAAATTGCCAGACAATTCATTGCGCGTTTTGGCCGCGGTGTGATGGTACTCACCCACCGGACCGAATTGTGCCGGCAAACCTCAAAAACGCTCAAACGGCTTGGAGTGGCCAATGAGATAGTCGACAGCCGCACCAAAAATGATCCTGCGGGCTGCGATTGCCGCGTGGCCATGGTGGAAACACTGCGTAACCGGGTCAAATCGGGGAAAGTCAAATTGGCCGGCATTGGGCTTGTGATTATCGACGAGGCGCACCACAATTCATTCCGCAAATTGCTCAAGCACTTCAAAGGTGCAGCCGTAATCGGGGTAACCGCCACGCCGTTCAGTGCCGATGTGACGCGTCCGATGAACCGCTATTACGATGCCATCGTCGTAGGCGAACCGATCCAATCGCTGATCGATCAAAAATTTCTTGCCAAACCCAAACCGATGGCGTTCCCCGTGGAGCTTAACAGCCTCAAAACGGGCATCCACGGCGATTACACCGTAAGCTCATCAAATGAATTGTATGGATCGCCGGCCATGATCGAGTTGCTGCTGCGGGCGTATCACGAACAAATCAAAGGTAAAAAAACGCTCATTTTCAATGCGGGAATCGACGCATCGGTCAAAGTGTGCGCAGCATTCGAAGCGGCGGGCGTCGCGGTAAAGCATCTGGACAATAAAGCTACTGATGCCGAGCGCAAAGAAATCCTCAAATGGTTCAGGCGTACCAAAGGCGCGGTGCTCACCTCTGTATCGATCCTGACCACAGGGTTTGACGAGCCGTCCATACGGGCCGTGGTGCTCAACCGTGCGACAACTTCCATTACGCTGTACCATCAAATGTGCGGTCGGGGTTCGCGCAGGTTATCGGACAAAAAAACATTCCAGATCATTGATCTTGGCAACAACATTGACCGCTTTGGGCCTTGGGAGGCGCCCGTGGACTGGACATTTGTTTTTGAGCATCCGGCCGCATTTGCCCAACAGCTGCACTATGCCGGAACGAGCGGCGCATCGCATGCCATTGCCGCCTCAGTGCGCGCGCTGTTTCCCCATACGCTCGAAATGGCGTTTGATGTGGAAAGCCACTACCACGAAGCCATCGAGCACGACCGCAAAGCCAAGACCGTGATCAGTCAATCGGTGCGGCAGCATGCGATCATGTGTCTGGAGAATGCCGATTCTGTGAGCCACGCGCTGCAACTTGCCGACGCGCTCGGACCGGAAATCGACTGGCGCGTCAGGGAATACGTGCGATGCATCGGCAATGCAAGCAAAAGTTATAAGTTATGGCTGTCTGAAAACTACCGCACGACATTGCAGACGATGATCCGCAAATTGCACGCGCGCACGTTCAGACAAGCCTCGTAGCACCCACTATTCGTATTCGTTCAGTCCGTAGAGGATTTCCTTCATTTTTGTACCGTTGACTTCCACGGGTTTATAGGCGACGTTGAATTTTTCGATGGCCAGGTCGATGTCCGCTTTGAGCTTTTTGTATTCGGGCGGAAGCTTGGTCTCGCAGTGTTTATCGTTTTCGTAACTGCTCAGGATGATTTTGAATTTCTGGTAAAATTCGCCCGCCTGGTCGATAAAATTATTGTACTGCGTGATGAATTGCAGCAGCCGGTCGATCGGGAATTCCATGTTGACCTGCAGCTTGTATTGCGTCGTGCCGACAGACGATTTGACCTTGGCCAGATAATCGTCCATTTTGCTTCCGATGGCTTCCCAATCGTCGCCTTTGCGGCACATTTCGAGCGATTGGGTGTACCCGATGGGCTTGGTGTAATCCTTGAAAAGCGTCTCGATATCCACCTTTATTTTTTCGCTGTTGGACTGCAGATAAGCCGTTTCAAAGTAAATCGTATTGAGGTCGTTTTGCATGCGCAGCGTAAAATCGAGGATGCATTCAACGTTTTTGATTTCCGTTTCCTTTTCTTCTTTGGTCAGCGTGGATCCGATCATGTTGGTAAACGTTTGCACCAGCGATACCAGCGTATTGGTGCCGAGCATGGAGGTCAGGTCCACGGCAAATTTCTTGTCGCGCTTGGATTTGAGTATTTCCTTGAGCTTGTCGTACTCCGGATACTGGTTCGGATTGGACATTTTATTGATTTCATTGAGCGTGCGCACCGATGCAAAATGATGGTCCAGGCTAAGCACTTTTTCGTACAAGATACGCAGCACCTGCAAGCCTTTGAGGTAGCGCATCTTGGAAATATCGGCATTGTTGTTCGATTGCAGTTTCTGGATATCGCCCAGAATGCGGTCCTTGACAATCAGGCAATCTACCTTTTGCTCTGTAGTAACGGCCACTTCAAGTGCCTGGTTGACCGCGTGAAGTTCGACAAAACGCATGTTGAGCAAACTGGCATATTTGAGGTTGATCAGACGCGTTTCTGCAATGAGCTGTTCGATCACTTTGTTTGGATTGTCGATCTCGGGCGATGCCATCGCGTGGCCCCGGACCCAAAACAAAACGGCGATAACAAAAAATGCATACTTTTTCATGGCTCATGGATTTACGTGCCGGGCGCTAAGGTTCGACGGTAAACGTGACTTCGACGTGGTCCGTATAGATGCTGATGGGATAATTTCCTGCCGGAATGCGGTTCATGGTTGAAGGGAATCCGAGATTGGCCAGCGTAGCTTTGTCCAGCGTTACCGGATCAGATTGCTCAAAAGTAGGTCTTTCACTTGCCCCGATTTGCGAAAAGCTTTTCCCTGCAATCTTGAGCTCGTCCGGCGAACTGATTTCACTGCGTTTGATCCGGACCACAAAGGTATTGGCCGAGGTTTTCTCTGCGCTTTGCGAACTGGCAGGCGTGGCGGCTACTTGCTGGACATTGAACGAGCAGACGCCGCGTCCGGAGCTGCAGTCGGCGCCAAAACGACCAAACGAAGCCGACGATTGCCTGGCGGTAACCTGTGCCCCTGCATCAGTCATGGCCATCACGGCTCCGGGCACACTCAAAAGTAATTTTAGTTTTTTCATAATGGGTGTTTATTAGTCTTTCGACCATAGCAGGTTTGGGCGTCAGGACGATTTGGTTTGCGAAAGCGTCAGGATCACCTGCACTTTGTTATTGGAAATTTCCAGCGGATATTCGCCTTTTTTGAGGTATTTATATCTAAGATCCAGGTCCAGGAAAAGCAGCGCATTAAAGCTGAACTCATAGTCATTTTGCTGAATGAACGTCAATTTTTCGCCCGCACCGATCAAATCATACGCTTTGCCAAAAAACCGGATCTGCTGCTCAGGCGAAAGGGTTTCCGGGTAGAGCTCCAGAATCAGCGACGTTGGCGAAGTCCTGATGGCTTTAAAATTTTTCACGTGTGGCATTTTGGGCGTTTGTAGCCAGCGGCCCCTGGAAATTAAAGCGGGGCGTCTGGTTTTTTGGCGTTTATTCTATCGGTGTGGCTGTTAAATGCCGCATGGGGCAAAGTTAGCCTAAGGTGTCCGGGGCACGTTACACTTAAAGTGTAAAAAACGTTAAACCAAAAGCCATAGCGTAATTTGGTATGTTGAACCGCAGCTTTACACGGCCATCGAATCGTGCCGGTGGCCATTTACCTGCGCGCTTATTCCATCCGGTTGCGCAGCTTGTAAAGGGGCGGCGTGTTCGTTTTTCCAATATTGTTCGAGTGCAATTTGCGAACAATATTCCTGGAATTGCGCCGGGGTGTGCTGCAAATCGCGGTCGATGTACATTCGGACCTGCTCGAGCTGCTCCGGAAATTCTGATAAAATCCGCGAGGCCATCCGCAGTTTGTTGACTTTGTCGAGGTAATCAAGCTTGATCACGCGGTCGATCCGGCCCGGACGCGTCGAAATGAAATTGCGGTCATCCGGATGCACCGATTCAGGAACGCCGAGCGCCTCATCGATCTTCGTGATATCGTTGGTTGAAATGATCGTAAAAACGCCATCGGTCTTGTCCACGCCGTCGAGGCAATTGAGCAGCGTATCGAAACTCAGCGGGCTTTTGATCTCGCCGCTTTCGCCCGATGTACCGCCAGAGACCAGACGGCTCGCACCCAACATCACCGAGAGTTGCGAAATATTTTCGCGTTTGTGGAACACATTGTCGATATCCTCGAGCAGCGCGATACACGGCACATTGAGCTGCATGCTTTGCCAGGCTTTCAAAAAGTCGTTGTTGGACATTTGCCCCATCGAAAAAACGTAGATCGGCAGGTCCAGATCCTCGGCAAACGCCCGTGCCAATGCGGTCTTTCCGGTGCCGGGAACGCCGTAGAGCAACCAGCCTTTTTTCCACGGAATCTTTTTTTCTTTGTACCAGTCCTTGCTTTTGACCCACAGGCCGACAATGTCGATCAGATCCTCGACTTCCTTTGGAAAATACAGGTTTTTAAGCGCATTTCCCTTGTTTTTCATCTCAAGGCCCAACTCGTGCTGGTTCACACCGATCAGGCTGAAATTATTGAGCATGAACCACGAATAACCAAAGCCGTAACGCTGCTTTTTCTCATTTTCCTGTTGTTTGCGCTCAGGGAAATAATAAATGTTGAACCGGTTGGCGTTCTCGATGTCGTCTTCGAGTTTCCAGCTCAGGTTGTTGCGCATGGCGATCGCGCGTTCGATGATTTCCGGCACATTGACCGTACCGCGTATCGAAATGAGGTACGAATAGCTCTTTTTCTCGTCCTTTCCCGATGTGCTTTCCGTGCCCGGGGATTCCATCGCATTCTTGCTGAAGACAAACGGCACCCGCAAAAGCCGGAAAAAATATTTTTTGTGCGACAGGAACACCATCATGCTTTCGCCGTACTTTTCAAAGGCGACCAATCCGTATTTGCCTGTGCGGAACGACTCATACTGCGAACCGAACACTTTGTTGTAATTGTTGAATTTTTTGTTATTTTCGACCAGATAACCAATCACTTCGTTGTGCAAATCCTCGGTTTTGATCTCGTATTTTTGGATAAAGGCCGACAGCACAAACCACAAGGAGGTCTTGATATTGGTCCAGAATCCCGCCACGACGGCAATCAGCGCGCCTCCTTTTAACAGGTCCATAGCTATTTGTTTTCGTTATTGATTAATTCAATGGCTTTTGCCAATGCGTCTTCAGATTTTACTTCGATGTCCGGCGCAACGCCCACGCGGTCAAGCCGAACGCCGTCCGCGGTATAGAAATCGGCAATCGGGATCATCAGCGTGTATTTGCCCGATACGACAAACGGCGATGCCGCAAGCATTCCGCCATATGTATTTTCCCCGATCACCGTCACGCGCGGATCTTTTTTGAGTGCGTAAACGATGGGTTCGCAGGTACTTCCGGTACCGCCATCGGCCAGAACGTAGATTTTACCTGTAAACACCGGATTATAGGCTTTTTTGAACACCAGTTTCGCGCCGGGCAACGTCCTAAGATCGTCTCCGAACGCCTTGGTACTTTTGGGCTGCACGGCCGGAAGCGCCCGGAATTTCTCCGGTTCAAAGCCGTTGTATTGCAATTTGTTGGTCACAAAATAACCCACTTCGGTATCTTGGGTTACGATGTGCCGGGCCAGTGCGAATGCGGCTTCAACACCGCCACCGCCATTTTTCCTCAGGTCGATGATCAGGTTCCGGTTGGCCGGATTATTTACAATGGAAGGCAGAATTTCATTCAGTTCCTGCGTCGATCGGCTGAAATTTTTGATCTGCAGGTACGCGGTGTGATCGTTTTTTTGCTCGAACACTACTGATTTGGGTCCATTGTCTGTTTCATCGGCATCCTGATCCTGTGTGATGGCCAGGCTCAAATGCGAAAACGGAAGCGTTTGGGCCAAAATGTTAAAGCCCAGGAACAGCTCGATATCGTCGTGCGCCTCGTCAAAAAGTTCGCGCAGTTTGTCGCTCGTTTTTTTCCATTCCCGGGTTTGCAGCACCGATGCCGAATAGATGTTCCGGGCAATGGTCTGCATCATTTTCGGATACAGATGCGCATACTGGATTTTGTTCAGGTCCGATTTCACGCCGCGCACAGATCCGATCGCCATGTCCTGGTTGAGCAATGCCCCGCTGATCGAATCGCCTTTGACGATGCCTTTGAAACGCAGCGCGCCCACCATCGGGATTTTGGTATTCCCGATAAGGCTGTCGTTGATGCGATCGGCAAAAATGGTCACAATAATCCCGCCTTTGGGCGATTTTCCCATCGCGCGCCCGAGTTTGGCCTTGGCACCCATGATGCGCACGTCGGCGTTTTTGGGCGAGGTGATTTTTACCTTGCCACCCGATGCGTTTACATCGAGAAAAGTCGAAAAAACCGTACCCCCGCCAAAATCGATTTCGGCTTTAAAATGTTGTTTTTGCTGCGCGAACGAGAAAGCCGTAGAAATCAAAAAGGCAAATGGGATGTAGTTTTTCATGGGTTGGTTTTATGCTGAAAGCAGGTTCATTTCGATCAGTTCCGCTACGAAGTCCCATCCTACGTTGTGATCGTTGACTAGGATATCCGTGTGGGTGACAATGTTTTTGGGCTGGGTGAAATGGTCGAGTACTTCGTACAACATGGGCGTGATCTTCATGACCTGGTAATCGCGTTTTTTGATGACAAAAACGTTGTCTGCATCAAATTTAATCAACTGGACGTGCGGGTCAACTGCCACGGTGATATTTTTTTCACGACCGTAGTTTTCCTCCGATGGTTTGCCTGCGGTTGCGGGTTGATCGGGTTCAAAAAATTTCTGGATGTAAAACCAGCCTTCCCATTGTTCCGGGAACTTGCGCAACAACTTTTCGAGTTCGCCAAAAAGCGCCGAGGTCACTGATCTGGCAAAATCGTCACGCGTCATGTGCGCATACCGCGAAGTGTCGAGTGCTTTCATCACGATGGTGTTGGTCAGATTCCGGTTTCGCTTGGCAATGGCGGTAATGAGCCGCGCCTTGCTCAGATAAGCAAGCATCGCAATGCCTTGCCGCGCATAGATGTTGTGTTCCAAAAATTTGATCTTCAACAGATTTTTGTTCTCGCCGAGCGCTTTTTCAGTTACACCGGTATTGCCGTCGATATAGAAAACGACCGAAATACCGCTGTTGATCTTGCGCAATAATTCGAACAAAAGCCGCGGATTTTCGGCTTCGAGGATCTCAAGGCCTTTGTTTTCCGCGTTGACCATCTGGAAGAGTTTTTGGGTGGTTTCGCCTTGGTCTTTGATGTACTTCCCTTCGGTTACAAGGCAAAACGGCAGCCCTTTGCGGTTCAGATGCTGAATGAACAGCCGGAACGAACCGGTGTGGAACGTCACAAAAACGTGCCCTTTCTCACTGGGCGCATCAAATACGCCGGTCTTGTCCCTGACTTTGAGTTCGTCGAGCGTATGCAGGCAATACTGGTCGATGTTGGAAAGTGATCTGTGGAATTGGATATCCTGGATCAGCTTGTAATGATGTACGTCACTGATGTTCAGAAAACGCAATAAATTCGCCGAAACCAGCGAATAGGTTCCGAGCAGGCCAAGGTTTTGAACCTCATTGGCGGCAGTGCGGTAAATCGCGCTTCGGATTTTCTTTACCTCTTGTTTGTATGTTTTGTGATCCATGATGAGCCGTTTAAAGATGATGGTGATAGAATTGCCCCTGCCCGAATCCTGTTCAAACAGGGGCAAAAATCTTTACACTGCGCTGAACTGTGGCGAAATTGTGATGTTCTGGCAGCAGTTTTCACCACCGCAACATTTTTTAGCCTCGGCAGCAAGCGTAGTGTCTGCAAAGTCAATTACTTCATACTTGGCCAAAAACGTATCGAAGTTTCTCAAATCTTCGCTGTTTTTGATTTGTGTTCTTGCGCTTGCAATTTGTTTTCTGTTTTCGGCTGTTTGTAAACTTACTTTCATGATAATTAGATTTTTAAAGTTATGATCTGAAACGATTTCCAGACCGGGTTATAATTTTAGACTAACAAATAATTCTCGAGTAATTTGTTAAGTCAAAACTACGGCATTGGTTCTAGGGCATGTTACACTAAAAGTGTAAAAAACGTTAAACGGCGCGGGCTGACGCAAAAAAAAAACGACAATCGGAATTGTCGTTTTTGAGTTTACGTCCGGAAAATTCCGGCGCGGGCGAAAGTGTGCCCTATATAGAGGAGGTGAGATTAGCGTTGTCTTGGCAGCCACACGTAATAATAGCCATCCTTTTCAGAAAGGGCATAGGTTCCTTTGGCCACGATGTATTCGCCTTTGATGCCCAGGGGCTCTGATACGGAACGCGGCAGCGAAAAGCTGTCTGTTTCGAGTCCGTAACGCAAATATGCGGCGTTGGCTTGATAGAAGTTCTTGCTGAATGCAAACGCGATCTGCGTACCGCCCACATTGGCAATCCCGGCATCAAACGGCGTGCCGCCACTGAGCCCGCCCATACACATGCCCGCTCCACTTACACATGGGCCTGCGTAGGAAGACACCTTCCCGAATCCGATGTCTATTTTGGTAAAATCTTTAAGCGTTTGGGCGTTGCTGGAAAGCCCGGCGAAAATGGCAGCCACTAAGGCAAAAGTCAAATTTTTCATTGTAAAATAGTTTTAGGTTTACCATCTGAAACTGTTTCAGATTTAACCCAAAACTACACCAACGCACGGGTGGGGTTTTGCACTAAAAGTGTAAAAAAAGTTAAGGTTTACAACAGGCCGAGCGAGCGGCATTCCTTGAGTATGTCTTCGTCGCCGCCCTTTTCGATGTTAAGCAGATCCTTGATTTTGCTCTTGCGTTTTTTGATTGTATCTTCAGATACGTTCATTTTGTTTGCGATGGATTTGATTTGAAACCCCTCCGAAAGCAACACGATGATCTCGCGGTCCAGACTGTCGAGCAACCCTTGCGCAAAAAGCGGCTGCTTAATTTTCTGGTTCACCAGCGGCGTGTAGTAGAGTTCGCCTTCGAGCACGGTTTCAAAAGCTTCGATGAGTTGCGGCGGCCGGTAATCACTTTTGACGAGCAATCCGTTGGGCTGTAATTTTTTGACCACGTTGTAGAGCCGGATGGTATCGAAATGCGCGGTAAGCATGATGATTTTGGCATCGGGCATCAACTTGCGGATCAGCATGCCCAGGTCTTCGCCATTGTAGATTTTCTCTTCCGGATACGGCGGAATCGTATAGTCGAGAAAAACAAGATCGAAAGCGGTCGCATGAAGGTTTGCAGTAACAATGTCATAAGCCTCCTGGCAGGTGTACGCTTCAGTGATTTCGATCGGATGTTTGTGCTTGTTTAAACTTAACATGGCTTTGTAGCCTTCAATCATCCCGGGATGATCATCAATCATTAAAATTTTCACAACCATAAACGCGAATTTGAATTTTGTGAAAATACTATTCTAAATCGGAATTATCAAATTTACACGGGTCCCTTTTTGGATTTCGGACGTAATTTCGAACGTGCCGCCCATTTCTTCTGTCCTGACTTTCATGTTTTTGATGCCGATGCCGCCTTTTTTCTGCGCCGTATTGAACCCGTCGCCGTCGTCTGAGATCGTCACCTGAAGCGCGCCTGTTTCGGTTTTGCCCATCGATACGGCCACGTTTTTTGCATCGGCGTATTTTTCGATGTTGTGCAGCGATTCCTGTAAAATTCGGTACAAGTGAATTTTGATTTTGTTGTCGATCAAATCCCAGTTGACCGAATCGCTGACCTCAAGCGAGAAATGGATTTGCGAATAATTCTCGATTTTGATGAAGAGTTCTTTGACAACAGCGATAAAATTTGAGTTGTCCGATAGGATATTCGAATTCAAATCGTGCGCAATATTGCGGATCTCCTGCTCGACAGCCTGGATTTCGTCGATCTGTGACGCAAAAGTGTCCTGCCCGATCAAATTGGCCTTGTACAACAATGCATACAAATTGAGCCGGACGGCGGCGAGTTTACCCATGACGCCGTCGTGCAGTTCCAGGGAAATGCGCTGCTTTTCAATATTTTTGCCCTCCTGGATTTTTTGCTGCTGGTTGAGCATCAGTTGAAAAATAGCCTCGTTGGCCTGCTGCTGCTGCTGTTTGAGCAACAACTCGCGCGTTTTGGCCTTTTGCGACTGGTTCATGAACCACAACACGAGAATAACAATCGAAAAAACGGCAAGTCCCACGATAATCCAGCGCTGAAGCGATAAATATTCTGCTTTGAGCGTGAGCATGTTGCGCTCGGTTTTGATCTCGTCGGTTTCAAAAGCAATGCGGGCAAACTTGTCGCGGGTGGCGCGCTCAACGACCTGCAAACTGTCGTTCAAGGCGATGTACCGGCTGGAATAAAACGATTTTTCATTCGGATTGGCCTCTGCGAGCAATTGCAGGATTTTGAGCTCGTCTTCAAAAATGCGGTAGTGGTGTGCCTGGGTTTGCGCTTGTTTGAGGTAAAAATTGGCGCGCGCTGTCTGTTGTTGCGAAAGGTAAAATTCGCCCAGGTATGTTTTGCTTGTGATCTGGATCGGGACATTGCGGATACTGTCGCCAATGCGCAGCGTTTCGTGGAACTGGTGTACAGCTTGCGCATCGCCGAGCCTGAATTTCGAATACGCCAGATTGTTGAGCAAATAACAATACACCACGCTGTTGCTTTTCTTAAAATCGCCAAATTTCAGCGCCTGGCTGATCATGCGTACCGCGCTGGCGTGATCGTTTTTCTTTTGGTAGGCACAGGCGATATAATTGTAAGGCATGACCTTGAGCGTGGCGTACTGCGGATCGGATTTGAGCCTGTCGCTTACCTCGATCGCCTTTTGGTAATATTCGATTGCCTTATCGTAATTTTCGAGTCCGTCAAGCGAATTGCCGAGCGTGACATAACAATTGTAGATCAGCAAATCATAGCGTTCTTGTTTGGCAATTTTCAGCGCCTCGATCGATAACTTTTCAGCCTGTACGTAATCTTTTTTAAAACTTAGGATATTGGCGCGGATGTTCTTGATGTACGAGGCCATGAGCGGCTTGCCACTGACCCTGGCAAACGACTTTTCAGATTTGGTGAAATAATAATACGCGCTGTCGTAATTGGCTTTGTTGTAAAAATAATTGCCGATGCAGTACGCTGACTCTGCGATGCAAGTCGGATCATCTTTAATCAAGGATTTTTTGTATTGTTTTTTGGACAAATACAAGTATGGCTCTTTTTGTCCAAGTTCATAAAATGTTTGCGCAAGGTCGAGTACATTTTCGCAAGCAATCGAATCTGAATTTTCTGTTATCTTGAATGCGCGATCGGCATACTTCAACCTTACCGCCGACGGGAATTTATGATTTGAGGCTACTGCCAACAAAGAGTCTATTTGGGTTTGGGCCGATAAATAAAGCGTGTCTTCTCTTTGGTTACATCCCAAAAAGAAGACACTGCTCAGCACCAAAATTGCAAATGTTCTCAAAAATTTAATTATTTCTCAAAGCTACAATTTTAAATGAAATGACGGATCAAGGTTTTGGCGGCCTTGGAGGCAAAGGCGGGTTGATCGGCGGATCGATAGCCATTGTTTTTGGCGGTTCCGGAACCAACGAATCTTTCGCAAAAAGCGCGTCGTCTGTATCGGCTTCGTGTTGGACGGCATTGGAAACCTGCAATTTGGACTGCGCGGTTTCGGCCGGGATTTCATCGGCGCTGCAACTGGTTAAGCATTGGGTAAACAAAGTTGCCGTCAGCAACGCAAAAAACATTTTGAATCGGTCGTAACCGGGGTTTTGGGTAATCGATTTCATGATTGGGATGTGTTTGTTAAAAATATTAGGATTTGTTGATTTTGTAACATTACATCGCAAATCTAGCCGATCAAATTTCGTAAGTTTTACCCAAAAAGTGTAAAGAATGTTAAATACCGGAATAAAAACGGAAAGTATGTTAAAATTGCCCCTCTTTTCACGTCAAGCGTCCAAATAGTTGAACTCCATCCGTCTACGCCCGGAAATATTTAAGCGGCACAAACAGCATCCCGAAACATTCTCCATGTTCTTTACCGAGATGTTTGTGGTGTATTTTATGAGCGCGTCTTACGGCCCGCGCGTAACGATTGTCGACGTTTCGGAACAGTCTGAACCGTTGGTGGATAAAAATATCGTGCACGATAAAGTAGCACATTCCGTAACAAAAAATCCCGATTCCCACAGGCAACCCCATTTCGAGCACCTCAAACCGCCACAACAAAAAAAACCCGATACAAATCACGGCATACACTACAAAAAACAAATCGTTTCTTTCAAACCACGAGTCGTGTTGTTTGCGGTGATGGTCTTTGTGCCAATTCCAGAGCCACCCGTGCATGATGTACTTATGGCTCAGCCACGCGACGGCTTCCATACCGACGAACGTCAACACAAAAACGGCGATATGTATCCAAACAGCCATTATATAAGGTGCAATTTATAATCGACATAGCACTTTGCGAACAGCCCGATCTTATGATAATTCGAAATACGGATGCGCGCCTGCAGGATTTTAACCGGTGGAATCCGTTTGAGCTTGCCCAGCAGTGTCTTGTAATAAACATACGCGACATAAACGCCCAGCTTGGCCTCGAGGGGCAATTCGAGTATTCCCAAAAATCCGACACGCAGGTCTTCCTCGATCTCCGCAATAATGGCCTGTTTTTCAGACTCGCCCAACTGCGCCAGATTGGCATGTGGAAAATAACTGCGGTTGAGCAATTCGAAGTCGTGCTTCAAGTCGCGCAAAAAGTTGATCTTCTGAAATGCCGACCCAAGCCGCATCGCACTGCGTTTAAGGCTGTCATACTGATTTTTGTCGCCACCGACAAATACGCACAAACACATCAAGCCTACTACATCCGCAGATCCATAAATATAATCGTGATAATCCTGCACGGACGCATAATTTTTCTGGCTCAAATCCTTTTCCATGCTCGCCATAAACGCATCGACCAATTCGCGCGGGATCGCATGGTTGTTGAACGTGTGCTGGAATGCATTGAGCACCGGATTGGTACTGATGCCCTCCTGGAGCGCGCGCTGCAAATCCGCGCTGAATCTGAAGAACAAATCCGGTTGGTTAAAGTCGTGAAAACTGTCCACGATTTCGTCGGCCAGCCGGACAAATCCATAGATGTTGTAAATATCCTGCCGGATCGACGGCGCGAGCAAACGCACGGCCGTAGCAAAAGAAGTACTGTATCGGGCGGTTATCAATCGCGAAGTCTTGAACGAAATATCGTCAAAATAAGTTTTCATACGGCGTATTTTTGGACAAGCCCGGCAGCGAGCTTGCCTGAGATTAAAGCCGGAGGCACACCCGGACCCGGAACGGTGAGCTGCCCGGTAAAGAACAGGTTTTTGACTTTCCGGCTGCGCAATTTAGGCCGCAAAAAAGCCGTTTGGCGCAGTGTGTTGGCCATTCCGTACGCATTGCCTTTGTAGGAATTGTAATCGCGTACAAAATCATTGAGGCAGTAACTTTCCCTGAGCACCAAATGCTGTTCGAGATCCTGCCCGATGTGCCTGCCGAGCCGCGCCATCACGCTGCGAAAAACAGATTCCCGCAAGGCATCATTGTCCGACAGCCCGGGCGCAAGCGGAACGAGCAGAATGGCCGCTTCGTGGCCCGGCGGCGCACATCCCGCATCGGATTGCGAGGGAAAACTCGCGTAAAACAACGGATCATCGGGCCAGCACGGCGCATCGTAAATCTGGTTCGCGTGCTTGTCAAAATCGGCGTCAAAAAATAACATGTGATGGTTCAGGTGGGGCAATCGGGTATCGAAACCAAGGTAGAACAGCAATGCCGATGGTGCAAAAACGCGGCTTTCCCAGTAATTACTATTGTACATCCGATAAGCTTTGTCGAGCAACGATTCCGTATGACAGTAATCGGCGCCGCTTACCACCAGGTTTGCCGCCCGATGCACACCGTTGACTTCCAAACCCGATATCTTGCCGTGGCTGACGGTAATTTTCCCAACATCGGCCTCGGTCTCGAACCGAACGCCCAGTTCACGCGCCAATGCAACAATCGCCTCCACCACTGCATACATGCCGTTTTGCGGGTACCAGGTCCCGAGCGCAAAATCGGCGTAGTTCATAAAACTATAAAATGACGGGGTTTGCGAAGGCTTGGCCCCAAGGAACAACACCGGAAATTCAAGTATTGTCGCGAGTTTTTCATTGCTGAACCGCCGGCGCACATCACCGGAAATGGTCCTGAAAAAACGCCATGCCCTTCGTATGGTATCGGTTCGGACCAGTTCGAGCGCTGACGCTCCGGGCTGATACACCAAATCCCGGATCGCGATGTCGTAATTATCTTTGGCTTCGGCCATAAAACGGTCCAGTGCCGCGCCGCTGCCAGCCTGTGTATTTTCGAACGTTGCGCGGATTTGATCGTATTGGCCGGCCATGACCAGCGGGACACCGTCTGCAAAGTGGACGCTGTACGCAGGCGAAAGACGGGTGAGCCCGTAATAGTGCGATGTGCTCTTCCCAAAATCGGCGAAAAAACGGTCGAACACATCGGGCATCCAATACCAGGTGGGTCCCATGTCGAACGTAAAGCCGTCCTTGCGAAACTGTCGCGCCCTGCCGCCGAGGGCATCGTTTTTCTCGAGCACGGTGACATCGTACCCGGCTTTAGCCAGATAACATGCCGCCGATAACGAAGAAAAACCCGATCCTATAATGTAAACTGCTGTACTCATTGTTTAACAAAACTACAAAAAGATTAAACAACAAATGCAGCGGAAGCAAACTTTATAATTCGTTTATCAGTTCGCTGATGTGTGCAAATACGCGCATGTTGGGTGGAAGATCTTTCGAAATTTGCTGGGCGCGTTTGCCGAGCAGCCAGAATTGCGAGGTTTCGTCCATCACGTGCTTGCTGAAACGATTGAGGTAATCGGGTAAATCATCGGGTTGCGGCTCGATGGTCAGGTAGGAAACGAACACGATTTGCTTAAACAGTTTTTTGAGATCGAGCAAACTTTCCTGGGGAACGCTTTCCCCAAGGTAGATGCTGCGGTATCCGTTCAGGGTAATTTCGTAATTGACATACATCAGTCCCACGTCGTGGAGTTCGTCTTTGGGAAGGAACAGCACGAACATTTTATCGTGATTTGTAGGCTCCAGGATTTGGATGCGCTCTGTGTTGGTCAGGATTTTTTGCCGCAAAAGATAGCTGATAAAGTGTTCGTGCGCCGGCGAAATCGTCCCGGTTTGCCACAACAGTCCAATCTCTTCCATCAGCGGAATGAACACTTCGTAAAACACTTCCCGAAACGACTTCTCGGCCAGCAGCGTGTTGTAAGTATTGAAAAACAGCGGCTGGTCAAAGTTCATCATCGCTAGCTTGAAATTGCTGATGGCGTGAAATTTAGCGCTTTTCTCTGACACGATCTGCCGTACCATCGTGGCAAGCCGGTCCTCGCCCATCGCGCTGATCGTACTGAGTTTGTAGCCGTGTTCGTTCAGCAGTTTCACGTTGAGCAGTTTTTGCAAACTGTAACTGTCGTAAACGCGGATATTGGTTCCGGTTCGGGCCGGAGACAGGATTTTATGCCGTTTTTCCCAGATCCTGATCGTATGCGCCTTGATGCCCGATAAGTTCTCCAGGTCTTTGATCGTAAACGTAGTTTTGATTGCGCTGTTCATTGTTTTCAAAATTTAGTTAAACAAATTTACAGATTTTTAGACACCATTTCGTAAATTGCACGAAAAAAGCAAATGACGTGCGATTATCTGTTTTGCGGTTTGGGTATGTCTGCAATGGTGGTGCTGCGCGAACTCGATGCACACGGCCTACTCGAGGGCAAAAAAATCATTGTGCTCGAGCAGCAACCCCAAATCGAGGAGCGGTTTTGGTGTTTCTGGGAACAAGGCGACGGTCTATGGGACGGATTGCTATCGGGCCGATGGAACAACGCGCGCGTAACAGACGGCGCATTGCAAAAAGAAGTACTTGATGGACTGACATATAAATGCATCCGATCTGGCGACATGCGGCAAATCACCAACCAATTGCTCGGGCGCAAAGGCGCAGAAATACGCCTGGAAACGATGACCGACTGGACCGATGCCGGAAAACAAGTGCATGTGCGCACCCAAGCCAACCAATATACGACGCAGTTTTTGATTAACAGCGCCGCCGCTCCCTCCGCAATCACCAAGCCGGTGCTGTTGCAGCATTTCGAAGGATGGCTCGTACGATCTTGCCCCGGCACTTTCGATGCGACAACGGCTACCCTCATGGATTTCAGCGTCGCCCAAAAAGGCAATACGCGGTTTATGTATGTGCTTCCATTTTCAGACGATACAGCCCTGGTGGAATACACGCTGTTCTCGCCCGATCTGATCGAACCTCAACAATATGATGCGGCCATCGCCGACTATCTGCGGGAGCGCGGCATCTTTGATTATTCGATCATCGGTAAAGAAAAAGGCGTTGTTCCGATGACAGCGCACCGCTTTTGGGACGCCAATACGAAAAACACGCTTCACATTGGTACGGCAGGCGGATGGACCAAAGCGAGCTCCGGCTATACGTTCCTAAAAGCGACCCGACTGGCGCGCCAACTTGCGGAAATGTTGCAACAACCCTCGGTCGATTTTTCCCATTTTTATCGCCCGACGCGTTTTGATTGGTACGATAGGCTGCTCATTGACGTGCTTTACCGCGACAACGCGCTTGGAAAAGAACTATTCACGCGACTTTTTTTTAACACGCGCCCCGGCGTGGTGATGCGGTTTCTGGCCGAATCCACAACCTGGACAGAAGAATTACCCGTCCTGTGGACCTGTCCGAAAAAGCCGTTTCTGGCTGCACTGACGCGGTTATAAAGCGTAAATTTTATCAAGGTTCTGCAGGCGGTCGAGCGAAGTAGGCGGTTCGACCGATTCGGTTTGGCCGGGATCTATCGGCGCAGGGTCGGCTACAGATTGCCCCGGACATTTAGCGGCCTGGGCCACGCAACTGCTCCATCCCAACAAGACGGCGGCCGTTTTGATTATTTTTTTCATGATCGTGTTTTTTCGAATTGATTTACCGGACGGCAGGATACGTACTAGCGCTGGAATTTGTCCAGAAATGCGATGTATCGGCCAAAAGATGCTTTATTGAGAATGTATTTGACGTTGCGGCCTTCTTTAACGGCGATCAGCAAATCAGCGTCAACAAGCTGTTTGATGTGATGCGACACCGTGGATTGCGACAATCCGCACAAATCGAGCAGCGACGTACACGGAACGAAATCGCCATCGCTTTGGATTTTGGCGATGATCTTGAGCCTGTACGGATCGGCTAGCGCTTTTGACGCTTTTTCAAATAATCGGGCATCCATATAAATTTATTTATTCAAATGTATCGATGTATTTTGACGTACCCCATTTTTTGTGATTTCTTTGTGACCGTCTCGTAAACCATCATCGGTTAACCATCTGACCTTTAGAACCATAACTGTTTTATTGGGTTTCGCGCCGGGTTGTGGCAGATAATGGCTACCTTTGTTCATGCATTTTTGTTAAATCGATGAACAATATTAAAACGGTTTTCAGTATTAAGGACCTCGAGAATTTATCGGGTATCAAGGCGCATACGATCAGAATTTGGGAAAAGCGCTACAATGTGCTTGAGCCGATGCGTACCGAAACGAACATCCGCATGTACGATCCGGCCAACCTGCAAAAACTGCTCAATATCAGCCTGCTCCACAACCACGGTTATAAAATTTCCAAAATATCAAAATTATCGCCCGACCGGATCCCGCAATTGGTCCGGGAAATCACCTCGAACAAAAATGCGACAAACCACGCGCTCAACGCATTCAAAATGGCGACGGTGAACTTCGATCGGGACCATTTTCTGCAAACCTACCATGCGTTGTTGCACGACAAAACATTTGCAGAAGTCTTTTATGAGGTTTTTATACCGCTGCTCGACGAACTCGGGATTCTGTGGCAAACCGACACGATTACGCCGGCGCAGGAACATTTTATCAGCTATCTGATCAAGCAGAAAATCATATTGCACACTGAAAAAGTGGCGTCGCGGCCCGCACCGGACGACCGCGTTTTTGTACTTTTTCTTCCGCTCAACGAGATCCATGAACTCGGGTTGATGTACATCAACTATGAATTGCTCGTACGCGGCTACCACACTGTTTTCCTCGGGGAAAGTGTTCCCACGGACAATTTGCGCGACCTGCACCGCCACTTTGACCAGATTGTTTTTATCAGTTACCTTACCGTACAACCACACGAGCCGGACGTCGCCGAGTACCTCCGCCAAGTAGCGCACATTCTCGAACCCAATTCGCAATTGTGGGTATTAGGCAGGCAAACGCGTCATTTGGACCGCAATGGCCTTGACGGGCGCGTCTCTATCTTCGAAAACATTCGCGATCTGGTCATGACATTGTAAAAAATAAGCCTCCCGTTAAGGAGGCCCTGTTAATTTTTGAGGAATTGCTGCAACGGTTCGAGTTGCTTGAGATCGAGGTCGGCGTTTTGAAGCGCGGTAACCATGGTGACGATGCTCGTGGGATTCATGTCATTACCCAGCACGCGCACCACAGCAAATCCATTGTCTTTCTGGTTTGCAAACACGACAAATTCGTCGATGTGTTCATCCTGCCCCACAAAACTCACGGAAGCACCTTCTTTGCCCGATCCTATTTTGACCAATTGCTGGTATTTGGGGTCTTGAAGGATTTTAGCAACTTTCGCACGCTCGGCTTCAAATTCGGCAGCATTGGAATCGGTGGCCTTAAAAGCGAGGATATTCATGCGGTCGAACGATTTGAACGCCTCTTTTTGCGCGACCGACAATTTGCTGTTGTCAATGTTCAGCACGCTTGGGGAAATGTCGAGCGTGACAAAACCGGGATCGTCGGCCTGCTGCACAAAATATTTTTGCAGCGTGGGTTCGGACTGGCATGAAAACATCAGGCAACTTACGGCAAAAGCGAGAATCCGTTTCATAGCGTGTTATTTTGGCCCTTTCGGGCCTTTGGGTCCTTTGCTTCCTTTGGTGGCCTTTTTGAGATCGTCGCCGCCCGGGAAACGCATTTTGTCGGTCAGCGTCGAGATTTCGCTCAGGTCAAAATTGCCTGTCAGGGACATCAGCACCGTTTCTTCATTTTTTCCGCCGCCTTCGATGAACATCAGCAATTCACGCACCTGCGAATCGGTACTGCCGGATTTGACCATGATCTTGATGTTACGCCCGCTCTCGGTAATGCGCATCAATTCTTCCAAACCGGCCGATTTGATGTACGAAGCTGCGGTGGCCTTCATCTCATTTTCAACACGCGTGCTCTTGGTCGTGAACACTTTAAGGTTGTCAAGTTTTTTGATCAGCGCCAGATATTGCTGCGCTTCCTTGTCCGATGCGTCCATTTTGACCTTGCTCATGAGGTCGAACATTTTTTTGTTGACAATGATGGACGTTACATCGTCCTGCCCGTCGAATTTATCAAATGCGCCCTGGGCAAATAACGGCGCGAAACACATCAGCATGATGCTGGTTACGATTAACTTTTTCATTTGGTGGATTTTTAGTTTTTTTTTTGAATCTGATTTGGGTAAATGTGGCTAAAACTTAATGATGATCTACAAAAACGCGGTCTTTCGTCGCTTCGTAGGTTTGAATATACTGCACGCTCTGGACGCCTGTATTGACATGGTCGGATAATAATGCCAACGCTTTTTGGGTCTCCCTGAACGCTTCCTCCGGACTGTCGTACGTACCCAGATCCTGCGGCTGCGTTTGTTGAAAATAGGCAAATGTGCCCGCCCCGGCAAGAACTGCTACACTGGCTGCGACCGATAACCACGCTACTTTACTGCGTTTTTTAGTTTTTAGTGGTACGGCCTGCTCAAATTGTTGCTGTCTTGCAAAAGCGTAATAACCGAACAGCGGTTTGTATTGTTCGAGATGCGGCGCCACCTCTGCTGAAAAATACTGTTGCAATTGTTTTTCTTCAGCACTTGTGGTTTGTGCGTCAAAATACTTTTCGAGTAATTGTTCTATTTTATCCGATTCCATAGCGGTGTGTTTTTGTCATGAATTCTCTTATTGTTTTTCTCGCCCTGGAAAGCGCCACGCGAATGGCCGTTTCCTTCATTTCGAGAATTTTCGCGATTTCGTCGTAATCGTACTGCTCGATGTCGCGCATCTGGACAATGAGCCGCTGCTGTTCCGGCAATTGATCGATCGCCTTTTCGACCCATCGCATCGTATCGGTGTCTTCGACCTGATTTTGGAGCGGCGCCTCGCGATCGGTAAAATTGTTGTGGACGATCCTCAGATTGCCTGCGCGCTTGCTTTTGAGCTGGTCCAGACAATAATTTTTGGTCATCGTCATGGCAAGCGCCTCGACGCTCGTATATCCTGAAAGGCTTTCGTTTTTGGCCCACAATTTTACCAGAACTTCCTGCGTTGCATCCTCCGCTTCCTCGATGCTTACGAGCAAACGTTTCGCCACCCGGAAGATCTTGCTTTTGAATGGCGAAACCAGCTGCATAAACTCGTTCTGATCCATGATTGATTCGTTTTTTGATTGATTCCGATGGTGAGTCGGTTGATTGTTCAAGGCCAGACGAAGCCCTTTTATTTTTGTTACAAAACAATTGGCGTAAATCTAAAATATTTACTTTTACGTTGGTTACATTAAATTGCCGATATGAAAAAGACGTTGAAATTATTGCTGTTGGCCACTGTTTTAGGACTTTCGGCCGGATGTGAAAAAGACGACAACCAAGTCCCGCAAAATATCGAAGTGCAGAATTTTGTCTGGAAAGGACTCAATTTATATTACCTCTGGCAATCCGATGTACCCGCGTTATCGGATTACCGCTTTTCAGACCAGCAGGACCTCAACGCCTATTTGTACGGTTATCAAGATCCCGGCGAATTATTCCAGAGCCTGTTGTACAAACCCGCGTCGCGATTCCCGGCAAGCCAGGCCGTGGATCGGTTTAGCGTGATGTACAGCAATTACAACGACCTGGAAGGCGTATTGTCCGGAACCACGCGCAACAACGGCGTAGATCTCGCACTGTATTACAAAGACGATTCGGAATACGACATCATCGGCGTGGTGCGCTACATCCTGCCGAACTCCGACGCATCGGGCAAAGACATTGCGCGCGGCGATTTTGTTTACGCCATCAACGGCCAATCGCTCAACGTGGACAATTACATCGCACTGTTATCGCAAAACACGTATACGGCCCATCTTGCCAACTACGACGGCGGCGATTTCACGCCCAACGGCCGGTTGGTGCCGCTGACCAAAACAGTGCTTTCCGAAAATCCGGTTTATTCAATTGGGGTCGTTGACCGCGGCGCGCACAAAATTGGCTATTTAATGTACAACGGATTTTATCCCAATTACGAACCGCAGCTCAACGATGCTTTTGGCCAGCTCAAATCGCAGGGCGTGACCGACCTTGTACTCGATTTGCGCTACAACGGCGGCGGCTCGATCGCTACGGCGTCCCGTCTGGCCGGCATGATCACGGGCCAGTTTTACGGGCAGGTTTTTGGCAAAGAACAATGGAACGCCAAAGTGGAGGCCTATTACCGCGAGAACAGTCCGGGCACGCTTGTCAATTTGTTTCCGAACCGCCTCGAGAACAACGCCCCCATCAACAGCCTGAACCTGAACCGGGTTTATGTGCTGACCACGCGCGCCACGGCATCGGCCAGCGAACTGGTCATCAACGGACTTGAACCGTACATTGATGTTGTGCAGATCGGCGACCGCACCATCGGCAAAAATGTCGGGTCGATCACCTTGTACGATTCGCCTTCGTTTTCAAAAGCCGGCGCCAATCCCAATCACCGGTATGCGATGCAGCCGCTGGTACTCAAAATTATCAACAAGGCGGGTTTTGGCGATTACACAGGCGGATTGCAACCCGATGAATTGTTGCAGGAAGACCTCGGGAATCTCGGCGTTCTCGGCCAACCGACAGAACCGCTGTTCGATGCGGCCATTTCGCATATACTCGGAGGCGGGCGTCCTGCCGCGCACCGGGCAAAAACGCAGCGTGCGGTACAGCGGCAGCAACTACTCGGAGAACTCAAAAATGAAATGTACCGCGATGTTCCGGCCGGTCTTTCCAACATCCGATAAAAAAAGGCTTTCTGTGATGGAAAGCCTTTTTGCAGGAATTTAATTGAAGTAAACGCTGTTCGGAATCAGACCGGTTTGGAGCGTTTTAAGCAAGCTGCCTTGCGGAGAATAGATCAGCAATTCGCCGTCCGACGCGTAGTCCTTGGCATCGGTGATGTAAAGTCCTACCCCAAAAATCTGGAATCCGTAGAGTGTCGTTGCGGCGCTCGTAAATGCCTCAGATTCGCTAACGGTGTTTGAGGTGAGCGGCTCGTCGTAAATTTTGCTGCCGATCGAGAAATACGCAATACCGTCGCGGATGTTCAGATTTTGCGCGCTGACCATCGACGCCGGGAATGTAATATCGCTTTCGACAGCATCCGTAGCGAGATTGATGCGGATCAGGTGGCTCGGACCCGGACTGGAAAAGCTGCTGTTGGTAAGCACATACAGTTTCTGGCCATCGATCGCGAACGAATTCGGGCTTTGCGAGAGCGCGATCGTAGCATCGACCGATCCGCTGTCAGGATTAATGACTTTGATCGAATTGCCTTCGCCGTAACTGCCGTTGAGCACGTACAATTTGCCGTTTTGCACAAAGATTTTCTCGGCGATGGCCCCTAACGCAATGGGCGCGTCAAGCGTGAAGTCCGATAAATCGATCACCGCCAGATAATCGTCGGTGAGGTCCATAAATCCTGCGTTGTTGGTCACATAAGCTTTGCCGTTGTGGACCACCCCGTAACGCGGATTGGAAAGTCCTGTATCGATCGTGGCAATGTGCCGGAACGTATACCGGTTTACGACGGAAATCTGGTTCGATCCGCTCGAGATCACATACGCGCGCTCATCGTCAAAAAACATCGATTGGGTGTAGCCGCCAAGACCTTCGCCCTGGTTTTCAGCCCCGAAAATATCCTGCTTGAGCAGCGAATAATTATAGGTCGAGAACGTCACCGAACCCGATGAGGCATTGCCTTCGTTCAACACAAAAAATCCGCCCTGGTACGATCCAAGCGGTATATTGAACGCTTTATCGTCATCGCCGTCGCAAGAAAAAAGCGCTGCAGACAACACCGCTGTTAAAATCAATCTGAATTTCATATTTTTAAAAATTAAAGGTTAGATAAGTCATGTAATGTCGTCCGGGCATGGCGCGACCCGCCACACTCTCATACGCCTGGTTCCAAACGTTGAGCGCTTTCACTCCCAGCCGGATGGCGCGTTGCGGCCCCAGACCAAAATCGGCCATAACGTTTGAAACGTTCGATAACGCTACTGTTCGCAACGGATTGTTGTCCGACTGGGTGTACACAAAACCGTTGTAAGCATGCTGGTAAGCCACCGAAAACCGCGTCCATGAATAAGCTACAGCAGCCGTCGCTTTGTGGTAGGGAACGTAAATCAATTGTTTTTTGGTCTCGCGGTTGCGCGAATCCGTATAGGCGTAGGTGCCGCGAAGCACTACGCGGTGCCGTCCTATTTTGCGCGTGTATTCCAAAGCCGCTTCGGCCCCGTTGATCAGCACGCTGTTGGTGTTTTGCGGATCGAACCAGCCGCCGTCGCCGGGAAGCCATCGGATCATATTGCGAATCTGCATCTGGAATGCCGTTGCGGTCAACTTGAACCCGCCGCGCGTGAATTCGTTGGTCGCCTCAAATTGGTACGACGTTTCGGGTTGCAGGTTTGGGTTGCCGCCTTGGTACCAATACAAATCGTTGAACGTCGGAATGCGGAAATTGCGCGAGACATTTACCGCAAACCAATACCAGCGCAGCGGGGCAACATCCGCACCAACAGAAAACAAGAGCGGACTGTCGTAATTGCCCGTCGCCTCTTTTCGAACCGTCAATTCATAGCCGAAACGCGCCGTGGGCCGATGTTTCACAAGCAGTGCGGCTGAGCCGATTTGCCGGTGTTGCGAAAGGATATCCGATCCCGAACCGTTGTGTTGCGTAAAATCCACCACGGCATTGAGTGTCAGCTTTTCCCCGACGGAATACCCCAGATCATAACGCGCCAACATGGTCCGGACATCGCCAAAACTGTGCTCGGGCCGGTCGATGAACTCGAAATAACGGTAACGCTCGCTTAAGAACGCCACTTTGGCCGTCGAGGTAAAACGACCGCCGAACCATTGCCATTCCAACAGATTGCGCGTGGCCAGTTCGCGGTATTTCGTTTTGGTATCGGACGGCATCACGACGGAAAAATGCCGTTCGGCGTCGAATGTCTGGCTGTACAAACGCAAAAAGTGCGCGCCGGTTCTGTAGCCCAAAGCCGCGTGCATACCGGTGTTGTAAAATTGGCCATTTTCGTTTTTGCGGTTGTTCTTATAGCCGGTCCACGGATAATCGTTGCGTGACTGATTGCGCGAAACCCCGCCGCTGAAACTGAATTTTGCGTTGGACGCGCGCAGTTTGTACGCGCCGTTAAACGTTTCGAAGCTGCCGTATGCCAGGCGAACCTGGTGGTCAAAAAGATCGCCGAATCTGAACGTATTGGCCAAATGTACGGTGCCACCCACCGCACCCGAGCCATAGATCGGGCTGCCGCCTCCGGAGCGTACGCTGATGGATTCAAAATCTGTGGTCGAAAAAGCGCCAAAATCCGCCTGGCCGTTAAATTGTGAATTGATATTGATCCCGTTCCAGACTACTGCGGTTTGCTGCGCCGTCGTGCCGCGAAACGCAGGGGAAGATACCATTCCGTACCCGTTTTCCTTGAGGTAGACCGGCGTATTGAACCGAAGCAAATCAGACAGCGAGGCGCCGTTGCGCGAAATCACCGAGTCACTTAGCGTAAGCACGTTTTGCGAAGTGGAGAATTTCCCGAGCGGCACATCGGAAATAACCACTTCGTGCAAAGCAATCGGATCCTGTTGCGCACAGAGCATCTGGCAGCACATCAAAAGCAATAATAATATCGGTTTTACCTTTGTCATCATTTGGAATCTTTCTCCCGAAGATTCGGCATTGGTTATGATTCAAGGCAGGTCTCCTGGCTTGCGTCCCGTCGCGTGCCTTCCCATTCAGTGAACAGTGGCTTGCAGATTGCGACAGGCTTTATAGCTTACAGTTGCGGGAACAGCTCAGGCCTGGCGGCGTACCGTTTACCTGATTCCCTTTTAATGCGTCGTTAAACGCAACCTCAATCGGGTGCAAATATAGCGTTATTGACCGGATTACAAAAAATTTGATTTTTAATTTTGAATACCGCTACCTTTGTGGCTCTATGATGAAAATCCATTCTTACCGACTGATTCTTTTGCTGCTGCTTTCGCTGTGCGGATGTGGGAAAAGCGGCGATCCGGCCGATACGACCTCAGGTACAGGCAACCAGATACGTACTGCCAAAGGCTTTTCGATTGTAAAACACGACGGTTATTCGATTGTGAGGATTACTGATCCGTGGCCCGATGCAACGAAAAATTACCGCTATGTGCTGGCCAGGAAAAATGCGCGCATCCCCGACAGCCTGAAGCAATATCCGATGATAACGGTACCGCTGCGGTCCATTGTCGTGACGTCTACCACGCACATTCCGTCGCTCGAAATGCTGGGTGTAAGCCAAACGCTTGTGGGATTTCCGGGATTGGATATGATTTCGTCCGATGTGGTCCGCAAACGCATCGATGCCGGGCATGTTCGCGAACTCGGATCCAACCAGAACCTCAATACTGAAGTGCTCATCGACCTGCAACCCGACCTGATCGTCGGGTTTGGCATCGACAACAACAATCCCGCGCTCGACAACCTGCAGCGCAACGGACTCAAAGTAATGCTCAACGGCGATTGGAACGAGAAAACCCCGCTCGGAAAAGCCGAATGGATCAAATTCTTTGGCGCTTTGTACGGCAAAGAAGCGCAAGCCGATTCTATTTTTAATCACATTACCGCTGCGTATCAAAAAACACAGGCTTTGGGCCGGAATGTACAAAAAAAGCCTACGGTCATGGCCGGTGCGATCTACGAAAACCAATGGTATTTGCCGCATGGGGACAGTTGGGGATCGATTTTTATTGCCGATGCAGGCGGAAATTACCTGTGGAAGGACAGCCGCGGTACCGGAAGTTTGTCTTTGCCATTTGAGACCGTGCTGGAAAAAGCCAGGGATGCCCAGGTGTGGATCGGGCCGTCACAATTTACCTCGCTGGCACAAATGACGGCAGACAATCCGCATTATGCCCAATTCAAAGCCTTCCGCGACAAAAAAGTGTATTCTTACAGCGCGCGCAAAGGAGCCACGGGCGGCATCGTCTTTTACGAACTCGCGCCTAACCGTCCGGACCTGGTGCTCGCCGACATGCTTTTTATTCTACATCCCGAGCTTTTGCCGGACCATCAGCTCTACTTTTTCGAACCGCTCAAATGATAAGCAAAACCCGGCATAACCTGCTTTTTGTCGTTCTCGCTATGGGAACCGCAGCATTGTTTTTGGCCGATGTAAGTCTCGGGGCGGTCACGATTCCCACAGTTGATGTCGTAAATAGCCTGACGGGCGGCACCGCATCGAAAGATACCTGGGAATACATCATCATGAATTACCGATTGCCCAAAGCCATTACGGCCATACTCGCTGGGGTTGGATTATCGGTAAGCGGATTGCTGATGCAAACGTTGTTTCGCAACCCGCTGGCCGGACCGTATGTGCTGGGGCTGAGCTCCGGATCGAGTCTGGGCGTGGCCTTTGTGATCCTGGGATCGTCTTTGATTCCGGGGCTTGCAGGAACGCTATTGAGTTCGTCGTACGGCATTATGCTTGCCTCGTGTCTCGGAAGTCTTGCCGTATTGCTGGCGGTGCTCGTGGTGTCCGGAAAGTTGCGCGATACGTCGGCGATTTTGATTGTCGGGCTCATGTTTGGCAGTTTTACCAATGCTTTTGTAGGCGTACTGACCTATTTCAGTTCGGCGGAACAATTGCAGAAATTTACATTCTGGTCGCTCGGGAATCTTGGAAATTTGTCCTGGGCGTCCGTGGCGGTGCTGACGACGTCCGTGTTGGTGGGTTTGCTGCTGGCGCTATCGGGCATCAAGCCGCTTGACGCATTGTTGCTTGGCGAGAATTACGCCAAAAGCCTGGGTGTCAATTACAAGAAAGCGCAGTTGACGGTCATTGTGGCCACAAGCGTTCTGGCAGGAAGCATTACGGCCTTTGCAGGGCCTATCGCTTTTATCGGACTGGCCGTTCCGCACATGGCCAAACTCGCGTTCCAAACCAGCAACCACCGCATCTTGTTTGCCGCAACGATCTTGCTTGGCGCTTCGATCATGTTGTTTTGCGATATGCTGTCTCAGTTTCCCGGAACGGATGTTTCACTGCCTATCAACGCCATTACATCCCTTATCGGCGCGCCTGTGGTGATCTGGCTGTTGTTGCGCAAACACCAATCGCTGTCATGAGCCGGCCCATTTTACATACGCGAAAACTGTGCATCGGCTATACCGGAAAACGGCAAAATACGGTGATTGCGGAAAACGTAGACATTGCGCTTGCACCGGGGAAGCTCATTGCGCTAATCGGGGCCAATGGCGTCGGCAAATCGACGTTGCTGCGTACCCTTACGCGTATACAGCGACCTTTGTCGGGCGAAATCCGGTTGCATGAAGATTCCATCGAAAGCTATTCCGCACCCGAACTCGCCCAAGGCTTTAGCGTGGTTTTGACCGAAAAATTACCACCGAGCAACCTCACGGTAGCGGAACTCGTCGCACTCGGCAGGCAACCTTACACGAACTGGATCGGGCAACTCACCCATGCCGATACCAGGCACATCCGGGACGCCATGGCATTGACGGGCGTATCCGATCTGGCGGCCAAAAAACACTACGCACTCAGCGATGGCCAGTTGCAAAAAGTACTCATCGCCCGCGCATTGGCTCAGGACACCCCGCTGATCATCCTCGATGAGCCAACCACGCATCTGGATTTGCTTCACAAAGTGTCGCTGTTGCGGCTGCTCAAAAAATTAGCGCGCGCAGGCAAATGCATTTTGTTTTCGACCCATGATATCGATCTTGCCCTTGAGCTCAGCGACGAATTGATTGTGATGACGGCCGGCAAGACCGTCCAGGGCGCACCTTCAGCGCTGATTGCCAACGGGGTTTTCAATGCGCTGTTTGACGACGAACACATTGCCTTTGATGTGGAAAAAGCAAAGTTTATTTTCAAAAACCTGTAATCGCACCGCGCCGGTTTTAGGTTATATTTGTTTAAAACACTACTATGAAAATCATTTGCACGCTTTTGCTTATGGTATCCGTTGCCGTTCACGCACAACCCGGTCTGGAAATGACGCCGCGCGGCTTCGCCCCCATTACGCTCGATTCGCCGCAAAAGCCACTTGAAAAACTGATCGAAGCGGCGACGTCCTGGGCGCCATTTTACAACAAAAAAGGATTCGATGTTTACGATGTGACCGCCCATTCAATCACCATCGATGCGTTGCGCGAAAACGCGTATTTCTATCGCAATCTGGGCGAGCGCTACGATTACCACATCATCTACGCGCTCAAGGTGGTGTTCAACGCCAACCAGACTTACACGCTCACGTTTTCGGTCAAGGAGATCTATGCCAGGGAAGCGTTGGTCAAAACTACCATCGCAGACTTTTTTACCCCTGAAGGCAAACTCAAGGAAGACTATCTGGATGTCAAACCTTCGCTTGAATTAACGGCCAATAAAATCGTCAGGTCGTTTGCAACGTTTATTGCGCAATAGCAAATTGACCTCGCTCAGGTACTTAGGCGACAAACCCGATTAATCCGATACATTACAGAAGTCCGGTTACAGACCGGATTTTTATTTCCCCTTGAGCAGGTTGATGCTGACCGTGGCGGTATCGGCGTCGGGAAAGCGCCGGAATACGTCCGGATCCGGATACAGTCCGGCTTCAGCGGCAATTTTGTTGAACACGTCGATTTCCACTATATATTGGTCCGAAAATCCATGCGTGGCATCGTATGCCGTGGCCGACGTTCGTCCGATATGGGCCGCTGCGAGTTTGGGATCGATCGTATGAAGTTCGATCAGCAGCAAACCAAAACGGTCTACATACGGCGACCATTTTTTTAAATGCCACAGCAAATTGTCCTCTACCAGATGGTTCGGGATGCGCTTACCGCGGTGTGCAAAAGCGCCTGTGGAATGGCTCACGCGACCGGGCGTTACCTGCTGCGGATCTTCCCAGATTCTGTTGTGGTCCAGAAACGTACGCACATTGAGCAAATCTTTGAGATCGATGTTGTAATTCTCAAGAAGGTCTGCCGCGAGAAGGTCGGGCCCTCCGATATCGCCCCAAATTACCTTGGCCCAAATATCGGCCTTGATTAAATTGGCGCGCGTTACTTTGAGCGCCGCCTGATTATAATCTACTCCCACCAGAAACAGCGGGTGTTCGTCGAGCATTTTGCCGCGCAGCGTTTGCCGTTCGATCACCTCAAAAATGTGTTGCAGGAACGCACCATTGCCACATCCCATGTCCAAAATACCTTTGGGTTGCTGCTCGATGGGCTTGTTAAACAGCCGGATCAGGATCTCGTCGACCACTTTAAAATACGTATCGTGTG
>JAEWLN010000070.1 GCA_023457535.1 Bacteroidota bacterium
CCTCAAGAAGCCTGTATCCGAACCGTCATTCTTCCGGTTCAGGCGCGAAAAAAAAATAAAAAAAAATGTAGGAATTTTTTACCGCTGAATTTATCGGCTACGGTAACGTCAAATTGCGCTCAACGTTAGGCCGCTTCACGCCGTTGCCGATCAAAGCGGACTGAGTTCTCTCTGCCGAAGATAATGCTTCTTCGTGAAACCGCAACTTCCGGCTACCAAAAACCCGGCAATGGCTTGAAACGGCGGTTAGCCGACGTTCTTACATTGTACCATTCATCGAAAGATTTTTAAATTTTTTCTTTTTTATATTATAGAGAACTCCCCAATATGATTGACCGCCATCGCATATAATTAATGGTTTTGTTTTCCAGTCATTAGAATTTAAAAATATTCTTGAAGATTCAATATCAAAAGCATTTATGTAAATATATTTTTCACCATTTACTATGACACCAACAAATTGGTAACCGTAATATTTTAAATTGGATATTTTACAACCTTTGCTACAGCAATTTGTAGATTTTAGTTTGTAGAGTTTTTTAAAATTTATTTCTAGATCTGTAATTTCATTTTCAGAGACATTAAAAAAACTTTCGGACTTCTCAACAGAAAAGCGAGAACATTGTTGAATTAATTTTTCGCCATATTCCATTGGTAAATTTGCTTTCATTTCTGGAACAAATTTGTTCTCCTGGCAGAAAGAAAAGTTTGCAATTAATAGAATAGACGCTAATAAAATATATTTCATGTTTTGGTTACGGTTTTCGAGAATGTTGGCTAACGTTAGGCCGCTTCACGCGGTTGCGGATCAAAGCGGACTGAGTTCTCTCTGCCGAAGATAATGTTTCTTCGTAAAATAGAAATTTCCGGCGACGAAAAACCCCGCAATCGCTTGAAACGGCGGTTATGGGCTGGACCATTAATTACTTTCAAATTCTAGACCTATGAATTTTTCCTGAAATTTTTTTATGAATTTATCTACATTTCCAATTCCCCAATTTCTAACTACATATAATTCTTCGCCTTTATAAATAAGTTCTGGTGGGACATTCATTTTGTATTTACCATATTTAATCTCTGTTTCGGTAAAATCTTCTTTTCTCTTTAAAAGATTGAAACTACAAGTTCTGTCTTCTTTTAAATAATTAATTATTTCATCATCAATTAAATTATGGGAATTTAGAACGTTAATTGTTTGTAATGCAATGTCGGATTTCTTGAATTTTTTGCTGATGACCTTTCCAGCATATTTAATATTATATGTAGTTCTATCTTTTCCTGGTGAAAGATTATCTAATGCTTCTTTTATACTATTTCTAGTTTCCTTTTCCTGCGTTGGATCTGAACTTATAGCATATAATGCCGCTAAAATTAGTTTTTGATTTTTATTCCAAAAGCTAGAAAGTAGCTTTCTTTCTTCATTACCTAAAGCCATAATTAATTCTTTTTTATGTCCATCAATTTCATCGTCAAGTGAAGGTTGACTTAGAGATTTTAAATACTCGGTCAAAATATTTTTCGTTTGCTGCGAAACATTTTGATTTAACGCAGGTTCAATTAGATAATCAACTAGAGATTGGTAGTTTATTTGGATAAATTCTTTGCAATTGCATTCTGCCTCAGTTAACTCTATAAGATCGAGAGTTGAAATAGGAGTGAGATAAATGAAAAGCGAGATTTCGTTTTCGCTTGTAAGCGGAAAAAAATGATTAAAATAAGAATTAGTTTGATCGTTATTTTCTTTGCTCTCGACTTTGTTCTCGACAATTAATTTAATTTTCTTATGAGCATTATTGATAATCATTGATAATTCAATGTACAAATCGACTCTGCCCACATTTCTAATTGAAAACTCTGGTTTAAGAATTAATTTTTCGATTGTAAAATCTTCAGTTATAAGGGAATTAAATAGATCGCTATATTTTAACTGTAACTTTTCGTTACTAAATTTTATAACTATGTCTAGAAACTTCTTAATTGGAAATTCGCCTAATCCATGACTCTCCAAATTTCCTAATAACCAAGCTAAAAATCCACTATGGCTAATCTCCCTTCTGCTGACACCTAAAATTTCTGAGAATGATTTGGAATAATAAAAACTCTCAAGTTTTTGAAAATCCGAATCGTTTTTAAATTTGATAATTTCATCTCTAATTTGATCAATTGTATATTCTGTTTCGTTCATATTTCGATTCGTGATTTTGGTCTTGCCCATAACGTTAGGTCGCTAAGCGCCGTTGCCGGTCAAAGCGGACAGAGTTCTCTCTGCCGAAGATAAAGCTTTTTCGTGAAGAAAAATCGCCAAGCCAAAAACACTCGGCAATGGCGTCTTAGCGGCGGTTGGCTGCAGTTGTTTTTAATACATAGACAAGATTAAATTTCGAGTTCGATCTTCGCTTAGAATTTTGTCAATAATAGCTTTTAACTCGTCTCGATTTTCTGCTATGCCAAAGTTTATAGGTGGACCATAGTGTGCGTTCACTTCGACAGGATAGGTACCAGAGGTTTGAATACACTCAATTCTTAAAAGTGGATAACTAAAGTTATCATGTCTAGTAAAAATTAAATAAAATGTGAAATTAAGTTGGAAATTCTCACTTGTAATTTCTTTGCTAGTAGAGGTTATCGCGGAAACAATTCTTCCAGAATACTTCGTGTCAAAAGTATTTGACAAATCTCGTAAAACTGATTCAGGACTTAATTTTAAAATCAAATCTGAATCGTCGGGATTTGGAAGAAAGGAGCTAAAGTCTATATGTTCGGTCATAGTTCAAAGTTGAAAGAAAATTTTAACGGGAAATGGTCAATTTCGTTTAATATTTTTGTTGTCGAATATAGAAATTTTGAAATTTCAGGTGTTTCAATGACTTCTAATTCAGATTCTATAAAGTTATCAATTATTGATTTTCTAATTATAATTTGATCAATTAAATGCCAATAAATATTCCGGGACGCACGTTTGCCATAATAGAAAGACCCTCCGGATCTTTTACTTTCTACATAATTTGATTTACTAATATAGTCGCCCAATAGAGTCCAACACGGATTGTAATATAGCGCTCGTCGAGAACCGTATTTAAGCTTTTGGTCATCAGTTACAAGTTCTCTATTATTAAACGCGTAGAATCCCATCGGTTCCACCATTCCTAAATCAAATGGATTCATATTAAAGTCACCTACGATAAATGCCTTTGATGAATTGTTTGTGAGGCTGTGAATCTTTTCCTTATAATTAGGAGCGATTTGTAAATGACTTATTTCATCGTGGTAGAGTTCACTAGGAAAATGAACACAGGAGAAAAAAATCTCCAATGAGGATTTTCCAATAATTTTAAAGACTTGTACGCGATTGACTTGCTTTGGAGGCAAACTATCGTGGTCAATTTCGGTATATTCGCTATGATGGGCTATTTTATATTCATCGTTTAACTTATAATATACATTCACCCATTTTGCAAATTTGTTATTCGCGTTAAGACTCACCGCATCAAAGCTTAATGCTCTCTTTATTAAATCGTTGTTTATATTTTTATTTTCAACTAAAATTAAAACATCAACTTCGTGTGAATTAATTAATTTCTTGATTTCGAATTCGAACGGAGGTTGTTTGTTTCCGATGTTCCAATACAAAAAGTTGATTTTTTTCATAATTCTCGATACAATTGCAGCCAACGTGTCGCCTGTAAGCGTAATTCGCGGTTCAAGCGGACTGAGTTCTCTCTGCCGAAGATAAACTTTATTCGTGAAACCACAACTTCCGGCTACCAAAAACCAGCGCAATTCGCTTACAGGCTGTT
>JAEWLN010000071.1 GCA_023457535.1 Bacteroidota bacterium
TGTTCGGCGCAACAGGAGGCGTGGCCAACGTCGGTGGCAAAAGACAGCCTGTGCGTCTATCTGGTCACGCGCGGCACACGCAGTAAATCGCCGCTAATTTCGGAATTTAATTATACCGATCACCGATCGTCGCACGTAGGCATTGGTATTTTTGTCCATGACCGGATGACGATCTTTCACGTCACCAACGATTCGCAGACCCATACTGCACTCGAACAAACGACATTAGAGCATTTCACCAGTGTTGCCGATATCGAATATTGGAGCATCTGGCGGTACAACGCCACATCCCTACCGATTGCGAAGTTGCGCGCACTCATCGCAAACCTGGGGCAACGCGTCGAATTTGATATCGACTTTGATGCTGCCGAAAGCAACAAACTATATTGTTCTGAATTTTGCGCGAACGCACTCAAAGCATGGGATCGCACGTTGCGGTTCGAACTTCGTGAAAAAACGCTGCCGCCTTTCCATGCGGGAATCCTGGGTAGAAAAACGCTTGGCTACTGGCCGGTCGATTTCTTTCAAACCGATCCCGATTTTGAAAAAATATTTGAATCAGCGCCCGGTGATCAATAACGGTTCCTGAACCAAACCTTCATCCACTCGCGCTTCAAAACCAAAAACGCCACCTGCTCCGATAAGGCCACGAGGTCAGAGCCGTCGAGTTTTTTGATCTGGTCTTCAGGCACATCGATGACATACAGTAAATTGAGGTATTCGGCAAATTTGTATTGGATCAAACGGTAGATCTTCTCGTGCAGCTGGACTTTGAGTTCGCCGGGCTGGGTGCTCAGCGGAAAGTCGATCGCTTCATTGGCAAGGTTAAAATCTTTGTTGATCTGGACGATCAGTTCGCGGTATAATGCATCGGATTCAGCCTGGGCCAGCAAAGCATCGGTATTTTCGGGCGCTGTGAACATGCTTGCCATTTTAAACTTTTCGCTCCATGAGGTTTTGGCCAAACAGGCGCAAGGCGTTTTTTTTGTCGTTTGAAACATCCAGACGCGCCAGGGTGTCGAACGCGCGCAAAGTGTAATCGCGGATGGCTTCCTGCGTAGCCGATGCGGCGCCGGTTTGCGTAAAAATAGCCGATACGGACGCGATTTTATCGTTGTTGTCCGCCGGCTGTATCGAGTACAAATGGCGCAGTTGCTCGGTTTGCGTCACATCGGAAAAAGACATGGCCTTGAGGTACAAATACGTTTTCTTGTTTTCGATGATATCGCCGCCAATCTGCTTTCCGAACGTTTCCGGATCGCCGTACACGTCAAGGTAATCGTCCTGCAATTGAAACGCGATACCCAGATATCGGCCAAAATCGTAGATAAGTTGCGCGTTTTGCCGCGACGTCCCGGCGATAATGGCGCCCATCTGCATCGCCGCGCCAACGAGCACTGCCGTTTTGTATTCGATCATTTTGAGGTATTGGTCCAGCGTTACATTGTCGCGCGTTTCAAAATCCACATCCCATTGCTGGCCTTCGCAGACCTCGAGCGCGGTTTTGCTGAACAACTTGGCCAGATCGCGAAACACGGCCGGTTCGTACTGTTCGAAATAACGGTAGGCCAGGATCAGCATCGCATCGCCGGAAAGAATTCCGGTATTGACATCCCATTTTTCGTGTACGGTTTCGCGGCCCCGTCGCAGCGGCGCATCGTCCATGATGTCATCGTGCACAAGCGAAAAGTTATGGAACATCTCCACCGCCATCGCCGCGGGCAGTGCTTTTTGGAAACTGCAATTGAACACTTCGGCGGCCATCAATGTTAAAACCGGACGCATGCGTTTGCCGCCCAGAGACAAAATGTACGAAATAGGCGCATACAGGTTTTGCGGTTCCGTACTTATTTTTTGTTCCGACAAATAGGCCGTAAAGTGTTGCTGATACTGATCGATAGCGAGCATGGGCGTAATTTTGGCGCTAAGGTACGCCATTCGCCGCAGCTGGCAAACGGGCCGGTTGCCGCAAATGTTAAAAAAATGTAAATACTTTGGAAACTATTTTGGTATTCAAAGTTTCCAATTTAATTTTGTCCGGATTTTTTTAGCTTACCCATGAAAGACAAGATAATAGCCAAAGCAACCGACATGTTCCTCAAGCTCGGTTTTAAAAGCGTCACGATGGATGATATTGCGGGTGAAATGGGCATTTCAAAAAAGACGATCTACAAATATTTCATCAACAAAGAGGTCCTGATCGAAGAAGCTACCGAAACGATGCACAAGCAGCTTCACGTAAAAATCGAAGCGATCATGTCTCAGAACCACAATCCGATACGCGAGAATTTTGAAATCCGCAAGATGTTCAAAGGCATGTTCCAGTCTGCCGATACCTCGCCGCTGTACCAACTCAAGAAACACTATCCCGAAATCCACGAAAAAACGATGTGTCGCGAACTCGAAGACTGTTTTTTGTTCCTGCGCCAGAACATCGACCGCGGGATTTACCTGGGTTTGTACCGCAAAGACCTCGACATCGAAAAAGCGATCAAATTTTATTACATGCTGATTTTCCAGATCAATGAACAAACCGTTTATGAAAAGGAAACGCAGGATCTCGAACTGGCCGTGCTGGAATACCACACGCGCGCCATTGCGACGGAAAAAGGCATAAAGGAACTCGAATATAATCTATCCAATCTTTAATATCCATCAATCAATGAAAATGCTAAACTATATGAGACAATTTGTCCCGCTGGCGCTACTTGCCTCGTGGTGGTCCGTTTCCGTACAGGCCCAATCGGCAACGCCCGTTGCGCTGAAGGATGCAATCCAGTACGCGTTGCAACACAAATCCGATGCGCAAAAAGCAAAACTCGACATCGAGAACGCCAATTACGAAATCCAGGAAGTGCGCTCGCAGGCCTTGCCCAACATTTCGGCCAACGGAAACCTCACCTACAATGCCATTATCCAGCAAAGCGCTTTACCGGGTGATATCGTAGGACAACCCGGAACAGTGGTGTTGGTACCTTTCGGCCAGGAATGGCTGTCCGTGGCAGGGGTCTCGCTGTCGCAGAACCTATTCGACATGGCGGTATTTACCGGTCTTAAAGCGGCCAGATCGACGCGTCAATTTTATCAGATCAACGCCAGCCTGACTGAAGAACAAGTCATCGAACGCGTGGCCAATGCGTACTATCAGGTATTGGTCGCACAGGAACGACTTGCCGTAAGCGACAGCCTTTATGCCAGTACGTCCAAAATGCGCGATGTGCTTAAAGGGCAGTTCGACAATGGACTGGCAAGAAAAATCGACCTGGACCGCATGGTGGTGAATTTGTACAACCTCGACACCCAGCGCCAGCAAAACCGCAACAACGTCGCGTTACAGGAAACGGCACTCAAATTTTACATGGGCATGCCCGTGGAG
>JAEWLN010000072.1 GCA_023457535.1 Bacteroidota bacterium
ATGGTATAAGATTTAATGACTTCGAGTTCGTTGTCCACATTGTTTTTGACGTTCTTCATCAGGCCGAGATCCTCAAATGCCGACAGTTCGGTTTGGAGTCCGCCTTTGCGTTCATCGCGCACCAGAATTACGGTCGAGGCTTTGTAAAGCGGCACGCTGTAACGCAGATAAACCGCAGCAGCAGCCAAACAACACAGCGCGCTAAGGACAAACCACTTCCAATTGACGAGGTATTTGTCGACCTGCTCGCGTATGTTCAAACTTTCATCGTGGGATTCTTTTTGTAGGGACGGATGGGATTCCATTAAGTTTGTTTTAGATTATCGGGTCAGGACGACCACCAGGGTAGCAATTAATGATACGGCCGACAAAATCGCAAAAACGTTCGGCCCAATGACCGACGCATTGACGCGCGTTTTGTTCGGTTCGACATAAACTACATCATTTTGCGACAGGTAATAAAAGGGTGAATTCAAAAAGTCAGGTTGCGTAATGTCTACGCGGTTGTACGTTTTCTTGCCGTCCTTCTCGCGAATGACCAGCAGGTTGTCGCGCTTGCCGTAGATCGTCAAGTCTCCGCCAAGGCTCAAAGCTTCGAGCAAAGTGACGCGTTCGCCTGCAATGTTGTACGAACCGGGTTTGGCTACTTCGCCCAGCACCGATATCTTGTAGTTGACAATCCTGAGGTCCACGATGGGCTTTTGCACGTATTCGGTTACGGCGGCCACGAGTTTGTTATTGGCCTCGGTTCGCGTGAGCCCGCCCAGTTTGATCTTCCCGAGAATAGGAAAATCAATGTAACCCGCATTGTCGATCAGGTAAGTTCTGAGCCCGCGGTTTTCACTGTCCGAGCTCTGGATTTCCGGCAAATTGAACGGCGCGGCGATCTCCCGGCTTTCCGTGCTGATTACAATCGACAGTAGATCGTCCGGTTGAAGTACGGGTTCATATACGGTCGCAGCGTCATAACTTTTGGCGCGGTCGATGCCTTGCAGGTACACCACATCCTTTTTGGAGGCGCACGAAAAAATGAGCAGCGAAAGCACCGGCAGCAACAATCTGGTTATCGGGAAAATCTTCATATTTGAGTTTTAACGTGCTAAATATAGCGCTTTTAGGTTCGGGCGATCATTTGTCGAGGGTCTGAAACACCGAGTTCATGCTTTTGAATTCCGGAACGATTTTTTTCATCTTGGAAACGATGTCCGCTGAACCGGCATTTTCAAAACACGACAACAAATCGAGAATATTGAGGCTGACCGATTCGAAATCGTCGCAAATCTCCTCGGCGATCATGATTTTTTCGTTGTGCGTAGGCAGCGTTTTGGAGGTGTCATTGAGCAATTCTTCGTACAGCTTTTCTCCAGGGCGCAATCCGATGATTTTGATTTCGATTTCTTTATCGGGCGTATATCCGGCCAATCGGATCATTTTTTTGGCCAGGTCCAGGATCTTGACCGGCTTGCCCATGTCAAAGATGAAAATCTCGCCCCCATTGCCCATTGCACCGGCTTCAAGCACGAGCTGACAAGCCTCCGGAATGGTCATAAAATAACGGATGATCTCCGGGTGCGTGATTGTAATAGGGCCGCCTTCTGCAATTTGTTTGGTAAACAAAGGAACGATCGATCCGTTGGACCCTAATACGTTGCCAAAACGCGTGGTAATGAATTTGGTAACATGCGCCTTTTGCTGCTGCTTGCGCATTTCGTGCAGCGATTGCACGTATTTTTCAGCGATGCGCTTGCTTGCGCCCATCACGCTGCTGGGGTTGACGGCCTTGTCGGTCGAGACCATCACAAAGCGCTCCACGTGGTATTTGACCGCGAGGTCCGCCAGGTTTTTGGTCCCCACTACATTGGTATACACGGCCTGCGCGGGATTCTCTTCCATGAGCGGCACGTGTTTGTACGCCGCGGCATGGTAAACCACATCCGGCTTGTACGTTTGGAACACCTGCTCCATCAATTCCTTATTGCGGATGTCGGCCAGTTCATACGTAATGTTGACCAACTCGTGTTGGCCATTAATCTCCAGACTCAGGTTGTGCAGCGGTGTTTCGGCCTGGTCAAGCAAAATCAGGTGCAGCGGCTCAAAACCCAACACCTGACGCGTGATTTCGCTCCCGATGGATCCCGCGGCGCCGGTAATCAGAATCGTTTTGCCTTTGAGCTGCGAGGAAATCGAATACATGTTGAGCACGATGGGTTTGCGCTCGAGCAAGTCTTCGATATCAAAATTTTTGACCTTGTTAGAAATTTGCTGCTCGTCTTCCCAATCGCTGATCAGTGGAACGGTAAATACCTTAAAATTGTACTCTAGACATTCTTCGACGAGCGACACCGTTTCTTCGCGCGTGAGGCTTTTTTCTGCGATGATCAGCGCATCGGCTTTCATCGATCGCAGCACGACGTGGATTTTTTTGTTTTGGTTCAGGATCGGCAAATTGAGGATGCTCTTGCCTACTTTATTCTGGTTGAATTTATCGACAAAACCCACTACGCGAAAACGGCCCGGCGTTTCGGTACGCAAGGCATTGGCCACCGATATCGCATTGGCATCGGCGCCATAAATCACGGCATTGACGCGGCTTTTCCTGTCCTCGAACTGCATGTATTGCTCAAAGAAAAATTTGACCATGATGCGAAACAGGAACAACAGCAAAAACGAGATTACGTAACTTATGAACAGGCCCGTGGTCAGGAAAATTTGTTTGTGGAACGCAAAGATCGATGCATAGTTGAGCAACAGCAGCACCAGGTACGCCGTGGTAGTCGACACCAATAACTTGACCCCATCGATAAATGTCGAATGCCTGATGATGCCCGCATAGGTGCGGTAAACCAGGAAACAACCCGCATTGACCAGTAAATTGATCAGCGTGCGCACCTCAAAATTGACAGGACTGTTGAACTGCACGCTCAAACTGATGACGATCAGTTTGGTGATAATCACGGCAACGAGCACAATAAAAACGTCGATCGAAAAAATGATCCAGCGCGGCAGGTAGCCAATGTTTTGGAATCGTTTCCCCAACACGGAATTCTTTATAATTTCAAAAATGGATTCGGCCATGTAAGAGCAGCGTTAAACCTTCAAATCTACGCAAATTTAAGATTTTATTAATATTTTTTCAATCTATTTTTTAAGAAAAAAACGGTCGAATACCGCCGTAATCCTTTGTCGGTCGCTATCGGTGAGGTTTGAACCCGATGGCAGGCACAACCCGCCGTTAAACAACGCTTCACAAACGGCCCCGCCATAATACGGATACGATTTGAAAACAGGTTGCAAATGCATGGGTTTCCACAGTGGCCTGCTCTCAATATTGGCCGCCTCGAGCGCAAGCCTCAAAGCCTCGCGGGTACGTCCGTGTTGCGGCTTGATGACAATCGCAGAAAGCCAGTGGTTCGAAACAAAATCGGGCGTAGGTTCGCTGAACACCGTTACGCCGTCCACGTTGGAAAAATAACCGGCGTAAAAATCATGCATCGCGCGTCGCAGCGCCACGTGTTCTTCGAGCACTTTCATTTGTCCGCGGCCTATTCCCGCACAAACATTGCTCAGTCGGTAATTGTAGCCCACGTGGCTGTGCTCGTAATGTGGTGCCGCATCGCGCGCCTGTGTGGCCAGGAACACCGCGCGGTCCTTTTGCTGCTTCGTGCGGGTAACCAATGCGCCGCCGCCTGAAGTGGTGATAATTTTGTTGCCGTTGAACGACAGTGCCGCCATATCGCCAAATGTGCCGCAACGCCTGCCTTTGTATGTGCTGCCAAGGGCCTCTGCACTATCCTCGAGCACCGGTATGTTGTATTTTTGCGCAATCGACAGGATTTGATCGGCCTGGAACGGCATGCCATACAAATGAACACCAATGATGGCTTTGGGCGTTTTGCCGCGTGCGATCCGATCCTTTATCGCCTGTTCGAGCGCCTCGGGACAAATGTTCCAGGTTTGCGGCTCGCTGTCGACAAAAACAGGCGTCGCACCCAGATACAATATCGGATTGGCCGATGCAGAGAATGTAAAACTCTGGCAAATCACCTCATCGCCCGGCTGAACACCCAGCAACAGCAATCCCAAATGAATGGCAGCCGTACCGGAGGAAAGCGCGGCGATATGCGTGCCGTGTTGCAGGAATTCTTCGAGGTCGGCTTCAAATCCGGTAACGTTGGGACCTAACGGCGCGACCCAATTGGTCCTGAATGTCTCGTTGACAAAGTGTTGCTCCTGGCCGCCCATGTGCGGGGAAGAAAGCCATATTTTTGAATTGTTTTCCATATTTTTTTCTGTTTGCGGCCGTTCCAGATAAGGCGGCAAGTTAATGCGTGGATTGTAAGATGGGCTCGAGCTGGCTCAGGTGCGCGATTTTATGTTGCGGCAGGTAAGCCTTTTCGCGCGTAAAATCCTGACGGTGGATGTTTTGACCGTCGTCCAGCAGGCACACAGTGGTCCAGCCCAGCTTGTTGGGTGCGATAAAGTCCTTGGCTACATTATCGCTGATGTAAAAATAATGTTTTGTCCCCAATTCGTGGAACACTTCAAAATTGCGTTTGGACGGCTTCTCAGATCCGAATTCCTCCGATACCACGATCCTGTCAAACAAATGCCCGATATCGAGCGCCTTGATCTTATTGCGCTGCGTGATAGAGAAACCATCTGTTACCAAGCCCAGAAAATGCCCCTGGGCCTTGAGCCGGATCAGCAGTTCGCGGCTTTCAGAAAGCGGATCGAACTTTGGGACGTGGTTGCGGTAAATGGCCTTAAGGTCTTCTTTGACCACATGCGGATAGCGCTGCACCACATGGCCAAAAACGTCCTGCTTCCCCTGATACCAGCCAAACATCTCATCGAACAGGCCGTTGCAGGTGCTGTCGACATGGGCGGCAATTTCGCCGAATGCCGATTTAAGGTAATCGATTTCCTTCACGAGCGTATCGTCAAGGTCAAATACGATGGTGTGCCGCACGGTGCTCATGACTGGAATTGGTGTACGAGAATTTCATCGTCATAGCGCAGCATCATCAAATCCTGCTCCCACTGGTCGAACTCGGGAACCACGGTTGCACCCAGCATGTATTCAGAGATGATCCACGCAGGGAAATTCGCCCCTGCCAGGTAACTGAGCGGATAGCCGCCGCCAAACCGCGGATTGATTTCGATGCCGTAGAGCGCACCGGTATCGTTGTGGACAAAAACCTGAAACGTGATGCAGCCGCGAAAACCGGGCACTGAGGCAAGCTTTTCCCAAAGCGCACCGATGAATGGCGCACGCGTGGTAACGGCTTTGTTGACTTCGCCGTCGCGCACCTCAAGGCGTTTTCTTGGAACGAAACACTTGAGTTGGGATTGGCTGTCATAATAAAGGTCGATGGTGTATTCTGTGAATTTTTGGTGGTCAAGGTATTCGAGGAACATCAGTTTTTCATTCGAAAAATGATAGTCGGTCAGCTGTGAGGCATCGGTGATCACGAAATTGTCTACGCTGCGGCTGCCGTCGTACGGTTTGAGGTACATCGGAAGGGTGTAATTGTTTTTGTCATACTCGCGCGCGCACCCAATTCCATATTGCTCAAAAAACCGGTGCGTGGCGCGTTTGTCGCGAAAAATACGCACCATCGGTTCGTCCGATACGACAATGGCAATCCCGTTCTGGCTGAACGCCTCGCGGTGTTGGGCCAAAATCAACAGTTCGGTATCGATCGTAGGGATAATCACCCGGATCCCGTGCGCGACCGAAAGCCGGAGCAATTCCGGGATGTACCCCGCATCGGACACACGCGGCAGCGCAAAATAAGCGTCGGCCACACGGCAGGCGGCCGCATAATCAGGGTTGGCATCGGCGGCAATGACTTTACCATCGGCGAAACGCCGTTTGAGCTCAGTTTGGAAAAAACGGACGAGCGAAACCCTGCGCCCGGCCGATGTGATCAATATGTTATTCATTTGTATTGCATTAGGGTTCAACGGGTCTTCCGGTATTTTTTTTGATGTCGAACAGGCGTTTGAGCAATCGGCCCAACGGCAGTTCGATGAATTTGGCGATAAGGTGTGCTACAAGGGTCAGTATCGCTATCGGAATGACCGGCAGCAGCAAATCAGGAATCTGCGGGAAAAATGCATGCATTTTAACAGTGAGCGCGACGAGCGCATTTTCGTGTATCAGATACAACGGATAACTGACAAATCCGAAATACATAAAGAACGGATACTCGAAAACGGTCTTGAGCCGGTCATAACAAATCGTTGCGATAAAAAGTGCCAGGATGCCGACTGCCACGAAAAACACGTACCACGAAGTCCAATGGCTCAGCGCTGTAAAAATACTCGAAAAAACACCCACCGCGAACGCGTAGGTGAGCAACTTTTTGTCTTTCCCGACAAAATACAGATACGTCAGCGCGCCTGCAGCAAACCATCCGAAATGGTCAAAACTCAATTGCCGCAGTGCCATATCGGCTATTTTAACGATGCCGTTGTCAGTAAGCCTGCTCGCTACATTAGCCGCCAAAGCAACGCCGAAAAGCGCCGAAATCCCTTGGATGGCCCGCATCCGGCCTGCGTAGAAATAGATCAACCCGAATACGATGTAGAACTTGACCTCCACAAAAAGTGACCAGAACGCCCCTTCGAGCACCCCTTGCGGCGAACGGAATAGCAATTCGATCCAGCTGGGTTGCACAAACAACAGGCCCGGAATCATGTCACGAAGTACGGGCGCGCCCATCGGACGCTCAGGCAATAAACCCGCCGTAGCATACAATAAAACGGTCGCAACCAACATGGCGGGAAAAAGCCGCAGCCATCTTTTGGAAATGAATTCTTTGAAGTTCTTACTTTTTTCGAGGCTCATCAGGATCACGAAACCTGAGATCAGGAAAAACAACTGCACGCCCAGCCAGCCTTTTTGGAACAGCGGAAAATGCGCATATTTGTCGCCAAAGGGCAAAAAATCTGTCCATCGGTTGAATACATGATACAATACCACCATAATGATGGCGAGCCCGCGGAATCCGTCCAAAAATTTAATTCGCATCATCACACCATTTTAAACACCGCATTGGCTTTCAAAAACGCGTACAATAACGGCTTGTTGTTGAATATCCGCGTAAAAAGTTTCTCTTTGGGCGACTGATAGTCCACACCGATAAAGTTTTTGATCGGGTATACGCCCTCGGTTTTCATATCTTGAAGCACGGCCCGGAAATCACTGAACGGCACGCGCGATTTCACAAGCCGGATCAGCAGGAAAAACGCATATGATTCCTGTCGTGCCCTTAACCGCGCCATCGCCGCCTGATTGGCGTCCTTTTCCTTCGCAAGCCGGATCAGCAATGAAAATCTTTTGATCACGAGCATAAAATCGCGGTTCATTTTCTCGAGGTGCTTTTTATCGCGTATGGTCATGATCGAATTGTCATTGACAAAATAGCGGTAAACGCTCACGCTGACATGCGCCGCGCGTTGGCATTGCAGCAGCAGTTCGGTGGTGAAAATGCCGTCTTCGAGCATAATGCCTTTGACAAACCGGATCGTGTGCCGCTCAAGCACTTCGCGTTTGATCAGGTACCACCACGCATTGTTGAGGAAATTGTGCGTCCCGATATAGGTTTTCCCGTCCGTTACAGGCAATTGTTCAAAAGGCCGGTATTTGGAAAAATCCGGTTCTATGCTGTAATCAGCGTTAGGGACGCGCGCCGATCCAAACCCAAGAAAGTCGAGGTCGAGCGTTTGCGCCACTTCGAGCAATGTCTTGAAAACCTTGCGCTCCAGGTAATCGTCCGAATCGATAAAGTAAATATAGCGGCCTACCGCGTGTTCGATGCCCGTATTGCGCGCCTGACTGAGCCCCTGGTTTTGCTGCGAGATGATCTTGATTTGCCGGTGCCGGGCGGCGTAATCCTGAGCAATGGCCAGGCTGTTATCCGGCGAACCGTCGTTGACGACCAGAATTTCGTGGGCTTCGGGATCGAGGTCCTGATCGAGTACGCTGTCAAGGCAACGCGCCAGATAGCGTTCAACGTTGTAAACCGGCACTACAATACTTAGTAACATAACTCTGGATTTAAAGATTATTGCCCTGGAACGGTTCGACCGATTTGGCGTCGGCGGCATTGATCCCTTCGCTTTTGAGCACCTTTTGGATCGTCCTGAAAAATATTTTTACGTCGAGCATAAAATTGACGTGGTCCACATACCAGACATCATATTCAAATTTTTTGTCCCACGAGATCGCATTGCGGCCATTGACCTGCGCCCAGCCGGTGATGCCGGGTTTTACCTCATGGCGCCGGTTCTGGAAATCATTATACAGGTGCAGATACGTCGTCAGCAGCGGTCGCGGCCCTATCAGGCTCATATCGCCTTTTAAAATATTGATCAGCTGCGGGATTTCATCGAGCGAGGTTTTGCGTACAAAAGCGCCGATCGTGGTCAGCCGCTGCTCATCGGGCAACAGGTTCCCGTTGGGATCACAGCGGTCGTTCATCGTTTTGAACTTGACGATTTTGAAAATCCTGCCGTTTTTGCCCGGACGAAGCTGAAAAAAAAACGGCTTTCCGTCATTGGCAAAATACAAAAAGACCGTGACCGGCACAATGACCGGCATGGCCAGCAACAGCGCGATAGCCGCAAAAATAAAATCAAAAAGCGGTTTGAACAGTGATCTATACATGCGTCGTTTTGTAAAAGTCTGTCAGTTCGCGAATCGCATCGCGTACCGGATGGCTGTTTTGGTACCCCAACTCGTTCTCGATTTTGTCGTTCGGATACACCGCACGGCTGGTCAGCGCCCTGACGCGTGAGGCCGTAAGCGGATTTCGCGGCACCACGGACAGTACCCGTGCCGCAGCCAGCATCAACGGCTTGGGAAAACGCAAACGCGGTTGGGGCTTGCCAAGCGATGTGGCAATTTGCCCGATGAATTCTTCGATCGCGCACCAGTCCGAGAGGTTGTAAATCTCATTTTTGGCCTTTGGGTGCGTTCCGGCCAGGCACAGGGCCTCGACCACATTGCGGGCCGACACATAATTGGCCGATGCGCCTTTGGGTCCGATGTAAAAATAAACCCCGCGCGCCACAGACCGCATCAAGGCGAACAATGACGCATTGCGCATGCCGGGCCCGATCACGTTGGACGGACGTATGATGGTATAACTGAAAGCACCCGATTGGCCGGCTTCTATGACAAGTTGGTCCGATTCGAGTTTTGTTTTTTCGTATTCGTTTGCCGGATGGTAGGCGCGTTCTTCTGTAACGCGGCCTGAAAAAACAGGGCCGTACACGCCCACACTGCTGAGTTGTACCCAATGTTTGATCCTGCCGCGCGCCTGCTCAATAAGATGGCGCGTACCGTCTACATTGACTGCGCGCATGCTGTGCGTGTCGCGGATTTCGGCCGCGCAATGGTAAAGGATATCCGCTCCGTCGACCAATTGGCGCAACGCTTCGGGGTTGGAAAGATCGCCAAAATGCGATGTTACGCCGGTTAAACCGAGTTTGTCTGCCGGGCGGCGCGTCAGGATGTGCACCTGGTTTCCCATTTGCAGATGCCGCTGTGCGAGCAAGGTCCCGATGAAGCCCGTAGCTCCTGTGATGGCTACTTTCATGCGCCCAGGATGCGTTTGTAAAAATTAACCCACTGGCTTGAAATCATCTCGGCAGAAAAGTGATCCAGGACATATTGCCGTCCGTTTTTGCCCATCGTTTGCCGCAGTGCCGGATCCATCAGCTCGGACATCCGGTGGGCAATCCCAGCAGCATCGCCCACGCGGTGACGCAGTCCGGTACTTCCCTCGACGATGGTCTCCATGAGTCCGTACGTATCGCTGCTGATGACAGGCAGTTCGAGCAATGACGCCTCGATGACACTGGTGCCAAAACCTTCGCGGTAACTCGGCAAACAGAAAACATCGGCGGCCTGCAGGATCTCGAACGGTTTGTTTGTACTGCCATAAAATACGACCGCATCGGCACATGAACTGCATATTTCGCGTATGGCCGGTGTGATGCCTTCTTCATCGGGGCCTACCAATACAAGTCTGGAATCGGGGAATTGCCTGTGATGGATTGCAAAGGCGCGCGCAAGGTCAAGCAACCCTTTGTCGCGGTTCATTCGGCCAAGGAACATAAAGATAACCTGATCTGACATTTTGAGCCCGGCGCGTGCCTGTTGCCGCGTTGCAGCATCGGGAACAAAACGCGTTACATCCACACCGCTGATCGAGCCTTTGCCGAGCACTGCGGAATTCTTCTCTGTGACAATATTGTTTTTGATCAAAAATTGCCGCTGCGATTGACCGTCGACCAGAATGTGGGTTGCCGCCCCTACTATAATTTTGTCGAGCGTTTTGAGCACTTGTTTGAAAATCCCGGTCTTGGTATGCCATACCTGTCCCGTAAAAATGTGTGTCCTGACTTTCACGCCCGCCCATTTCCCGGCCAGCGTTCCCAGGAGCCCTGCTTTGGGCGTTACGGTGTGCACGGCGTCGAAACGCATTTCTTTGAGGTATTTTCGCAATGTGGACAGCGCCCGCAAATCGCTCGAAATCGAAATGTTGCGCTTGATTGGAATCGATTTGATGCCTTTTACGAACGGGTTTTGATACGGGTGCCCGCCAAAGTCCGCGACGAGGTAAATGTCAAAAAGCGGCGACAGGTACTCGAAATGCTTGGAAAGAAATGCTTCGGCGGTAAGTGGTGAGGCAACGATAAAACAGATCTTTTTTTTCATAGGGCGATAACGTAGGTCAAAATTAATGATTTGAATCGACTAAGCGGCAACAATGGGCAAACTTTTCGGTTTTATTCCACAGCGGTTCCAGGCGTTTTGAGCGACAGCAAAATCCTTAGAAGCCAGAAGTTTTTGAGGAAAATGCGGCGAAAAACATCTTTTTGGGCCGGAACGATGCGGTGGTTCACGTAGTACATTCCGCCCTGGCGCAATTCAGTGCGATAGGTATCGGCCAGTGCAGCGCGTTCGCGGTTTTTGACAAATTGATAGAACAACGTCACAACCAGTATCCCAAGGTACTGCAGGTAAAACTGCCGTTGGCCGGTTTGTTGCCGATCCACTTTTACCAACTGCCCGTGCAGCCGTTCGATGATGGTCACGATGTCGCGATAGGCCTTTTGCTTTTTGGCATCGCTGTTGTGCCGCGTGATCGAATCGCCGGATTGGTAAAAACTCGCTACGATATCGTCAACGGCTTGCATTTGCTGCACTTTCGGAATCATGCGCGTAAAGAATTCAAGGTCTTCGAAATAAATCTGTTCCATGAAATACAGCTCATTTTCCTTTAGAAAAGCGGTCCGGTACAATTTATTGCACGCCGACCACATGTAATGGAACCGCAGCGCATACACCACGCCGCTGTAATTTGTCCCGTTGGACGAAATGGCGTTACGGTAGGTGATTGTTCCGTCAGGCGTGATGCCTTCTGCCCCAAATTCGAGTACGTCCACCTGGGTGTTGAGCGCGTGGTGTACCGTTTTGGAAAGCATGCCGGGATTGATCCAGTCATCTGCATCGAGAAAAAGAATGTAAGCGCCCGTAGCAAGGGCAATGCCGGTATTGCGCGCCCCTCCGAGCCCTTTGTTCTTTTGCGAAATGACGGTGATATTGGGATGGTCGCGCGCGATGTCCCGGACTATTTCGACGCTATGGTCTGGGGATTGGTCATCCACTACGATGATTTCAATATCCTGTTGCGCCAGATCGTTATCGAGCACGGACCGCAGGCATTTTTCAACATATTGCGCGACATTGTAGACCGGAATGATGACGCTGAGTTTTTTCAAGACGTAAAGTTTAAAACATAGGTAAACAAATAATACAAAATCAGGATTTTCCCGATGGTTTTGTTTTGCTCATTGATCAATTTGACCTTCAACAGCGGATAAATGATCACGATCGCAATCATAAACCAGGACAAATAAGCAAAGCGGTTCGAAAATCCCGCCCGGATAATGAGAATCCAAAAGGTGTTTACGATCAGGTATGCGCTGACAAGCCTTACATAAAAAGCATCGTCGTACTTTTTTTTCTCGATATAATACCACGCCGCAAATACCGCCGCGCCGCTGTACAAAATGAAATCGAGCCTGAACCCCGTGTTTTCGATCGCCTGGGTATCGGACATGTAAACGCCCACGCGGTCATCGCTGAATCCAAATGCGGTAAAGAGCGAAATGAACAGCGTCCCTGCCACAAAGGACAGCGGAATACTTAACAACCAAACCTTTAAATAGGTCCTGAAATCGTTATAACCATAAGTCACACATAGGGCGAGAATCGGCAGCGACATACTTTTGTGGAACGAATAAGACAAAACCAGCAACGCGGCCATGATCATTTTACGGTTGGCAAATGAAACGGCGAGCAAAAAAATCGAGGTCGCCATCCCGTTCCGGATGCCATTTACGCCATAGGCCAGAAACGAAAAAGACGTAACCAGCATCAAAAAACCATAAAACCAGTATTGTTTGAACCATTTGACTGAGACCACGGCCAATGGAATCAGGTAGATCATAAAACACGTAAAGAAAAACATTTCAGCATCCATGATCCTCGAACAGAATTCCATGAAATGGTAAAACCCTAAGTCCGTTGTGGCATCTGCCGCCGAGGCCGATCTGTCTGCATACATTTCAAACATGTGCGCATACATCGGCATGTCGACAAAAATATAATCGATGGGCCTAAACCCCACATAAAACGCCAGGAAAACCGCAGTTGAAATCCCCAGGATGTTCCAAAGCCCAAAATTTCTCGGGGAATCGATCGGATTACTATTGGCGTATAGAAACGTCAATACCACCACTAAAAGCAGGACGTTACCATAAATTGTGTAATAGTTCTCAATCATTTAAATACGCTTTGGAATGTCGGGCGGCATTGGCTGACGGCTGCCCGGTTAAACGGCTAGGGTTTGGTTTTTTGAAAAAGTTCATCCCACATGGCCATTACGGGTTTCACATCGAACCGCGTTACGTTGCCGACGGCTTTTTTCCCCATCGATTCCCGAAGCGCGTGGTTGTGCATCAGTTCACGCAATTGCCCGGAAAAAGCATCTCGGTCGCCGGGCGCAATCAGCAGGCCGTCTTTTTGATCGCTGACGATATGACGCGGTCCGGTAGGGCAATCATACGAAATTATCGGCAAACCGCAAGCCTGTGCCTCGAGCAATACCATCGGGAAACATTCTGTGGCCGATGTCATCGCGTAAAGCGCCGCTTGTTGCAATTTGGGCCCGATGGCATCGGTTGCGGCAAAAAGATGCGCATTTTTAATGCCGTACGAATCGATCTGTTTTTGCAAATCAGCGCGTAATTGTCCGTCGCCATCGCCGTAAATGTGCAACTGCCAATCGGGAAAGTCCAGATGCAGCCTGCTCCATATTTCGACCAGATCGCCAAATTGCTTGACCGGCGCGATACGGCCCGCGGCAATGACAATTTTTTCTTTACCGGAAACCCATCGGGGCGCAAACGTCGTGAAATTTGGGATCACCACCGTATTGTGCGCAGGAAAAAACGGCACTTCATCGGCATTGAGCACGACGAGCTTTTGGTATTTGCCGAACGCGCGCTCGAGTTGGCGGATGATGTCCGTCGGCGCATGGCCAAAACGCGAGGAGTGAAATTCTTTGAATTTAGGAATAGGGCGGTGAAGGTAAGGCAGGAAAAACTGATCGGGCGAATAACTGACCGACACCACGGCATCCGGCCTGATCTGTCCGAGGATACGCCGCAGTTTTAAAAAATGGCGCATGGTTTTAAGCAGATTTCCCGCGCTGAAATAACTCCGGCCGCGCTCGTAATCGATGCCCAGATCGTGCCACTGCAAGTCCCGGTGCAATTCGTAAACCGCATTCCTGCCGCGCTGTTCTGATGTAACCAGGTGAACCT
>JAEWLN010000073.1 GCA_023457535.1 Bacteroidota bacterium
GTATTCCGCATTGCCCAACTGGGCGCAAAACCTGGGCGTGGTGTTTTCCATTATGCTGATCGCGCCATCGTGGGGCGGCATGATCAACGGACTGCTGACGCTGCGCGGCGTATGGGACAAAGTACGGACAGAACCGGTTTTGAAATTTTTTGTAGTCGCGATCACAGGCTACGGCATGGCCACATTCGAAGGCCCGATGCTGTCGCTGAAGAACGTCAACGGCATTGCGCATTTCACCGATTGGATCATTGCGCACGTACACGTGGGCGCCATGGCATGGAACGGATTTCTCGCTTTTGGGATGATCTACTGGCTGATCCCGCGCATGACCAAAGGACCGCTGTATTCGACCAAACTGGCCAACTGGCATTTCTGGATCGGGACGCTGGGTATCGTCATTTATACCCTGCCGCTGTATGTGGCCGGATTTGTACAGGCCTCGATGTGGAAGCAATTCAACCCCGATGGCACGCTGACCTACGGCAACTTCCTTGAAACCGTTCAGCAGATCATCCCGATGTACTGGATGCGCGCCATTGGCGGATCAATGTACATTATTGGAATGTTCATCCTGCTGTACAACATTGTCCAAACCGTACGACGCAACGCCGCTGTGGCCGATGAACTGGCCGAGGCACCTGAACTTGAGCGCATCACGGGCAAACGCGTCAAAGGTGAGAAATTCCACCCGTGGCTCGAGCGCAAACCGATACAGCTCACGGTTCTGGCCACTATTGCCATCCTGATAGGCGGCGTGATCCAGATCGTCCCGACACTCATGGTCAAATCGAACATCCCGACCATCGCATCGGTCAAACCGTATACGCCGCTTGAGCTGGAAGGCCGCGATTTGTATATCCGCGAGGGTTGCGTGGGCTGCCATTCGCAAATGGTGCGTCCGTTCAGAAGCGAGGTCGAACGTTACGGGCCACAATCCAAAGCCGGCGAATTTGTGTACGACCATCCGTTCTTATGGGGCTCCAAACGAACCGGCCCGGATTTGCTGCGCGTCGGACAAAAATACAACGACAACTGGCATTTCAACCACATGTGGGATCCGCAGAGCACATCGTCCGGATCGATCATGCCGGGTTATAAATGGCTGTTCGACAACAAGGCGCTTGACATTTCAGATTTGGAGGGAAAAATGCGCGTGATGCAAAAACTCGGCGTGCCGTACACTGATGGCGAAATCGCACGGGCGCGGCAAACGCTGTTCGATCAGGCGCTGCAAATCGAAAAGAACCTGCATTCGGATCCTGATTTTTCCAAGAGCTATGCGCAAAGCCAGCAAAAAGCCGATGCGCGCGGCGAGAAATTCATCCCGATGCACCAGCGCGAAATCGTCGCGATGATCGCTTATATCCAACGTTTAGGCACCGATATCAAAGTAAAGCAAACCGCAAAAAAATAAGCCATGTTCGAACAAATCAAACACAATATGGAAACCATTTCAGGTGTGGCCATCTACCCCATCCTGTCGCTGTTGATCTTTTTCCTGTTTTTCGTCACGCTCGGCATTTGGGTGTTTTCGTATCGAAAGGAAAAACTAAGCCAATTGAGCAACATTCCGCTCGATGAAAATCCAATCCAAAATCAAACATCATGAAACAGTATTTCCCTGCGTGGCTGCGCGTTCCGGTTTTCTTTTTTACGGCATTCGGCGCCATTGAATTCCTTGTCGATTCCGGAGACCGTCCTGCATTTATCAAATATCCGATCATTATGTTCGTGCTGTTGGTGCTGCTTTTTGTGCTCATTGCATTTGAAATCATGAATTCGGCCATTGCCAACATCATTTTCCAATTGATGTCCGATGAGGAAAAGGCAAAGCACCAACACGAACAGGATCATCCCGTGGCGCTGACCGAGCGTCCATGGTACAAAAACCTGATGCAAAAGCTCACCCGGTCAGAACCCGTTGAAAACGACGAACTGATCATGATGAACCACAATTACGACGGCATCCGCGAGCTCGACAACAGGCTCCCCCCATGGTGGCTGTACCTTTTTTACGGCTGTATCGTTTTTGGTGCGGTCTATCTGGTCAAATACGAAATGCTGGGCGGCGACGACCAGGAAACCGAACTGCGCAAAGAAATGGCCCGCGCCAAAGCCGATGTCGAAAGATATCTGCTCACCGCACCGGACCAAATGGACGAAAGCAAGGTAACCAAACTGACCGATCCGGCAGATCTTTCCAAAGGGAAAGCCATTTACGATACCAATTGTGCGGCTTGCCACCGTGCGGACGCAGGCGGGCAAATCGGGCCTAACCTGACAGACGACCACTGGATTTTTGGCGGCAGCATCAAAAACCTGTTCCACACCATTTCCAACGGCGGACGCGACGGCAAAGGCATGGTCGCCTGGAATACCACGCTCAAACCCACTGAGATCCAGCTTGTAGCCAGCTACATCCTGTCGTTGCACGGCTCCAATCCAAAAGACGCCAAAGCCGCCGAGGGTGATTTGTGGACAGACCCCGAAGCAGCGGTAACGCAAACTAAACCCTAAACAATGAAAGACGAAGCGTTCCGGGATACGATAGGAACTTTGGACGACGCGGGCAAACGCAAATTCATATTTCCTAAAAAGCCCCAGGGCAAATTTTACCGCTATCGCAAATGGGTCAGCTACGCGCTGCTCGCGATCCTGGTCGCCAATCCGTTTGTCAAGATCAACGGCAACCAGTTCATGATGTTCAACGTCGTCGAGCGCCGGTTCAACATCTTTGGATTTCCGTTCTGGCCGCAGGATTTCTACATCTTCGTGATGGTCATGATCGCCATGGTGGTATTCGTGATCTTGTTTACCGTAGCGTTCGGGCGCCTCTTTTGCGGCTGGATTTGTCCGCAGACGATCTTCATGGAAATGGTTTTCCGACGCATCGAATATTGGATCGACGGCGACCGCGGCGCACAAATTCGGCTGGACAAACAACCGTGGAATGGTGAAAAAATCCGAAAACGGCTCCTCAAATGGAGCGTATTTTTTGTCCTGTCATTTGGTATCGCCAATGTGTTCCTGGCTTACGTGATCGGTAGCGACGCGCTGATTTCAATGATGCAGCAGGGACCTGCGGCGCAATCGGGACATTTTACCGCGCTGCTGATTTTTACAGGCGTGTTCTATTTTGTATACGTATGGTTCCGCGAGCAGGTTTGTATCATCGCCTGTCCGTACGGCCGGTTGCAGGGCGTGTTGCTCGACAACCAATCGATCAATGTGGCCTATGATTTTGTGCGCGGGGAAAAGCAACTCGGACGCGCCAGATTCAATAAAAAGGAAGACCGCGCCGCATCGGGCAAAGGTGATTGCATCGATTGTATGCAGTGCGTCAATGTGTGTCCGACCGGGATCGACATCAGGAACGGCATCCAGCTCGAATGCATCAACTGTACGGCCTGTATCGACGAATGTGATACGATGATGAAAAGCGTCGGGTTGCCTGTGGGCCTTATCCGATATGCTTCGCAGGATGAAATCGAAAAGAAGGCCTCATTTAAGTTCACCCCAAAAATGAAAGGCTATGCGGGCGTGCTCGGGATCATTGTCGGGATCCTGATCGGGTTGCTGTTTTTGCGCAACGACGTCCAGGCCGATGTGCTGCGGTTGCCCGGACAACTCTACCAGCACAAGGGCCGCGCGATCAGCAATGTGTACACATTTAAGATCGTCAACAAAACCGTGCGCGATATCGATTCGGTACAACTCCGTCTCATCGGTATCAAAGGATCGGTTAAAACCGTAGGACACAACTGGCTCACCATCAAAGCACAGGCAATAAATCAAGGCACCATTTTTATAGAGATCGACCAGCACTTGCTCGATAGTGAAAAGACCAGGTTGCGCATCGGGATTTATCAGCGCAACAAGCTGATTGAAACCGCTACGACGCATTTCTTAGGGCCGAGAAGTTTTGATTGATTGGAACAAAAACAATTAAAAAAGTATTATGAAACTCAACTGGGGCACATCGATCGTATTGGCATTTGGCTTTTTTATAGCGTTCATTGGCTATTTTATCGTGCGGGTGCAAAGCAATACGGCCTACGACAATGAACTCGTCGTCGAAGAATATTACAAAAAAGACGCGCAGTACAGCGTGGAATACGACCAGGTGCAAAACGCGCAGAATTTGTCGCAAAAACCAACAATCACCGCTACTGCAGCCGGCGTACTGATTTCATTTCCCAAAAACATATTTCCAGAAAACATTCAAGGCAAAGTGTCCCTGTACCGGCCGTCTGCGGAAAAGCTTGATTTTGAACGATCGTTCAACACCCAAGATTCCACATTGCTCATACCTGAAGGAGATTTCGCGGGCGGCAACTGGGACATCACTTTGTTCTGGACTTATGACGGGAAATCCTATATCGTCAAACAAAAAATGTATCTGTGATCACAACGGCAATTTTGTTGGGGCTTATCAGCAGCCTCCACTGTATCGGCATGTGCGGACCGATCGCGATGATGTTGCCGTTGGCGCGCCACAATCCTGAAAAAAAAGCGCTGCAACTGATGGCCTACCACAGCGGACGCCTGAGTGCATACGCCGCCATCGGGTTGTTATTCGGAATCCTTGGACGCGGATTTTATCTGGCCGGTTGGCAACAGCAAATGTCGATCGTGGCAGGCGTGGTCATGATACTGATTGCGGTGGTTCCTGAAAAAAAACTCGCGCGGTACAATTTTTCCGGCCGGGTATACCGCTTGCTGTCCAAAGTCAAATCGGCGCTTGGTCAGCGCATGCGCAATCCGTCTGCGGCTTCATTGTATACCGTGGGGCTGCTCAATGGGTTTTTGCCGTGTGCGCTGGTGTATGCCGCTGTTTTCGGGGCATTGGCGTCACCGGGCATTTCCCATTCGATACGTTTTATGATCATGTTCGGACTGGGTACGATCCCGCTGATGAGCGCCGTGGTCTATGTGCAACACTTGGTCACGGGTAAGTTGCGTAGGGGTGTCGGAAAAATCATACCGTATGCGATCGCGGGACTTGGAATGGTGTTTATCTTACGCGGGTTAGGGCTTGATATCGCATTTTTATCGCCGTCTTCGATGCAATTGTTCGTCCAGGCGATGCCCGATTGCAGGTAAGCGCAAAAAGCGGTGCTGAGCCAAACCACTGTTAGCCAGGGAACAACAGCAAATGGTCGGTTACCGCAAAAACAGCGCATACCCAATCCCCCAAACGACCACAAAAAACAAACCCGGCAAGACCTCGGTCTTTAAACGTCTGCCGAATTCCTTTTTGAAAAACGCAAGCCATATCACGTAAATGGCAAAAACGAGCAGCATCGCCCATGGCATAAACAGTCTCATCTTGAAGCTTTTGGGTAAATATAACAAATAATCCGTCCTAATTTTCAAACCCGCCGATTTTAGTGTAAAAAAAAACGCGGCCACCTGAAGCAGCCGCGGGTTATTTATTGGTTTGTTTCACATCACACCGTCATGGAAAACAACTGCGTGGCCGGCATTTTGCGCTTCATCCGAAGGTCGAACGCCATGCAGATGTTGCGCACAAATCCCTTTCCTTTCTCTGTTACGGTCAGCGTCCGATCGCCAAGCCTGAGCAAACCGTCGGCTTCCATCTCGTGCAATGAGGCAATGATTTCCGGCATTTGCGGCAACGGATGATCTTCCTTCCATGTGGTTTCAAACCGGCACATCAGATTCAGGATGTGTTGCCGGATGACCAGGTCCTCATGGGTCAGCAGGTGTCCTTTGACCACGGGCAATTTGTCCCATTCGAGCAACTGGTGGTAATCTTCAAGGTCTTTGGTGTTTTGCGCAAATCCGTACCAGCTGTCGCCGATCGACGATACACCGAGACCAATCATCATGCGGGTCGCCGATGTTCCGTAACCCATAAAGTTCCGATGAAGATCCCCGGATTTAAATGCCTTATACAGTGCATCGGACGGCAATGCAAAATGATCCATACCGATTTCCCCATAGCCGTGGAGTTCGAGCAATCGCCTGCCAATTTCGTATAGGATTTTCTTGTCGCCGTCCTTGGGAATATCATCCTCTTTGAACCCGCGCTGCCCGTTTCCTTTGATCCACGGCACATGGGCATAACTATAGAACGCGATGCGGTCCGGGCAAAGCGCCTTTGTCTTTTCGATCGTATCGACCACATCCTCGACGCGCTGGAACGGCAATCCAAAAATAAGATCATGGCTTACCGATGTATAACCCATATCGCGCGCCCACATCGTCACGCGGGCCACATTGCTGTAGGGTTGTACGCGGTTGATGGCTTTCTGAACGCGCTCCGAATAGTCCTGCACGCCAAAACTTACGCGCCGGAACCCAAGATCGTAAAGTTTTTGCAGGTGCTCGCGCGTGGTGTTGTTGGGGTGGCCTTCAAAACTCATGTCGCAATCGGGCGACTTTCTGGCCAACGACAAAATACCGTTGATCAGGTCTTCAAGATTTTTGACCGAAAAAAACGTAGGGGTCCCACCGCCAAGATGAATTTCGCGCACAAGCGGCTTGTCGCCCAGCAACTGGCAATACAACCGCCATTCCTTGAGGACGGCCTGCACATACGGATGCTCGACTGCGTGGTTCTTGGTGATGCGCTTGTGGCAGCCGCAAAACGTACACATGCTTTCGCAAAATGGCAGGTGGATGTAAAGACTTACCCCCTGGTCGCCATTTTCGCGGTAGGCCGCTGAAAACGCAGCTTCCCATTGGCTGTAATCAAAATCGGCGTCCCAGTAAGGAACCGTCGGATAGCTGGTATAACGCGGGCCGGGCACATTGTATTTGTGAATCAGATTTTTTTCCATAATCGTTAATTGAGGTGTACGTGAGCAGCAATGGCGTGCGACGGTCCGGCGATCAGTTCGCGGTATTTGCGGTCGATCCATTCACGATGGTCCGGATGCGCGATCTGGACGAGCGCCCTGATGCGCTGCCGGAGCGATTTGCCGTATAAGTCAGCAATGCCGTATTCAGTGATAATGTACTGCGCATGGCCCCGTGTGGTAACCACGCCCGCGCCTTGTTTTAAAAACGGGACAATGCGGCTCTCCCCGCTTTTGGTCACTGACGGCAGCGCAATAATAGCCTTTCCGCCTTCGCTGAGCGCCGCCCCGCGTATAAAATCCATTTGTCCGCCCACGCCGGAATACATGCGCGCGCCAATCGAATCGGCACAAACCTGACCGGTCAGATCGACTTCGATGGCCGAATTGATCGCGACCATTTTCGGGTTGCGCCGAATAACAGACGTATCGTTTACATAAGACGATTCGCGCATTTCGACAAACGGATTGTCATCTACAAAGTCGTACAACCGTTGCGACCCGATCAGGAACGTTGCCAGCGCACGGCCTTTTCCGACGCCTTTGTACCGGCAGTTGATCACGCCTTTTTCGATCAGGTCGATCACGCCATCGGAGAACATTTCAGTATGCAACCCAAGGTCTTTGTGGCTGGAAAGGTTGGCCAGCGCGGCGTTTGGGATCGACCCGATGCCCATTTGGAGCGTGCTTTTGTCGTCGATCAGCGAGGCGATGTGTTGCCCGATTTTTTGCTCGGTATCGGAAATGGCATCGGGGGCATGTCCAAAAATAGGCGTATTGACCTCGACCATGTAATCGATTTCCGACACATGGATAATGCCGTCGCCAAACGTACGCGGCATTTGGGGATTGACCTGTGCGATGACGTTTTTGGCCTGGCGTATGGCAGCCAGCGTCGCCTCGACCGATACCCCGAGCGAGCAGTAACCGTGCGCATCGGGCGGCGAAACGTGGATCAGTGCCGTATCCAGTACAATAGCCTGTTTGCGGAACAGATGGGGCAATTCGCTCAAAAAAACCGGCGTATACGAACCGTTTCCGGCAGCAAGCGTATGCCGCACATTTTTTCCGATGAAAAACGAATTGACGTGAAACGCATACGACAAAGCCGGATCGGCGTACGAGGCCTTGCCTTCAGTGTGCAGGTGGCATATTTCGACATTGCGCAGTTCGCTGCCGCGGCGGGCCAGCGCGTTGGTCAGGATTTCCGGTGCGGCGGCGGCGGCCTGAACGTAGACGCGCGAGTTCGAAGTCACGCATTTGACGGCTTCTTCGGCGGTGGTGTATCGGGTCATGGTGTTACTTTTTTGGCAAAGTTAGCCTGATCCCGTTGCTTAAAATATGACATCTGTCATGTATGCGGATTTATCTGTTCCGATTATCGGGGATGGCAAAAAACCATCGGATATTTTCAATACAGTTCTGAATCGTGTGATACACAACGGATAAAGTAGTATGTTTGCGCCGAATCACTAACTTAACCGCATTCCCAACGAGTGCATTATTTCTATGCGTTATTATTTGAGGTTATTACTGCTTTTGCTCGCTTTTCCTGCATCGGCGCAAACGATTCTGCTCGAGCAATCCATGCTCACACAGGGGAGTTTCAATTCTTTTACTACGGTAAGCGTTTCGGGGGCGCAAACCTGGACGTTCAGCCCACAATACGGCGCGGTCTGCAACGGCTATGCGGCGGGCCAGAGTTTTGCGAACCAGGACTGGCTGATCAGTCCGGAGATGAATCTCTCAGATACAGACAACGTCCAGCTTTCGTTCAGCCACACACGCGGCAATGCATCGGTGCTGGAGGTGGGCGTGGCCCAGGGTTGGTACAAAGTATTTGCGACAGCCGGCTACACTGGCAATCCCGCCACGACCGATTGGATCGAACTTTCAGGCTTTAACCAGACCGTTCCGGTGGCCTGGCAGTACGTTTCCTCCGGCGCGCTATCCATTCCTGAAGCCGTGCGTTCAGGCCAGTCGCGCATCGCGTTTCGCTATATTTCGAGCGCCACGCAAAGTGCTACCTGGGAAATCAAAAACATACGCGTCACAGGCCAGCCACAACCCAACAATCCCAATGCCGGCTTGCTCAAAGTCACGAACTGGAACACAGAATGGCTTGGGTGCACGCAGTTTGGCCCGACAGATGAAACCCAGCAAATCAACAACGTAGCGGCGGCCATGCTTGCCATGAACGCTGATATTTACTGCATTCAGGAAGTGACTAACAGCGTGGCCAATCCGTCGCTGTCACAATTGGTGTCGGCACTCGGGCAGGATCAGTGGGACGCCAGACTAGTCCCGGGCACGACCAATGATTGCGACCAGCGGCAGGCCATCGTTTTCAAAAAATCGAAAGTGCAGTTTGTCAGTGCGATGCAACTCAGCGTCGGCAATGCATCACAAGGCAATTCATACTTTTTCAATTGGTCCAACGGACGGTTTCCGGCGGTATACAACGTCAACTTCGTGGCCGGCAACAACCTCGTACCGCTCACGCTTGTGAATCTGCACGCCAAGGCCGAGGACGGGAATCCTGAGAGTTACGCGCGCAGGCTCGGCGCATCGCAAGCCCTTAAAGCCATACTCGACGGGGCGACGTACGATACTAAGAACGTCATGGTTGTGGGTGATTTCAACGATTTTCTGATCGGGACCAACAGCAATTCATGTAATTGTTCGGTATCGCCATATCAAAATTTTATCAACGATGCGGCGTCTTATGACGGCATTACCAAAAGTTTGACTGATGTTGAAATTCCGTGGGAGAACCGCCCGATTATCGAACACATGATCATTTCGAACGAACTTTTTAGCGCGTTCGTCCCGGGCAGCGCGATGCAGGAATGGGCCGTTGCACAAAGCATTCCGGGTTTTGACAGCACCACTTCCAACCATTTGCCCGTAAGCGCGGTGTTTATGTTTGATGTGTTGGCCACCCCGTCTTTTACTGCTGAAAATCGTTGGTTGGTCTATCCCAATCCGGCGCGCGACATACTTTATTTTGACGGAGATGGGCAACCTGCGGCAATTTTCGACCTGACGGGCCGGAACGTGGACATTCCGGTAAGTCGTAATTCGGCAGATATCAGTGCGTTGCCGAACGGAATTTATCTGCTCAGTTCAGGCGGCCGAAGCGCGCGTTTTGTCAAACAATAAATTTAATATAAACTTTAAGCTTTTTTTCACAACCCGATGCAATCGGACTTTTTAAATTTGCACCCATGAAAATCCACCGCCATCACATGACCAATCAAACATGCCGCAAGATGCGATGCCATGTTTTGTTGTGTGAAAGGGTTTCCTGATATAGACGTATACCGTATTGTCAAAGCCTTTCGTGATTGAGAGGCTTTTTTGTTTCACTTTAATTTGATTGCCATGAGAAATTCTGTATGCCGTTGTAACTGTTTGAACTGCCGCCATCATATGGTGCGACATCGTCATTGGAATGTATCTGTGTAATTAATTTATCCGTTAATCTATAGGTCCTTCCGCGTGAAAGGACCTTTTTTATTTATAATCGTTATGTCACTTTTCAAAAATAAATTTTCGTTGCTTGTTGCCCTTGCCTTTGCGGGCATTTATCTCATTTGGGGATCGACTTTTTTGGCCATTTCGTACGGCCTCGGGGGATTTCCGCCTTTTATCTTATCTGGTTTGCGCTTTTTTGTCGCGGGTGTTTTGCTGCTGTTGTGGCAGATGAGCCGCGGAAAATCTGTAAAGGGATGGCTGTCCTGGAAGAACAATGCAATCACCGGCCTGCTGATCCTGACCGGCGGCACTGGCCTTGTGGCGTGGGGCGAACAATACATCTCCTCTACCGAGGCCGCGATCGCCATCGCTACCGGACCGTTCTGGTTCATCGCGCTCGACAAACAAAACTGGGCCTATTATTGCTCCAATAAATTCATTCTGGCCGGACTTGCGATCGGGTTTGCCGGACTGCTGCTGTTCCTGGGCGGGAGCATTACCTCCGGGACGCCGCACGGGGGCGACTTCAGGATTGCGGCCTTTGGTGTACTGGCGCTGAGTTCTGTGGCCTGGACGTTGGGTTCGCTTTATTCCCGGAAAAATCCTGCCGGTAAAGCCACCCTTGTCAACATCGGGCAACAACTCGTAGCGGGCGGACTGGCCAGTTTTGTGATCGCCGCCGGACGCGGTGAATATGCAGGCTTTTCATGGTTCGAGGTGCCGCTTTCTGCGCTGGCGGGGTTGTTGTTCCTTATATTCTTGGGATCGATCGTGGCTTATGTGTCGTACATTTGGTTGTTGTCGGTCAAAGATCCGGTACTGGTCAGCACACACACTTACATCAATCCGATTGTCGCTGTGGTCATCGGATGGTTCATTGCGGGCGAATCGGTTTCGGTCGTCCAGCTGCTTGGGCTTGCGATCATTCTGACGGGCGTGTTACTGACCAATCTGTCGCAGTACGAAATGCCCAGACGCGCACGCGTAAGGCTGCGTCGGACGACCAGCATATTGTCGCGCATCGCACGGCCGCATAAATACCTCACCAACTGACCGCATCCGATGCTTAGCTGTGGCGTGGAGACGCTCATTCTATCGGGCATCGGACAAAACCTTGGAAATTATTTAAGATTTTACGCGGGCAAACCAAAAATTAAATAAATTGCGCCGTCTGCGCCAAAGCAGATCGGACATTATGAAAAGAATAATGGTCTTGCTGGCCATTGCGCCGTTGTGTGCGATGGCCCAATCGGTCAAGTCGAATTATATTGTTGTGGAAGGCGGCGATACTATATTTTGCAAAGCAGTCAGTTACAGGACGACGCCTCAGGGTTATCTGGGCCAGGTTGTTTATACAGATCTTGACGGAAAAACATGGGAAATGGAAGGGAAAAACAACCTCAAAAGTATTTCCAGCTTTTACAATGGCGGCGGCTTTACCGACAAGATCCCGCAAAGGGTCAGCAAACCCGACAGCTATGTTCGCTGGGCGCCGCGCGTGGTGGACGGCAAGCTGAAAGTAAATTATTACGAAAGTATGATGAGTTCCGGAATCAACAGTACGTTTAAGAAATTTTATGTCCGTATGCCCGACGGCACGTTTTACGACGTGGACACCGCCGATAGAAAAAAACACATCATTCCGTACCTGCAGCAATGCGAGGCGTTCAATGCGGCGTACAAAGGCAATTTCAGCAACGAGTTCAACAGTTTTGTCAAAATGATTCAACTCTACAACGAGGTTTGCCGTTAGGCATCTTGATTTTGTGGTTATTATTTAAGCCTTGATGCAAATGCAGCGATTACTCAAATGGGAAGAAGCCGCCCAGTTCGTCTTGGGCGTGGTGTTGTTTTCGACTTTTGACTATCCGTGGTGGTGGTTTCCGGCGTGTTTGCTGTTGCCCGATCTATCGATGCTGGGTTATGCGGTCAATCCGAAAACCGGCGCATGGACCTATAATTTTTTCCACCATAAGCTACTCGCAGTGGGTTGTTATACCATCGGTTTGTTGTGGCGCTTGGAATGGCTTGCCATGTGCGGAACCATTTTGCTTGCCCATTCGGCGATGGATCGCGTGTTTGGCTATGGCCTTAAATATGCCGACGATTTCCGGCATACACACCTGGGACGGATCGGGAAACGCGAGAAGCGATAACGTCGCGGGTTTGTACGGGTCATGGAAAATTTACAGTTTTTCTGTAATGGACGTTGGTTTTAAATTAGTATTTTTATCCCAGGGAAGGGGGCATTGGAAGTATACCCCAACGAAAAATTTTAATACCTCCATTACAGAAAATCTGTACTTTTTGTTAAAGTTTCGTAAGCCTTTTGACAATAAATATTTTGATAACTCGCTCCATAAACTATTGCCGCGCGTCGGGTTTGAAAAAGAAAAACCACGCGGCCCAATGTACCGGAATTCCACGCGCATAACCCAATGTGCTCCGGTTCGGATTCTTCACTACTCCATCGCGCACATCGCCTAATGTCGATCGGCCAGCATTTTGTACCGTGCCATCTTCTTTGATGTATCCAACGGTGGATCGGTGGTGGTTTTGGACTGTTCCATCAGAAGAAATATAACCAATGACCGATCTGCTTGCGTTCTCGATACGCCCATCAGTTTTAAAATACCCGATGGTGGAACGGTTCGCGAGCTGCATTGTGCCGTCGGTAGAAATATAACCTATCGTCACGCGCGAATCCGACTCAAGCCGTTGCGCGCCGGCCAACAGCGGAAATAACAATAAAAGCACTATTTTCATAAGATATAGTCGGTGCTCAGGAAATTGGAATCGCGGTCGCGCACAATAGTGTTGAACAGCGCTTTGTTGGCATCGGTCGCTTTTGTGGCCACGAGTGACCGGATCGAGAACGAACGCAACGCATCGGACACAGAAAGCGTTCCTTCAGCACTGTCTTTGCGACCGGTAAACGGAAACACGTCCGGACTGCGCTGCGCCTGGGTATTGATGTTAACGCGGCTCACAAGATTGACCAATGGATCGATCAGCGAAGCCACTTCTGCGGAATCATTGCTGAAAATACTTACCTGCATGCCGTGGCTGGCCTCGATCTGGTAATTGACAGGCTCAGCGAGCGAATCGAACGGAACCACAGGCACAATCGGCCCGAATTGTTCTTCGTGGTACAATTTCATCTGGTCGTTGACCGGATAGACCACAGCCGGAAAGAACAGCGAATGGTTTACCCGGCCGCCGTTCGGGTTGACGATTTTTGCTCCTTTGGCACGCGCGTCGGCCAGACATTCCTCAAGGTATGCCGGTTTATCGGGCTCGGGCAAAGGTGTGATTTTAACCTCGTCTTCCCAGGGCAGTCCGGGCTCAAGCGCACTCACGGCTGCGGCCAGCTTTTCGATAAAGGCCCCGGCAATGTCGCGTTGGACAAAAACCAACTTGAGCGCCGTACAACGTTGGCCATTGAAAGACAGCGCGCCAAGTACGATTTCCTTTACCGCCACTTCAAGGTCGGCATGGCGCGTGACGATGGCGGCATTTTTGGCATCAAGACTCAGGATCGAGCGCAATCGGTTAGGCTTTGGATGCAGTTTTTTAAGTCCGACGGCCACTTTGCTCGACCCGATAAACGCCAGCACGTTGATTTGCCCCGATTCCATCAGCGGCGAAATGATCTCCGATCCGCGACCGTACAGCGTATTGACCGTACCAGGCGGAAACGCGTCGCGAAATGCCTCAAGCAGCGGATAATGCGCCAGAACCCCGTGTTTGGGCAATTTGAACAAAATGGTATTGCCCATGATCAGCGCCGGGATCAGCGTGGTAAATATTTCATTGAGCGGGTAATTGAACGGTCCCATGCTCAGCACAACGCCCAGCGGTGAACGGCGGATTTGTGCAATAACGCCTTCTGCCTGTTCAAAACGGGAAGATTGCCGGTCCAGCTCTTTGAGCGCGTCGATCGTTTGGTTGATGTACTCGACCGTGCGGTCGAACTCCTTGGTTGCATCGGTCGTACTTTTCCCGATTTCCCACATGATCATTTTGATGACCTGGTCGCGTTTCTGGATCATCAGGTACACAAATTTCTGCATACACGCAATGCGCTCCTCCACGCGCATGGTGGGCCACTTTCCTTGTCCGTTGTCATACGCCGATACAGCCGCCTGGAGGGCCTCGAGCGATTCGCGTGGCGAGACTTGAGGAATGGTGCCGAGCAATTTGCGGCGCAAACCTTCAGGTGTTTGCACGTAAACAGGAGAAAAAACTTCAGCGACTTCGCCGTCCCACGGCACGAGTTGGCCGTTGAGCAGGTACTCGCGCTGGTGGATGGGTTCAACTTGCCACGCGGCGGGAATCTGGTGTCGCGTGAACAATTCGTCGATACGAGAGGCAGCATTTTGATGTTCCATGACAGTAATTTGTTTTTTAAAGTTACGAATACCGGAGCTATTTTTTCGAAAAAATGTGGTTTTTGCCTGTAACTGATCAGCGGCAAGCCAAAAGCCTGAAGCTACAAAAGGCTGTAAGCTAAATATACGTACATTTATCTCAAAAAACCATGTTGTTCTCCCACAGTCAGGTAAGGGCCCGAATCCGCGCTTTGGTGTGCGCGCTGTGCGCAGTCTTGTCGCTGGAATCTGCCGCACAACAGCAGGAATTGGCGTTACTGGAAAAGCGGTTGTTTTCGATCGCTGCGGACGATACCACGCAAATGGCGCGCATCGGAAATGAAATCGTTTCAAAAACAACGTCGGAGGCGCAAAAATTCAAAGTGCTGCAAAAAATCGCCGAAAGTTATTTCAGGGCCAACAGCGTCGCCAGATCAGTGCATTATTCGTTCAAAGCCAAGGAAGTTGCCGAGCGGATCGGCAGTCCGGAACTCCTGGCACAAGCGTACGGCTCGATTGCCAACCAATATTCGTTTCTTGATCTGACCGGTAAAGCCAGGCATTATCTGAACCTGGCCATGGGACAAATCGAGCTTCTTCCCAAGGGCGACAAACAATCGCGTCTGATGGCGCTGGCCCAACTTGAACAGGGCAATCTCGATTTCAACGAAAAGGATTTTGCATCGGCCAATGCACAATACCGCGCGTCGTTGCGGCTATTTAATCAGATTGCGGATGTAAAGAACCGTCCTGCATACCATTACCGCCGCTCTTTTTACAACATCGGCAATTCGTATTATTACCTCAAAGAGGCCGATTCCTCAGAAAAATACCTTACGCGCGCACTGGCCATAACCGATGTGGAAAATCCCGCGCTCCGGTATTACATCTATTCCACGCTGGCCG
>JAEWLN010000074.1 GCA_023457535.1 Bacteroidota bacterium
TTCCGGACCATGCCATGGGAAAAGCCAAACTGCTGGTCAAAGATGAAGGGATTATCGCCGGGGTTGCATTTGCGCAAATGATCTTTAAATTCGTCGACCCCGACATGCAGATGGACATCTTTATCCAAGACGGAAGCGCGGTGCGATATGGCGATATTGTGTTCCACGTGTCGGGCAAATCGCAATCGATCCTCAAAGCGGAAAGGCTGGTGCTCAATTCGATGCAGCGCATGTCAGCGATCGCCACCAAGACCCAAAAATACCAGCGTTTGCTCGAAGGAACCGCATGCAAGGTGCTCGATACGCGCAAAACCACACCCGGATTCCGCGCGGCAGAAAAATGGGCCGTTAAGATCGGAGGCGGTGAAAACCACCGCTTTGCGTTGTATGACATGATCATGCTCAAGGACAACCACAACGATTTTGCGGGCGGCATCGCCAGTGCGATCGGCAAGACCAGACAATACCTGGCAAACCATCATCTGGATCTCAAAATCATTGTCGAGGCGCGCAGTCTGGACGAAGTGCGCGAAATTCTGGCCGCGGGCGGCGTCTACCGCATTCTGCTCGACAATTTCGATTATGAAATGACAAGGGAAGCCGTTGCGCTGATCGATGGCCGATGCCAGACCGAATCCTCGGGCAACATCAACGAAAAAACGATCCGTTATTATGCTGAATGTGGCGTCGACTATATTTCGTCGGGCGCGCTGACCCATTCCGTTTACAATATGGATTTGAGCTTGAAGGCGATTTGATGAATGTCGAACGTCGAACGTCGACCCGAGGCGCAGCCGAACTGTATGGAGCGCAGCGGAATAAATGTCGAACGTCGAATGTCGAATGCCAATGTCGAACGTCGAACGTCAAACGTCAAACAACCTTAAACCTTAAACCTTAAACCCCACCCCTTGAGCCGAATCATCGAAGCCCGAATCGAAAAAATCCCCGTCATGCGCAACATCATGCATTTCACCAAGCGCATTACTTTGCCGTGGCTGCAGGGATTGTCGTTTTACGATCTGCTCGAATTGTATGTCATTGGTGTCGCGCAGGGCGCTATTGCGTATCGGGCCGGAGCCATTGCGTGGAGTTTTTTCATGTCGCTGTTTCCGTTTGCACTGTTTATCCTGAACCTGATCCCGTACATCCCCATTGAGGATTTCCAGGGCGACTTTCTGCGGTTTGTCGAACAAAGCGTGCCGCCGCAAACCTACGACGCCATCGCTTCGATTTTGAGCGATATCATGAACAACAGCCATTCCGGGTTGCTTTCCTGGGGTATCGTGCTTGCGATTTTGCTGATGTCCAACGGGCTCAATGCCATTATGGGCGGCTTCGAAACCTCGCGCCACGTCATCATCAAACGCGGATTCGTAAGGCAATATCTTGTGGCATTGGGGATGTCTTTGCTGCTGTCGATGCTTTTGATCATCACCATTGCGTCGATCGTATTGTTTGAAATCGGGATCCAGCAAACCAAGATCCAGGATATTTTCAGCGACCGTATCCCGCTGTTGTCACTGGGCCGTTATGCATTTGTGATCGTGATGATTTTGCTCACGACATCGGTACTGTTCAAATTTGGGATCAAGCGGGACAAGAACCGGTCTTTTATTTCGATCGGCTCTGTGTTTACGACCATACTGATTATTATTTCGTCGTATTTCTTTGGAATCTGGGTTGTTAAATTTGCCAAATACAATGAATTATACGGATCCATCGGCACATTATTGATCATGATGTTCTATATTTGGATTAATTGTATGATTCTACTGCTCGGGTTCGAACTCAACGGAACGATCAATAAACTCAAGAAAAAGAGTCGTCAAATAGAAGTTGTTTAGTTTTTTGGAGCTATTTCCCGTTATCCGCTGTATCTTTTGCGCGCAACAGGACGTTCTGGCCAGGCCCATCCACAGTGTGGTCGCCGAAAGTACCTCGTTCTCATTGCCGCAAAAGGATGCCGCTGCTACCGGGGCTAAAAACCGGTACTATGAATAAACTGTTGCTGTTGATCGCCTTGTGGATGCCGCAGGTATTTTTTGCCCAACATTCTGTGCTCGGGAAATGGAAAACGATAGACGATGAAACCGGAAAGGCCGTATCGGTCATCGAGATCTTCGAATCGAAAGGCAAGATTTACGGCAAGATTGTCGAATTGCTCAATCCCAGGGACCGCGACCGCAAATGCGTCAACTGCAGCGGTCAGGACCACAACAAACCCATTATGGGCCTGACGGTCATCAAAGGATTGTCTAAAGTAGGGAACGAATATACGGGCGGAAAAATCCTCGATCCAAAACACGGCAAGTTGTACAAAAGTACAATTGCGCTTGAAAGCCGCGACAGACTCAAGGTGCGCGGGTATATAGGAGTACAGTTGCTCGGCAGGACACAATACTGGGAGCGCGTGAGGAATTGACGTTTCTTGATTTGGAAAAGATCGTTTGGCGTTTTTTTCGTGGGCTGAAATTTATAGATTTTCTGTAAGGAGGTAATTGTTGAAATGGTTAACTTCATTCCATGGGAAGGGGGCATTGGAAGTATATCCCAACAAAATAAAACCGAAACCCCTTTGCAGAAAATCTGGAAATTTTGTTAAATGTTGAAAAGTTTTTTTACGTACTCAAAAACGCCAAAATCTTCTGCAACATTTTGTACTCATTCTTTCCAGACCGGTGGTTCTTGCGTATCGTCGGTCAGACAAAGTTGGTTGATTTGAAAACCACGGTTGATTACGCGATTTTGTCCGTAACTTTACGCCAAATTTATTTACATGCCGCATTTCGTCGAAGTCATTCTTCCGCTGGCGCTGGCCAAAACCTTTACTTATTGCATTCCTGAAGCAGCGTTTCACTACATCCGCCCCGGTATGCGCCTGGCGGTGCCGTTTGGGAAAAATAAGATTTATACCGGATTGGCCATCGAACTTCACGAGCGCGAGCCACAATTGTATCAGGCCAAAGAAATCCATCAGATACTCGACCAGCAGCCGGTGGTCAACGAAATCCAGATCGCGCACTGGCAATGGATCGCGTCCTATTATATGTGTGCCATCGGCGACGTTTACCGAACGGCCATGCCCACAGCACTATTGCTCGAAAGCGAAACGATCATTTCCAAAAAAGAGGGCGTCATAGACAAAGCCATTTTATCGGACGAAGAGTTTTTGGTCTACGAAGCCGTCGAGCAAGCCAGTTCCATCAAGGTCGACGAGGTCATGTCGATCCTGAACAAAAAAAATGTATTCCCGATATTGCATCAGCTCATCGGTAAAAATGCGCTCAGTTTACACGAGGAGGTCTCTGAAATCTACAAGCCCAAACTGGTGCGCCATGTACGGCTGCATGCTGAATTTCAAAATCCGGAAAATCTTGCCGCATTGCTGGACATTCTGAAATCGGCGCAAAAACAAAAGGAGCTGGTGCTGTCCTATTTTCAGTTACAGGCATCGGGGAAAAAACCCGTTACCGTCAAACAACTCACAGAGGTTTCCGGTGTGGCGCCAACCATAGTCAAGACGCTCGTCGATAAGGGGATTTTTGAAGAATACCACCTGCAACATGACCGCGTCAATTTTGATGACAAACTCGAACAGCGTTCATTGGTGTTGAGTGCGGCCCAACAGCGGGGGTTGGATCAGATCCGATCGGTGTTCGGCTCAAAGGACGTCGCACTTTTGCACGGCGTTACGGCCAGCGGCAAGACCGAGATTTACATCAAGCTCATTGAGCAATATATCGGATCCGGACGGCAAATCCTGTATCTGTTGCCTGAAATTGCGCTGACCACACAACTGGTCGAACGATTGACGGCTTATTTTGGCAACAAAGTGGCGGTGTTCCATTCCAAATACAGCAACAATGAAAGGGTAGAGGTGTGGCAACAAGTGCTCGCGCAATCGGAAAAGGCGCAGGTGGTCATTGGCGCACGATCGGCGTTGTTCCTTCCATTTTCGAATCTGGGTTTGATCATCGTCGATGAAGAACACGAACAAACTTTCAAGCAACAGGATCCCGCCCCGCGTTATCATGCGCGCGATGCGGCAGTAGTGCTTGCGGCCTCGCATGAAGCCAAAGTGTTGCTCGGGTCGGCCACACCGAGTATCGAAACCTATTACAACGCCGTATCGGGAAAGTACGGGCTGGTCGAAATCACGGAGCGCTACGGAAAGGTTTTGATGCCCGACATCGAACTTGTGGACATCAAGGATAAATATTTCCGAAAAAAAATGACCGGGCATTTCAGCGATACATTGCTCGAATATATGCACGAGGCGTTATCGCTTGGCGAGCAGGTAATTTTGTTCCAGAACCGACGCGGCTATTCGCCCGTTGTGGAATGCATGACCTGCGGCCACGTGCCGCAATGCCGCCAATGCGACGTCAGTCTTACTTACCACAAGTTCAAAAACCAACTTCGCTGTCACTATTGCGGCTATTCGATTGCCAATCCGGTGCATTGCCACAATTGCACCAGCAAGGAACTTACGACCAAGGGTTTTGGCACTGAGCAGATCCAGCAGGAACTCACCGAGTTGTTGCCCAATTACCGTATCGGGCGCATGGACCAGGATACGACCAAGGGCAAGTTTGGGTTTGAAAAAATCCTGGACAGTTTTGGCAGTCGTGAAATCGATGTGCTCGTAGGTACGCAAATGCTGGCCAAAGGGCTCGATTTTGCCAATGTAAGCCTGGTGGGAATCATGAATGCCGACAACATGCTTTACCACCCTGATTTCCGCGCGTTTGAACGCAGTTTTCAGATGATGACACAAGTGGCCGGTAGGGCCGGACGGTCTGAAAAGCGCGGCAAGGTGGTGATCCAGACCTACAATCCGCATCACAATACGATCCGGCAGGTAACCGCTAACGACTACAAGGGTATGTACAATGAGCAGCTCTACGAGCGCCAGATTTACAAATATCCGCCGTATTTCCGGCTTGTGCGGCTTACATTGCGCCACCGCGACTATGAAAAGCTGCGCGACGGTGCCACGTGGCTCTACCAGGTTCTGTCACAAAATTTAAATCTGCCGGTGTTGGGCCCGGAGGAACCCGCCATTGCGCGGATCCGCAACGAATATATACGCACCATCATGGTCAAGATCCCACACGATAAACCACTTCAGGGCACAAAAAAAACTATCCGTAAAATACTGGATAGTTTTGAGGCTATTTCGCAGTTCAGACCGATCAAAACATCGGTAAACGTCGATTTTTACTGAAAGATTTTAGGCAATCGCCAGGGCGCGCACCAAGTCTTCTTTCTTGTTGCGGCTTAAAGGTATTTTTGTGATTCCGATTTCGGCAAATTTACTGTTGAACCTTTCTACTTTGTCAATGTTGATGATGTACGATTTGTGCACGCGGATGAATTTGTCTTTCGACAAGTCCTTCTCGAATGATTTCATCGTAGAAAGTACAAGATTCGAATCTTCTTCGGTTACTACTTTTACGTAATCGCCAAAAGCTTCGATCCACTTGATCTTGTTGGTAAAAACTTTAAGCTTTTTAAGATTACTCTTGATAAAGATGTGTTCGCCGTCTTCCTCCTGGTTCTCTTTTTTGAGCAGATGGAAATCCATAGCGCGTTTTACAGAAGCGTTGAAGCGGTCCAGTGCAATTGGCTTTTGTAGGTAATCCGTTGCATCATAGTCGAACGCTTTCATAGCATACTCCGCTTTAGACGTGATGAAAATGATTTGGGGTTTCACTTTCAATCCGTCCAGAAAATCAAAACCGCTGATGACCGGCATCTCGATATCGAGAAAGATCAGGTCCACGGTGTGTACCGACATGCAATTTTTTGCTTCAATTGCATTAGAAAAATCACCTACCAAATGTAAATTGGGATGATTATTTACTAACTTTGCAATGATCATCCGTTGAATGGACGAGTCATCTACAACTACACAGTTTAACTTCATAATAATATTTATTATAGATTTGGTAAGGCAAACGTATGAATTTTTTTCCAACCAACCTAGCGTTTATCGACTTTTTTTGCGTTACAACGAATAAAGTAAAAAAATATTTGTGTAGTAAAATTTAATTACTACTTTTGCACACATTTTAACAATTTAAACGTAATTTTTTATGAATCACTATGAAACTGTTTTCATTTTAAATCCCGTTTTATCTGAAGTTCAGGTAAAGGAAACAGTAAGCAAATTCGAAGATTTTCTTACTTCACGCGGAGCTGAAATGGTATCCAAAGAGGATTGGGGCCTGAAAAAAATGGCTTATGAAATCCAAAACAAGAAAAGCGGGTTTTACCACCTGTTCGAATTTAAAGTGTCAGGAGAGGTTTTGATCGCTTTTGAAACTGAATTCCGCCGCGACGAAAGAGTGATGCGTTTCCTGACGGTAAGTCTTGACAAGCACGCGATTTCATGGGCTGAGAGAAGAAGAGCTAAATTAAAAACCGAAAAAGCATAATTATGTCAAGCATCGAACAATCGGCAAAAGGAAAAAAAGACGGAGATATCAGATATCTTACGCCATTGAATATTGAAACCAACAAAACTAAAAAGTATTGTCGTTTCAAAAAATCAGGAATCAAATACGTAGATTACAAAGATCCTGATTTCTTATTGAAATTCGTCAACGAGCAAGGCAAGATCCTGCCGCGTCGTTTGACTGGTACGTCTTTGAAATACCAGAGAAAAGTATCTGTAGCGGTAAAAAGAGCCCGTCACCTGGCGCTTATGCCTTACGTAGCAGATTTATTGAAATAATTTTTAATCAGTTGTTGGTTTCCCGCTCGGAACCTAACTTCTATAATATAAGGACAACAACATGGAATTGATCTTAAAACAAGACGTTCAGAATTTAGGCTTTAAAGACGATATCGTAACTGTAAAGCCAGGTTACGGCAGAAACTTTCTGATCCCGCAAGGCCACGCTGTACTGGCGACGCCATCGGCAAAGAAAATGCTTGCTGAGAACCTTAAGCAAAAAGCGCACAAAGAAGCGAAAATCGTAGATGACGCCAAAAAACAAGCCGAGGCCCTGAAAGCTTTGGAAATCAAACTCAGCGCTAAAGCTGGTGGCGAGAAGTTGTTTGGTTCCATTACGAACATTGATCTGGCAGAGGCTTTGGAAAAAGCAGGTCAGCCAATCGATCGCAAGTTCATCACTTCAGGTGTTGTGAAGCGCACAGGTAAATACAGCGCGAGCGTGCGTTTGCACCGCGATGTGATTGTTGATTTGCCTTACGAAATCGTAGCAGAACAATAAAAACTATTTCCGATAGTAGAAAATCCCGATATTTGTCGGGATTTTTTTTGTCCCGTTTTTCCGATTGATAAAAAAACGAAGCTCAAAAAAGTACTCAAATCAAAAATAATCGTGAAATACACCAGACTTACCAAAGAACAATTTGAAGAGCTGACCTCGGAATTCGTCAATTTCCTCGCAGCGCAATCCATCGACAAAGCCGAATGGGATAACATTAAAGCAACGCAGCCACACGTAGCCGAACAAGAACTCGACGTCTTCTCTGACCTCATTTGGGAAGGCGTACTCACGCGCGCCGAATACCTCGAGCACTTTTCCAAAGACCACGTTTTTCTATTCCAATGCGGCCAGCAGCACATTCATTCCATCGTACTCAAAGCCCTGGTGCCCGATGTCGATTTACTTACACGCGATGGCCTGCAATGGCTCGGGGACCACATGTTTACCGATGAACTGGAAATGCGGATCGGTAAAAAAGAATTCAGTTCGGACCGCAACGCCGATCTTTTTTCGCTGATCCAACAAGGCGCCTTTTTGAGCGATGGACAACTGTACAAGCAAATCCACACCATTGTAAACGCCTAACCCGGATTTCGGGCCAGCGCCGAATCTATACGCAGCGCTTCGGTTTTGGGCTCCTGATGCAAATTGTAGGATAAGATCCCTTTAATCAACCAGATTTCGCTGATTTCCGACGCGTGGATCGATACATTGTTAAAAAATGTATTTTCGCTTTTCAGCGTGTGCACATCGGTTTTTTCACTTTTGTAGATCCGGTTGATGAACAACCCTTTGGCTTTGCTTACGATTACCACCGGGCTGCCGTCAGGTACAGCGCCAATTTCTGCCGATTCGCACACTGCAAATGAATTCTCCTCAATAGTCGGAAACATATTATTGCTGATGACCTGGAAGGCGCGGGTTTGCGCTGCGCGTACAAACGGGAAATTATACCGCGGCAGGGTTTCGAGCACGCCGGCCGCCCCAATGCAATATTGAAACTGGATCTCGCGGCTTACCAACGGGGTTTCAGAACTGTAATTTCCATATTCTTTCTTTTTCTCGAAAAAAATATCGTTGAGATCTATTTCATACAATTCGCAAATCGAAATGATTGAAGCATAGTCCAGTGAGTTCCGCTTTTTCCACGTAGAGATCGTGTTGGGCTTGATGTTTAGAAATTCCGACAATTGGATGTCGGTGTTGATCTTGAGCGATTTCTTTAATTTCTTCAGAATTAAATTCGCATTGAGAGAGTGATGTTCTTGCATGGCAGCAAAAATGTGTGTATCGTCCATCCGGCCGGACGCGATACGGGTTAATATTTTTTTTAACAACCCTTGTCGGATTCCTGGCGAAGAATCACGGCAAAAGACCATCGATTAAAAAAAAATATTCACGAGACGTGGTACTTTTTTATAATGCACAGCAAAAATAGAAGTTCGTCAGGCCTACTTGATCAACAAAAAGGTTCGGGTTTCCGAATAGATTTAGGGGACTCTATTTATAAAAACGAACTAAAAAGCTTTGGCGGATACCATATTCGCACGGTAAAGCGCCCATTACCGAGCAAATATATATGAATTTGCCTAAAATTGTACGTTTACTGGCGTAATTTTTCAACAACCAGCCGATTGCCCGTCAGTGATGGCGTTCCTGGATGACCGATGGCTGTTGTGGTAACGGCAAACGACTACGCTTTGAACAACCTGCACCAGTTGAACACCGCTACATCGGCATGGCCAAAAACGCGCTTCGGAATTTGGAATTTGGACTAGGGAATTTTACTTTTAACCAAATTTTCCACCATGGACATCCAATCTCAAATTGCGGCGCTGCGCGAGGAACTCAACAGGCACAACTACAACTACTACGTTTTGGACAACCCCGCGATTTCCGATTACGATTTCGACCTCAAATTAAAACAACTCGAAAAACTGGAAGCAGAAAATCCTCAGTTTTTTGATCCGCATTCGCCCACGCAGCGTGTTGGAGGGGACATCACCAAGAATTTCAGAACCGTCGCGCACCGCCGTCGCATGTATTCGCTGGACAATTCGTACTCGCGCGAAGAATTGCGCGAGTGGGAGCAACGTTTGCAGCGCGGGCTTGGTACGACCGATATCGAATTCACGTGCGAACTCAAATACGATGGCGCCTCGATGAACCTGACCTATGAAAATGGTGCGCTCAAACAAGCCGTTACACGTGGCGACGGATTCCAGGGCGATGAAGTCACGACCAACATCAAAACAATAAGATCGATCCCGCTGCAGCTCAAAGGCGACTATCCTTCGCAGTTCGATATCCGTGGAGAGATCATCCTGCCATTGGCCGGTTTTCAAAAGATGAACCAGGAACTCATCGAAATCGGACTTACGCCTTACGCCAACCCGCGAAATACGGCATCGGGAAGTTTGAAGCTGCAGGATTCGGCGGAGGTGGCCAAACGTCCGCTCGATTGCCTGCTGTATGCGATCGTAGGCGACGATTTGCCGTTCCAAACACATTTCGAAGGCTTAGAGCACGCCAGGCAGTGGGGTTTTAAAGTGCCGCGCGAAGCCTCATTGGCCAAAAATATGGACGAGGTTTTTGAATTCATCGATTACTGGGATACGCACCGCCACGATTTGCCGTATGAAACCGACGGTGTTGTGGTCAAAGTCAATTCGCTGCACCAACAGGAAGAATTGGGATATACGGCCAAATCCCCGCGTTGGGCCATTGCGTATAAGTTCAAAGCCGAACAGGTTTTTACCACGCTCAATTCGATTTCGTATCAGGTGGGCCGCACAGGCGCGATCACTCCCGTGGCCAACCTGCAGCCGGTTCAGCTGGCCGGTACTGTCGTCAAGCGCGCCTCGCTGCACAATGCGGACCAGATCGAAAAGCTCGACATCCGCATCGGCGATACGGTATTTGTCGAAAAAGGAGGGGAGATCATTCCCAAGATCATTGCTGTCGATTTGAGCAAGCGCCCGGCAGGATCCGTGGCCACACAATACCTCACGCACTGCCCGGAATGTCAGGCCGGATTGGTGCGCAACGAAGGCGAAGCACAACATTACTGCCCGAATTTTTACGGTTGTCCGCCGCAGATCATCGGGCGCATACAGCATTATATTTCGCGCAAAGCCATGGATATTGAAGGTTTGGGCGGGGAAACCGTTGCGCTTTTATACCACAATGGGCTGGTAAAAAATTACGCCGATTTGTACGAGCTCGAAATCGGGCAGCTATTGCCTTTGGACCGGATGGCGCAAAAATCGGCTGAAAACCTGCTTGGCGGAATTGCCAAATCCAGGGAAGTGCCGTTTGAACGCGTTTTGTATGCGATCGGAATCCGGTATGTGGGCGAAACGGTTGCGAAAAAACTTGCAAAACATTACAAAAGCATTGATCGTCTTCAAAGCGCAGGGTTGCTGGATTTAATGCTTGTGGACGAAATCGGTGAACGCATCGCAAAAAGTGTTGTAGAATTCTTTGAAAATCAAGAAAATAGACTTATCATTGATCGCTTAAAGAAATATGGTGTGCAACTTGAAATAATGGAAACAGTCAACCCGAATGCGACAGACAAGTTCGCAGGCAAGACGTTTGTCGTTTCCGGTGTGTTCGAAAAGTTCTCACGCGATGCGCTCAAGCAGGCCATCGAAGACAATGGCGGCAAGGTAGGCGGCTCGATATCGGCCAAAACCAGTTATGTTGTGGCCGGCGCAAATATGGGGCCTGCCAAATTGGAAAAAGCCAACCAGCTCAAGATTGCCATCATTTCTGAGGACGATTTCATCCGGTTGCTCAATGAAGACTAAAACCATCGCGTATTATTTTTATTTCATCACGTGCCTGACGGCATTGCTTGCCCTTGCAATCGACAACGAATGGTTGTTGCTGCTGTCCAAGCCGATGATTATTCCCGCGGTGTATTTTTATTACCTGGCCAGATCGCGCACGGTCAACTTTTGGATGACGCTGGTCATGTTGCTCAATTTTGCGGGCGACACGATCATTTTGCTCAAGATTGCCAATCCGTTGCTTGTGATGGCACCGTATTATTTATCGTACCTGATCCTGATCGGATTTATCCTGGCCGATATCGGAAGCAGCCGTACCGGAATCTGGAATCTGGTGCTTTCGCTGCTGGTGTTGGGCGGGCACGCGCTGATGCTGTACCTTGTGCTCGATTTGCAAACGATGGACGGCCGTAAGCTGATCGTCCCGTTTACGATCTATGGCGTGACGCTGTCGTTGATGGTCACGCTGTCGGTCTATAATTTTCTGGCCCGGAAAACCATCTCCGGATTTTACATGATGGTAGGGAGTTGCTGTAGTTTGTTGTCCGATGTGTTTTATGTGCTGTATACGCAGCATTTCCACTATCCGATCCTGAATTACATCAATTCAGCCATGCAGTTTTTCACTTATATTTTCCTGGTACAATATATTTTGCACAGGAAATGGCCCGCCGCTAAAACCGTTGTATGATGACCGCCGTTAAATTTAAAAGTGTTCCCTGGTTTTACCGCAGCGTCGTTGCGGCTTACTTTGCTGTAGGCGCTGTGGAGGTCGCCGCGGAATTCGCCAGGCAAAAATCGCTTATCATGGCATCCAAGCCTTTGTTGATGCCGCTCATGGTCGCGTTGTACTGGTTTACATCAAAGCAGCGCAACCCGTATTTCTTGACCGCGCTGCTGTTCAGTTGGGTAGCCAATATGTTGTTCGTGTCGAACGATTTCAACTACATCATCACGGGGACGCTTTTTTTTACGGCTTACCGGTTGTTGGTGATGTATGTGGTTATCGGGCACATTCGCATCCCGGGGGTTATTCCGCTGTTCATTGGTTGCCTGCCTTTTTTGTTTATCTATCTCTTTACGATCAACCTTACGTACGATGAACTCAAGGAAGGATTCTGGCTGTTTTTGCTGCAGGGCATTTTTACGATCATTTTTGGCGGCTTATCGCTTGGCAGCTATATTTTTAAATCCAATCGGGCCAATACATATTTGCTCATCAGCACGATGTTGTTCACCTTTACGCAGTTCCTGTTTGTGATCCGGTTGTTCTACACCATCAATATTTTTCAGCCGCTCGCCATGCTGTTGTATGTCGTGGGGCAATTCATGCTGTATAAATTTCTGATTTTGTCGGAAGAGCATCCGGCGGGACACGAAATTTGAAGTGTTTTGAATCGGACACTTTAAAATTTTGTATTTTTACGGCATCCAATTTCAGTTCCGGAACTAAACATTATCTACGCTTGAACGTAGAGTGTGAGGCTGTCGTAAATTTCTGCAAATCACTACATTTTGGCAATTTTAAGTTCGCATAAGGCCGCTCGCATGTTGGCGCAAATATATTTTGCGTTGACCGCTATTCTCGTTTTGTGCGAGTCATTTGGTTGGAAAACGCTTTTGGTTGTTTTAAAACCGCTACTAATTCCTACATTAATGGTTTGGTACTGGCAAACTTCCCGAAAAAAAAATGGATGGTACCTCGTAGCGTTATTTTTTGCCTGGGCGTCCAATGTCTTCTTTCTCGCCACCGAGCGTTGGCTGGTTTGCGGGATCGTCGCTTTTATGGTTTACCGAATTCTCGCTATTGTTGTAGTGGTCAAACTCATCGATAAGATTTTGTGGCTTCCATTTGCGATCGCTACATTGCCGTTTCTGTTCATTTTCTCCTGCCTGATCAACCTGACGCTAACCCCGGACATGCCCGGTTTTTATCCCGCGGTGATCAATGGCTTGCTCATTGCCGCGATGGCCGGTATCGCCTTGTCCAATTACGTGCTGAACGACAACAAAGCCAATTCGTGGCTCGCGATCAGTATTCTGTTGTTTATCGTGCTCGTGTTTTTGTTTATGATCCAGACGTTTTACTTGTCCAACGTGGTTTTTAAGCCGCTTTCTGCGTTCATATTTGCCTTTGCGCACTATACGTTCTACCGGTTTGTGCTTGAGTATGAACAAGCGCCCCTATACGATAATTGACCTTCCTGCGGCGCGTTTTGCCCCGTCAAAATAAAAGTCGATACGGCCAAGGTTAATGCCATAGCAACCCGCCTGATTTACCAGCGTGTCCATTCCGGCTGCGTTCCTGACCACAGTAGGGCGGTCTAAAAACGTATGCGTATGTCCGCCGATGATCAGGTCGATATCCTGCGTGAGGGCCGCGAGTTTGACGTCGGAAATTTTATTCGGATCGTTTTTATACTCGTATCCGATGTGCGACAAACAAATAACCAGATCGCACTTTTGCCGGTGTTTTAATTCCTGCGCCATATCGCGCGCAATTTCAACCGGATCCAGATATACCGTTTCCTTGTAATGGCGTTTGTCTACAAGTCCTTCGAGTTCCACACCAAGTCCGAAAACGCCTACCTTGATGCCATTTTTGTCAAAAATCTTGTACGGTTTGACGATGCCGTTTAAAATCGTGTTCCGGAAGTCGTAATTGGCCGACACAAAATCAAAGCTTGCATGCGGCAACTGCGCATAAAATCCATCGATACCGTTGTCGAAATCATGGTTGCCCATGGTAGACAGATCGTATCGCATCAGGCTCATGAGTTTGAATTCAAGTTCGCCGCCAAAATAATTGAAATAGGGCGTTCCCTGAAAAATATCGCCTGCGTCGAGCAACAACACATTCGGGTTTTCTTTTTTGATGCTCTCGATCAGTGCCGCGCGTCGGGCCACACCGCCCAGGTTGGGGCTTTTGGGGTGCGTGGGAGGCATCGGATCGATATAGCTGTGCACATCGTTGGTGTGCAATACGGTCAGGTGCCTGGGTGCGGCCTTAAAACTGCCGAGCGAAAGCCCGAGCCCGGTAAGGGCGGTGGCCGCAGCCGTTTGTTGGATGAAATCTCTTCTTTTCATTTTGTTCGGGGACTAATTCCTGCGATCAAACCCAGGGTCTGGATTCACTTTTCGACCGAGATACGCTCATCGGTGATTAACGGAACGGTGTCTACATCGGTGAAATAATCGATCAGGATGTTGCGCAATTTGTAATCGAGGTCGTACCGGGCCTCTGATTTTTTGAAAAACGTCATGTTGTCGCCGCCACTGTATAAATAATCGTTTGTTCCCACGTAATACAGCTGGTCTTCCTGTAGCGGTTGGCCGTTGACCAGTATATTCCGGGCCGCTCCGCTTTTGCCTATCGTAAAAGTCAGCCCGCTTAAAGGATGCGGCTTGCGCTCTGTGATAATGTACCGGACGAGCTCGTTGACCACCGTGCCGCGCATCGCACAAACCACCATGCTGTTTTCGAACGGCATGATTTCAAATGCGGTCCTGGTCGTTACATCGCCTTTTGGGATAATCGTGCGGATCCCGCCGTTGTTGAGCATTACAATGTCGATCGGTTTGCCTTCGCGCTTTAAAAATAAGCGGCTGCCGTACTGGCGCGCAACATCGGAGAACATATTGCCCATTGTAGTTTGCCATTGCCCGTTTTTGTCGAGTGTTTGCGGCGCGTAGGCCAGAACGGTGTTCAGATCGCGATCTACCTTTTGGCGGTAAGGTTCGATAAATGCATCGACCTTTTCCGATTGCCCGACCTGCCCGGAGATTTGAATTTCCCTGCCTTCAATACGCGCAACTTGCTGTTTTTGCGTACCGCAGGCTGCGACCGATGCAAATGTTAAGAATAAAACAAAATGCTTGAGCCGAACCCTATACTTTTTTAGTTTTACCATCCAAAAATGCGACGATTTGTCTAAATTTGTTTGCCAAGTAAAAGTAGTATGTTTTTAAATTACATCAAGAATTTTTTTACCCAAAAAATCGTTAAGAAGAATCTTGATAATGCCAGGCCGGACGCCGCGTCGCAAAACGTTCAAACCGTTGGGATCGTATTCGATGAAACGTATTTTTACGAACGCGAATCGCTTGTGAACGAGTTGGTTGAACGAGGAATTGAACCAGCCAATATTAACGTGTTGGTTTTCAAAGATAAAATTAAAAAAAGCCAACGTTTCGACTATCCGGTTTTCAGCCACCGCGATTTAAGCTGGCAAGCCACGTTCAGCAATTCAGAAGTAAAAGATTTTATTTCGCAAAAGTTCGATCTGCTGATCAGTTATTACGATACAGAAAAGCCTGCCTTATTGCTGGTGACCCATTCGTCCAGAGCGAGGTTCAAAGTGGGGTTCGCATCGATCGACAAAAAACTCAACCATTTCATGATCGACACCGCTGCAGAGAATTACCAGGTGTTTGTCGGGGAACTGTTCAAATACCTTAAAATACTAAACAAGATATAACATGCAAAATCTTATCGGTACCGGCGTTGCGCTGGTCACGCCTTTCAAGAAAGATTTCTCGGTAGATACCCAGGCGCTCGGGCGCATTGTGCGTTTCCAGATCGACAACGGCATCGATTACCTCGTTGTGCTTGGCACCACGGCAGAATCGGCCACATTGGACAAACAGGAAAAGGAACTCGTCATCCAAACCGTTGCGGCGGCCAACAACGGCCAACTCCCGATGGTGCTTGGCGTAGGAGGGAACAATACGGCAGAAGTGGTAGAAGAACTCAAAACGCGCGATTTGTCTGCGTTTGCAGCTGTTTTGTCGGTGTCGCCTTATTATAACAAACCCACACAGGAAGGTATTTACCAGCATTTTAAAGCTGTCGCCGAGGCATCGCCTGTTCCGGTAATTTTATACAACGTGCCGGGCCGTACTTCCAGCAACATGCTGCCATCTACCGTGCTGCGGTTGGCCAGCGATTTCAGCAACATCATCGGTATTAAGGAAGCTGCCGGGGATATTGTCCAGGCGATGAAGCTCATTGCGCGCAAACCAAAGGATTTTCTGGTCATTTCCGGCGACGACATGATCACCTTGCCGATGGTCCTTGCCGGTGGAAGCGGCGTGATTTCTGTCATTGCTGAAGGTTTTCCGAGAAAATTCTCCGATATGGTGCGCCTGGGGCTCGAACGCAAAGTAGACCCGGCCTATGCATTGCATTACGAACTGGCCGATGCGATCGACATGATTTTTGAACAGGGCAATCCGGGCGGTATCAAAGAAGTATTTAAAACGCTGGGGCTTTCTGAGAACACGGTGCGTCTGCCGCTGGTCAATGTAGAGGAAAACCTCGCGGGCAGATTGCGCGATTTCACCAACGCCCACTGATCGCTGCGGTTCAACTTTAAGCTTTTGAACGTTAAACTTCGGAGGCGGACCGACGTGTAAAAAATAATTTTGTAATCTGCAATTAATAACTAAATTTGCCGTTGGTTTTCTCTGGGCGAAAGGCCGTGTAAAATCAGCGAAACCACCACCATAATGAAGAGATTTTTATCTGTATTGCTCATCGCGTTTGCCGTTGCCTCGTGCAGCCCGTACCAAAAAGCCATAAAATCTGAGGACGCGGGCGTCAAGTTCAATGAAGCGGTAAGGCAGTACGACAAAGGCAAATTTGCCAAAGCCATCCGCCTTTTTGAGCAGATTGCGCCGGCGTATCGCGGTAAACCGCAAGCCGAAAAGATGTTCTATTTGTTTGCGATGTCGTATTACAACACAGAGCAATATTACCTTGCCGGTTATCAGTTCGAGAGTTTTGTATCGGCATATCCAAAGAGCGAAAAAGTCGAACAAGCCGCATATTTAGGGGCTAAAAGTTATTCGGAATTATCGCCGGTGTACAGTCTGGACCAGGGAGATACGGTCAAGGCGATCGGTAAATTGCAGAATTTTATCGATGCTTATCCCAATTCAGAATTTTTCGCCGATGCCAATGCTGCACTTAAGATCCTGACCGATAAGCTCGAGAAAAAGGCCTTTGAGATCGCGCGTCAGTACAACACCATATCGGATTACAAAGCGGCACTGGTTGCGCTCGACAATTTTATCGCCGATTTCCCCGGAACGCCTTACAAGGAAGAAGCGCTGTATTATAAGTTCGATTCGGCGTACCAGTTGGCCATCAACAGCGTGCCGTCGAAAATGGAGGAGCGGCTCAACAACGCCAAGGTCGCACACGCCAATTTAATGAAATTCAACGGCGAAACCAAGCGCAAAGCCGATGCAGACCAAAAGCTTGCGCGTATTGAAAAAGATTTACAACAATATCATAAACAACAATAATCATGGATTTAAAGAAGACGAATGCTCCGGTAAACACGGTAACGTACAATAAGACGAACATCGAGCAATCTACCGGAAACATTTACGAAGCGATCACGATTATGGCCAAACGGGCAAACCAGATCAATTCCGAGATCAAAAAGGAACTGACCGAGAAGCTCGAGGAGTTTGCTACCTATAACGACAGCCTCGAAGAGGTTTTCGAAAACAAGGAGCAGATCGAGGTGTCGAAATTCTATGAGAAATTGCCAAAGCCGCATGCACTGGCCGTGCAGGAGTGGCTCGACGGTAAAATCTACTACAGGGATACAACCAAATAATACAATGTCGGTTTTAAGCGGTAAGAAAATATTGCTCGGGATTTCCGGTGGCATTGCCGCATACAAAACTGCATCGCTTGTGAGACTTTTCATCAAAGCCGGCGCCGAGGTCCAAGTGATCATGACGCCGGCTTCGAAGGATTTTGTCACGCCACTCACATTGTCCACGCTGTCCAAAAATCCGGTCCATTCTGCGTTTTACGACGATCAGGATGAAAATGCGCTGTGGAACAATCACGTCGAACTCGGTCTTTGGGCAGATTTGATGCTGGTGGCGCCCGCGACGGCCAACACGCTTTCCAAAATGGCGGCAGGCAATGCCGATAATTTATTGATCGCGACGTACCTGTCGGCCAAATGTCCGGTATATTTTGCCCCGGCGATGGACCTCGACATGTATAAACACCCGTCCACCCTCGACAGTTTTCGCGCGCTGCAGCAATATGGCAACGTGATGATTCCGGCCGAATCGGGCGAACTCGCAAGCGGATTATCGGGCGAAGGGCGTATGGCCGAACCGGAAAACATCCTCGCTTTTCTCGAAGCCGACCTGCTTTCCAAACTGCCGCTCAAAGGAAAAAAAATTCTGGTGACGGCAGGTCCTACATACGAAGCCATCGATCCGGTGCGTTTTATAGGCAACCACTCGTCGGGCAAAATGGGGTATGATATTGCCCAGGCTGCGGCCGGTCAAGGCGCGCAGGTCATTTTGATTTCCGGGCCGACGCACCTGAAAGTCAACAACAGCGCAATCGAAGTCATTGGCGTGGAATCGGCGGAACAAATGCACCAGGCGTGCCACGCGCATTTTGCCACTTGCGATGTAGCGATCGCAGCGGCTGCCGTAGCGGATTACCGTCCGAAGCACATCGCGCCGCAAAAAATCAAGAAATCGGAAAATGAGCTGGTCATTGCGCTCGAAAAAACCACCGATATTCTGGCCTCGATGGGGCAGGTCAAGCAAAATCAGCTGCTGATCGGCTTTGCGCTGGAGACCGAAAACGAAATGGAACACGCAAAGGCCAAGATTGCCAAGAAGAACCTCGACCTGATCGTGCTCAATTCGCTCAATGATGAAGGCGCAGGTTTTGGAAAGTCGACAAATAAAATTACCTTTATCGACAAACATTTCAATACAGAACCGTTGCCGTTGCAGTCCAAAGAGGCCGTGGCGGCGGCGATCATCCAAAAAGTAATTGCACATTATGCCTAAAATCCTTAGTTTTCTGATGCTTCTCGTGTTTGGTTTTGCCCAGGCGCAGGAATTGAATTGCACCGTGACGGTCAATGCCGAGCAGGTGGGTGGCACCAATCAGCAAGTGTTCAAAACGCTGCAAAAAGCCCTTAGCGATTACATCAACAAAACCGATTGGACCGGGCAGGGGTACAAGCCCAACGAGCGCATCAACTGCTCGATGTTCATCAATGTGTCCGGACAGGCGGGCAATGCGTTTACAGCCACAATCCAGGTGGGCGCTTCGCGTCCGTCGTACAATTCGACGTATTCATCGGCCATCCTGAACACCAACGACAAAGATTTCAATTTCGAATACAACGAATTCCAGAACCTGATTTTCAACCCTGCCGTGTTTGATTCGAACTTGATTTCAGTGGTCTCTTACTACTGTTTTCTGATCATCGGGATGGATGCCGATACATTTTCCCCTGAAGGCGGAACGAGCTATCTGGAAACCGCACGGGAAATCGTCAGTATCGCGCAATCGGGCGGATACAAAGGCTGGAGTGGCAGTGAGACCAACGCCAACCGGTTTTTCCTGATCAACGATATGCTTGCCGAAACGTACAAACCGTACCGCGAGGCGATGTACATGTACCATTTTCAAGGGCTCGACGTGATGAACCGCGACCCGAAGCTAGGCAAGGAAAACATCAAAAACGCCATTCTTAAATTGGCTGAAATCCATTCGGTACGGCCCAATTCGCTTATCGCGCGTACGTTTTTTGACGCAAAAGCCGACGAGATTGTCTCGATTTTCTCGGGCGGACCCAAAATCAACATCAACGATCTCGTGGACACGCTCAACCGCGTGTCGCCGCTGAATTCAGCCAAGTGGGCCAGCATTAAATTTTAAGTACGTTGCTATGATTACTGCGCTTTCCATCCATAATTTTGCGCTGATCGACAAGTTGTCCATCGATTTTTCGGGCGGTTTTTCGATCATTACCGGTGAAACGGGCGCGGGAAAGTCCATTCTACTCGGTGCGCTGGGTCTTGTGTTGGGCAAACGCGCGGATTTGGGTTCGCTCAAAAACAAGCAGGAAAAGTGCGTCATCGAAGCCCATTTTAAAATTGACCGATACCAGTTGTTGGCTTTTTTCCAGGCCAATGACCTCGATTACGAAGACCAGACCATTGTACGCCGCGAAATCCTGCCATCGGGCAAATCGCGGGCATTTGTCAACGATACGCCTGTGAATCTGCAGCAGTTGCAGGAATTGGGCGAACGGCTCATCGACATTCACTCGCAGCACCAAACGCGCGAATTGGGTGAGGACGATTTCCAGTTCAGGATCATCGATGCGATGGCAGCAAACAAAGCCTTGCTTGAGGCATACACCGCGCAACTCAAGGCGTTCCGGAAAGACCGGGCGGCGTTGCAGGCGCTCGAAGGGCAGTTGCAGCAAATCGTCAAAGAGCAGGACTACAACAATTTTTTGCTCGAAGAATTGCTGGCCGCACAGCTCAAACCCGACGAACAGCAACAGCTCGAATCAGCGCACGAACAGTTGAGCCATGTGGAACTCATCCGCGAAAATCTCGAGCGTTCGCTGGCCGTCGCGCAAGATGAACAAATGGGCGTATTGCCGCATTTGCGCGAGATCAGGCAGGCTTTGCAGCGCATTTCCGGGTTTTCCACCGCTTACAAAATGTTGTACGAAAGGCTCAGCAGCGTTGCCATCGAACTCGACGATGTTGTTTCCGAACTGCAAGCCCTCGATGACCGACTGGTTCAGGATCCTGAAGAACTGGAACGCGTAAGCCAGAAATTGCAGCTCATTTACAATCTCCAAAAGAAGCACCAGGTAGCTACGGTGGCCGAATTGCTCGACATACAAACAGCGCTGGATCAAAAGGCGGTGTCTGTGACCGCGCTCGAAACAGACATTGCGGCACGCACCACACGCATCGGTCAAAGTCAAAGCGAACTTGACGAACTGGCCTCGAAGATCCGTGAGAACCGGGTCCAGGCGGTCCCGAAACTCGTATCGGAATGGTCTTCAATCCTGACGCTGCTGGGCATGCCCAATGCGCGGTTCCAGATTGACGTCAGACCGGTTGAAAATTATGGGGCCAATGGCAAAGATGAGCTCGAATTTTTGTTCTCGGCCAACAAAGGAGGGTCTTTCGGCTTGCTCAGGAAAGTGGCTTCGGGCGGGGAGCTGTCGCGGATCATGCTGGCTACCAAATCCATTCTTGCGCGGTACGCCCAACTGCCGACGATTATTTTTGACGAAATAGACACAGGCGTTTCAGGCGAGATAGCCGACAAAATGGGTGAAATCATGCGCGAAATGAGCCAACAGATGCAGGTTTTTGCCATCACGCACCTGCCACAGATCGCAGCCAAAGGCGACGACCATTTTAAAGTATTCAAAACCTCAGACGAAGCGCAAACCCAAACGCACCTTAAACGTCTCGACCGCGAGGCGCGCGTGATCGAAATAGCGCAAATGCTGTCCGGATCGGCACTTTCAGATTCGGCGATAAATCACGCAAAAGCTTTGTTGAACTGAAAAATATGCCCTATTTTTGGGTGTTATTTGTAAAGCGGCATGTACGCCAACTAAACCAATTTTTATGATCATTGAACCAAGAATGAGGGGATTCATTTGCCTGACCGCACATCCGGGCGGCGCGGAGCAAAGTGTCAGGAACCAAATCGATTATGTCAAATCCAAAGGTGCCATCAACGGCGCCAAAAAAGTACTTGTGATCGGGGCATCGACCGGTTTTGGACTCGCCTCGCGGATTACGAGTGCGTTTGGCTCGGATGCAGCCACGATCGGAGTGTTTTTTGAAAAGCCGCCTATGGAAGGCAAAACCGCTTCGCCGGGCTGGTACAATTCTGCTGCATTTGAAAAAGTGGCGCACCAGGCCGGACTGTACGCCAAGAGCATCAACGGTGACGCGTTTTCCGATGAAGTCAAGCAGCAAACCATCGATATGATCAAAAAGGACCTTGGAAAGGTCGATCTTGTGGTGTACAGCTTGGCATCGCCTGTGCGGACACATCCAAAATCAGGCGTAATGTACCGTTCAGCGCTCAAGCCAATTGGCGAGGTATACACCAATAAAACGGTCGATTTCCATACCGGAAAGGTTTCCGAGATTTCCATTCAGCCGGCCAATGATGAGGATATCGACAATACAGTCGTGGTGATGGGAGGCGAGGATTGGGCCATGTGGATCGATGCTTTAAAGGCCGCCGGCGTACTCGAGCAGGGCGCGTTGACTGTTGCGTATTCTTACATCGGACCCGCGCTCACCGAGCCGGTATATCGAAAAGGAACAATCGGACGGGCCAAAGACCACCTTGAGGCCACAGCGTTCGAGATTTCTGACACACTCAAAGATTTGGGCGGAAAAGCTTACGTATCGGTCAATAAAGCACTTGTAACGCAGGCCAGTAGCGCCATACCGGTTATTCCGCTGTATATATCGCTGTTGTATAAAATCATGAAAGAACAGGGCGTGCACGAAGGTACCATTGAGCAAATTCAACGTCTTTACGCGGAAAAATTATTTACCGGCAAGGAAGTTCCCACCGATGACCAAGGGCGTATCCGCATCGACGACCTTGAAATGCGCGAAGACATCCAGGCCGAAGTAGCCGAGTTGTGGCAGCGCGCAACCACTGAAAACCTTCACGAAATCGGCGATTTGGAAGGTTATAAAAAGGATTTTTACCAACTGTTCGGTTTCGAGCTGGATCCGGTGGATTACAAAGCAGACACCGATGAGATGGTGCAGGTGCCGAGCATCGCACAGTAATGATAACCGCGGATCGTCTTCCGCGGTTTTTTTTTTTGCAACATCTCAACGACTTGTGGTAGGAATGGGTCATGAAACAATATTGTTTGATAGAAGGGATTTTAACAAGAAAAGACTTTATTTAATTTTATCCGATAAAGGGTATTTTTCTTACATATTTGTGTCTCAGTACTTTAGCGTTTCTTTTGCTATAAAAACCATTTAAACGGCCCGTCATTATTGCGTTCTTAACATTTTTTTGGCTGTTAAATTATTGTTATAAGGGTAGGGTTTTGTTAACTTAGCGGACATTATAAACTTAACAACCTTAACCATGAAGAAATTTTACATGGCGGCGGCATTTCTGGCATTTTGGGGCCAGAGCGACGCCCAAACCTTAAACCAATCTGCCGGTTGGCCCAATCCGGCATGGTCAATTACCGGAACGTTCAACCCGATTGCGAGTGCGTTCGAGTCTGACCCCAGAACTACCTCCAGTTTTGCATTTGACGATGACGATGCAGGCAGCTCAAGCGACGATAACATCGCAGCTGAATCTCCTGTTATCGACCTCACGCCCGCATTCAACGCAAACGAGAAAAACATTAGTATTACCGTCAACTACGGCTATTACTTTCTCTATGATGCCCTGCAATTCCAATACTGGGATGCTACTGCCGGGGTTTGGGTAGGATGGCCCGGACCACTGCTGGCCGGTACAGGAACCTCAGTGACGGACAATTTTTGTAACCTACCTAAAGTAACGTATACGTCACCTGCACTCAGTATTGCCAATTTTACACCTGAACAGCTCGCAGGATTCAGATATAGAATTGCATATGATGACGATTTGGAAGGTGCAGGATATGCCTACGGATTTTGCTTTAATTCTCCTACAATCGTTTCTGCTGCCTGTCCGTTGGCTACTGGGCTCATTGCGAATAACGTAACGGACCAGTCAGCTACTTTGGCATGGAACGAACTCGTTGGTGTGGAAGGGTACGAGTATGTGCTCGATCAGACACAGGCGAACCCTGCCGGAGCCGGAACACCTACGGGCGACACTACTTACCTGGCTTCCGGACTGACTGCCTCGACCACTTACTATTTGCACGTAAGAAGCAGCTGCGGTTCTTCGTTCGGTAATTGGGCGACTTATTCCTTTACGACTTCGGCGCCCGTTCCGGAAAATGATTCTTGTGCCACAGCGATTGCAGCAGGAGCTTTCCCATATGTCGTTACACAGGATGCATCAGCTGCAACTGCCGATGGGATCATCAATGTATGTTCAGGCATGAACGACGGTGTATGGTATACTTTTGAAGGTACCGGCAACGAAGTACAGGTGCAGTTGTCAAATGTAATTGGATGGGACCCTGAATTGGGTGTTTATACCGGATCATGCGGTCAATTCGTTTGTGTTGACCAGAACGACCAGGGCGGAACCGGCGGTGGCGAAGTCGTTGTTGTTCCTACTGAGGCAGGTGTGACCTATTATGTGAATATTGGCCACTACTCAGGATCTTCGGGCGGAATCAACGCAGAAGGCCCGTTCACACTGACCATCGATGGATTTGTGCCACCAGCACCGTTGGAAAATGAAACTTGCGCAACGGCTACAGCAATTTCATCATTGCCTTATACCACGACTTTGAACGCGACAGCTTCTGTTGCTGACGGCGTAATCAATGTTTGCTCGGGAATGAACGACGGCGTATGGTACACTTTTACAGGTACAGGCGGTGCAGTATCGGTAGAATTGATCGACGTTTTGGGATGGGATCCTGAATTGGGCGTATACATTGGTTCATGCGGTGCTTTCGAGTGTGTCGACCAATCAGACAATGGCGGCACGGGAGGCGGCGAATCGGTTTTGATCAACGCTACAACACAAGGAGCTACGTATTATATCAACGTGGGCCACTACGGAGGTTTCTCAGGTGGAAGCGAAGCAGAAGGCTTGTTTACGCTTGTCGTTGAAGCAGGCGTTGCGCCAACTCCTATCAACAATGATTCTTGTGCTACTGCAACAGCAGTAACGACATTCCCGTACACTGAAGCGCTCGACGCTACAGGTGCGACCAATAATGAGGGTTCTATCGACTGCGACGGCACTACTATGAATGACGGTGCATGGTATACATTTACAGGCACAGGCAACGAGTTTACGATCGTAGCAGGCGCTCCGGAAGGATGGGATCCTGCCATCGGTGTTTACGCTGGTGTTTGCGGTCAGTTGGTTTGCGTAGATAACGTGGACAACAGCGCTGAGGGTGGAGACGAAGTCCTGACGATTGTTTCAGTAGCAGGCACTACTTACTATGTTAACGTAGGCAACTATGCCAGTTCAGATGAACCGGAAGGTCCTTTTGTACTCGAAATCTCTGAAACTTTGGCTACGAAATCTTTCAGCGGTGCAAATTTCCGCGCTTATCCTAACCCTGTGGCCAACGTGTGGAATGTTTCTTACGACAACACGATCGACAGCATTGCCGTATTCAATTTGCTCGGTCAACAGGTATTGACTAAAGCGGTAAACGCTAAAAATGCGCAAATAGATTTGTCATCGCTTACTGCCGGAAGTTATATCGTTAAATTGACTTCAAACGATGAAGTACAATCGGTAAAAATCCTCAAGCAATAAGCTTTATACCGCTATTGAATTGAAAACCACCTGAAAAGGTGGTTTTTTTTATGTCTTTTGGTTGGTTTTAACTTTTTTTTAATAACTTTAAATCATTAACCTAAATAACTGACACATGAAAAAAATTACCCAATGGAAGGCGGTCTTGCTCCTGGCGATGACTGGCTTTCCCGCATGGCATTCGCATGCACAATGCCTGAATGCCGAAAACGGATTGTATCCGGGCTCGACGTTTACCCCCACGGTCTGCGACGGCGTCGAAATTCAGAACATTACCACGCTGGGTTACGCCAGTGAATATTCAAACGTCAATGTGACGTTGGGCCAGACCTATATTTTCTCGAGTTCGGAGCCTGCCGATTTCGTAACGATCAGTACCGATGGCGGCCTGACCGCAGCGGCTTTTGGCCCCGGTCCGCTTACGTGGGTTTCAACCATCGACGGTGAGGTGCGGTTCTACATTCATACCGATTCCGGTTGTGGGGCCAGTACCGATTTCAGGTCGCGCAATGTAATTTGCGGCGTGCCGTCTGCCGATGCGCCGGATTTCGCGAACCTGCAGTGGCCCGCGACTGCCACTGTAGAGGCTTTGAGCAATGTGACCGTATATGGTCAGGTGTATGAGCCTGGTCTGACCGACGTGGAGCCTGGTTTGAGCGGACAGGCCGCGGGTATTCAGGTATGGATCGGACTGAATGATGCCAATACCGATCCGGCGACATGGAGTTACTGGGAAGAAGCCACACACAATGCGGCACACATAAGCAACAACGACGAGTACATGGCCGAAATAGGCGGCAACCTTATTCCGGGTACGTATTATTACGCTTACCGTTACAGGCTCAACGCTGGCGGGTATGTGTACGGTGGTATTGATGCCGGTGGCGAGTTCGGCGGCATCTGGAACGGTACGACCTACATCAGCGGCGTATTGACAGTGAACGGGCCGGCCAATGATGATTTTTCCGGGGCTATTGCCGTTTCCTGTGACGGATTTTACAGCAGCGATACAAGCATTGCCAGTTTGGACGAGGATGATGCGCCCGACGGCGGCAGCGTAGACCTTGATGCGCCAAACCTGTGGTACAGTTACACCGGATCGGGTGTGGCGCAAACGGTGACATTGAGTCTTTGCGATTCAGATTATGACACCTCGGTAATCGTTTATACCGGATCCAGCGGAGCCCTGACGTATGTTGCGGGCAACGACGACGGATGCGGTAACACTACCCAATCGTATCTGACATTCCCTTCGGATGGAACCACAACGTATTATATTACCGTAGAAGGCTACAATCCAACCAGTACGGGCCCGTTTACGCTGGAAGTAACCTGCGCCGATGCCACGCCGCCGGCAGTAGAGAACCAAAGTTGCGCTACTGCTTTGAACGTACCGGTAGACGGTATTGATGTTTCGTCGGACAACTCGTTTGGCGATTCGGCGACCACGCAGCCAAGTTGTGATTTGTTTGGAACGATTCAGGACGTTTGGTTTTCATTCCAAGCGACATCGGCTACGGCAGATGTATTTGTTATGCCGGGTACGATGACGTCGGCCAACTTTGCGATTTACAGCGGCTCTTGCGACGCTCTGACCGCCATTCCCGCTACGTGCAACACCAATCTTACGAGTGGAACTACGGAATCGCTCGCTACACTCGAGGCCGGTTTGACCTATTACGTACAAGTGTGGAGCAGCGCAGTAGAGCAAGGGACGTTCACACTTCGCGTTACTGACCCGAACCTTGCAACAAATCAATTTGAGATGTCGCAACTCGTTTATTATCCGAACCCTGTCAATGACCAATTGAACATCGCCTTCCCATCCGATATCACGACGATTGCCGTGTTTAATCTGGTAGGGCAACAGGTGTTGGGCCAATCGGTCAATGCGCGCGAAGCCCGCGTGGATATGGCGCTTTTGCCATCAGGGACTTATCTGGTAAAAGTCAATGCCGACCAAGGCGTGAAAACGATCAAAGTCGTTAAACAATAAATTCTTCATTTTAATTCAAAGCCATCTTCGTAAAGATGGCTTTTTTTATTTTAGGGTATTTTGCGCATTACTTTTTTTAGTACTTTACAATGCAATTTAACCAACCACTGTATGAAAAAAACTACCTTTTTAATTTTATCGCTACTTTGCCTGGGGGCTGTCCGCGCGCAGGTCTCGGGTTATGTCATGACGCAGGACGCGCAAACCTATGGGCCGCTGACAGGCAACATCAGCACGGCTTCCGGCGATGACGGAGCGCAAAACGCACTCCCGATCGGCTTCAATTTTAATTTCGGCGGTACCGATTACCTCACTTTCAGCATCAGTACCAATGGGTTTATCCGGCTCAATGATGCAATTGGCGCGCAATCATGGGTAAATATACTGAACGACAATTCGCCACAGGCACCCATCATCGCACCTTACTGGGACGATCACAACCGCGGCGCGCAGGGCGTGATCTCGTACCTCACCTCTGGTCAGGCACCCAATCGCCTTCTCGAGGTGGATTGGGCCGACATTCATATTTCTACCAATGGGGCGGCCAATCAGGCCGCTTCAGGATCGTTTAAAGTACGCTTGCATGAAACGACCAACGTCATTGAATTTATTTACGGCAACATGGTTCCGGGCAACAACCCGACTGCCTCTGTCGGATTGGCTGTACAAGGTACTTTTTTGAGTGTGACCCCGGGCATATCGGCGACGGCATCCTCAGTTACGGCCAATAATACGATAGCAAATATTGCGTCGGTGATCGGTCGCAAACTGACATTTACACCGCCTTTGCCTTGCGCCGGTGCGCCGGTTCCGGGAGCCACCCTTTCGAGCCTGGCATCGGTTTGCAACGATGTGTCCTTTACGCTGACGATCGAAAACCAGCAGACCACTTCCGGGATTACGTACCAATGGCAATCCTCGTCCGACGGTATTGCGTTTACCGATATCCCAAACCAGACACTTGACAGCTATACGGGATCGCAGACCGCATCGACGTATTACAGATGTCTTGTGCGTTGCGGCACAGAATCGACTCCGAGCATTCCGGTACAGGTCGTCCAGAATCTTCCAACGGCCTGTTATTGCATTCCCACTTATGACAATGGCGTCACCGACGGCGATTTGATTTCCAATGTCGTAATTGAAGGAACGACATTGTCTAATTTCTCGGGCGTTGATCCGTCCGGGCCTTCTTATACTTATTACACCGGAGCGCCCAATCATACGGCCGTTTTGCAGGCGGGGTCTACTTATAACATATCAATCACTGTGGGCACTTTCGGGCAACAGCAGGTGGCGGTTTGGATTGATTCCAACGACGACGGCCAATTCGCCGATTCAGAAAAGGTAGGATACACCCAGGGTTCGATTGCAAGCGGCGGCACCGGTACTTTTCCACTCAACATTAGCTGTCTCATTCCGCCGGGCGTGCATCGCATGCGCATTCGCGACGTTTTCAACAACAGCGCGCAAACCCTGAGCCCGTGCGCCAATTATGGCTATGGCGAAACGGAAGACTACGATATTACTGTTGCTCCTGCGACGGGCTGCCAGAGACCGGCGGGGCTTGCCGTAGACAACGTCAATTCAAATTCGGCGTTGCTAAGCTGGGAATACGGTTGCGGAAATATTAGCTGGGACGTGTATCTGACCGTTCATGGCGGCGAAGCTCCATCTGATACGGCCACACATCCGAATGTGCAGATCGGTTTGCCCGTATCGGGACTTGACCCATTTACAGGTTATGAATTTTACGTCCGCGCCAATTGCGCCGAGGGACAGGTCAGCCAATGGGCCGGGCCATTTGATTTTACTACTATGCCGGAGGGCGTGGCCAATGACGATTGCCCGACCGCCACAGCATTGACGCCCGGAGCCAATTTTGAGCAATATGCCGTTGTGGCGACCAATGTTTCGGCCACGACATCCATTGGCGCACCTGCCCCAACGTGTGGTACATTTGGGTTTGGAGGCGACGTTTGGTTTAGTGTGGTCGTTCCGGCAGACGGCACCGTTACGATCGAGGTCCGGCCT
>JAEWLN010000075.1 GCA_023457535.1 Bacteroidota bacterium
GACCAAAAGTGGATGATCGACAACCGGTACGAATACACCGGACGGTTAGCGGCCTTTGGCACAAAATAATACATCAGTCCCAGGAACGGCGTGGTCAAAAAGAATGCAACGGCATTGTGTCCGTACCACCATTGCACCAGCGCGTCCTGCACACCGGCATAGACCGAATAGCTTTTCATCCCGGAGACGGGCAGCGCAATGCTGTTGAAAATGTGCAGCACCGCTACGGTCACAAACGTGGCCAGGTAAAACCAGATCGCAACATACAAATGGCGCTCGCGACGGCGTAAAATGGTTCCGATCATGTTAATGCCAAACACCACCCAGATCAGTGCGATCGCAACGTCGATCGGCCATTCGAGCTCGGCGTATTCTTTGGACGACGTAAAACCCATCGGAAGTGACACCGCAGCGGCCAGAATGATCAGTTGCCAGCCCCAAAAGTGGATGTTGCTCAGCACGTCACTGAACATGCGCGTTTTAAGCAGGCGCTGCATCGAATAATAAATGCCCGCAAACATCGCGTTGCCCACAAAGGCGAAGATCACCGCGTTGGTGTGCAAAGGACGCAGTCGGCCGAAACTCAGGAACGGGATGCCATCGGTAAGGTTCGGAAACAGGAACAGCAGCGCGAGCACAAGCCCCACGGCCATCCCGATCACGCCAAAGGCAATCGTGGCATAGATGAATTTTTTGACAATTTTGTTGTCGTAGTAGAATTGCTGCATTTCCATATTAAATCTGTTTGTTGGATTCGGTTTCGTTTTCAGTTTGGCGGAGTTCGTCGTCAAAGAGCATGCGCACCGACGGCGTGTAGTCGTCCTCAAACTGCCCATTCCGCACCGCGCGCACAAAAGCCGCGAAAAAGCCGATCGCCACGGCGATGCTGATCGGGATTAAAAGATACATGACACTCATACCTCGGGTTTCTGGTCCAAAATTACTTTGCCCAACTGGGCCAAACCATGATATTTGTCATGCTTTGGATTTTGTAGGGTTATTTTGTACCGATGCGCAAAAAAATTGCTCATTACGGTCACAAAACCGATGATCGTCACGGTACTCAACGGCATAATAATCGCAGCCACAAGCGGGGCGAGGTTGCCCGTGAGCGCAAACGTAAGCCCGACGACATTGTACAACAACGACAGCGCAAAACTCCACCTTATGGTCAGCATCGCTTTATGGGAAACGCGCATGAATTCTGGCAATTTGCTGAACTGCGATGCGTCCAGGATACCGTCGCAAGCCGGAGAGAACACATTGACGTTTTCAGAGATCACGATGCCCACATCGCTTTGGGCGAGCGCACCGGCGTCGTTGAGTCCGTCGCCCACCATGAGTACTTTGTGGCCCTGGAGCTGCAGGCGTTTGATGAATTCAAGTTTCTGATCGGGTTTTTGGTTGAAGGCCATTTGGGTTCCGGCCGGCAGTAATTTTTCAAGCGCATTGCGTTCCCCTTCGTTGTCGCCGGACAGCACTTTGATCGTATAGCGCTGCCCGAGTTTTTGAAATACCGTATCCAGTGCGTCGCGGTAATGGTTGTGAAACGCATATTTACCTACGACCACGCCGTTGATGCTCAGATGCACATGGGTCTGGAGCAGATTTTTGTCCTGCATGGCACCCACAAACGAGGCCGATCCGATGCGCAGGTCATTGCCGTCGATGCGTGCCAGTATGCCTTGGCCGGCGCGTTCTTCAAATGCTTCCATCGCAAGCAGATCGGATTCGGGCAAATGGCGGTACAGCAGACGGCTCAACGGATGATTCGACGCGCGAACGGCCGTGCGGATGGCTTGCAACTGTCGATTTGACAGCCTTGCGCCGCGGTATTCGATATCGGACTGACCTGAAGTGATCGTACCGGTTTTGTCGAAAATGATCGTATCGATGCGCGAAAGATTTTCGATCACTGAGGCATCCTTAAGGTATAATTTTGCCTTTCCGTACAGCCGCAGTACATTGCCGAGCGTAAACGGTGCGGTCAGCGCCAGTGCGCACGGGCAGGCCACGATCAGCACGGCCGTGAACACATTGAACGCCGTGTGGATATCGATAAAAAGCCAATAAATGAGTCCGGCAACGGCAACCAGCAGCAGCACCGGCGTAAAATAGTGGCTGATCGCGTTGGTAATCGATTGTATCGGACGGCTGGCGCGTTTTTCAAACACGGCGTTGCTCCATAGTTGCGTCAGATAACTTTGCGAGACCGATTGCAGCGCTTCCATTTCTATCGGTGCCGCGACGAGCCTTCCGCCGGCAAAAAGTTTGTCGCCCGATTTTTTGGCCACCGGCACCGATTCGCCGCTGACAAAACTATAATCGATGGCCGCATTGCCCGACATCAGGATACCGTCGGCGGGAATGAGTTCCTGGTTGCGGATCAGCAGCCGGTCGCCAGGGACGATTTCATAAATCGGCACATTTTCCTCGCGATGGTCCGACAGGCGCGTGACGGCCACCGGAAAATACGATTTGTAATCGCGCTCAAAACTCAAAAACCGATACGTTTTGGATTGGAACGATTTGCCGAGCAACATAAAGAAGATCAGTCCGGCGAGGCTGTCGAAAAACCCGGGACCGTGGTCGAGCAGCATGTCGGCCACACTTCTGATGAACATGATCACGATTCCGAGCGCAATCGGAATCTCGATATTGAGCATACCGGTACGCAGGCTTTTCCACGCCGCGGTGTAGTAACCGCTGGCAGAGTAGAAAAATGTAGGCAGCGCAAGAGCAAATATCAGCGCGCGGAAAAAACCTTTGTATTGGTCGAGCCAGAATTCTTTTATTTCGAAATATTCCGGAAACGACAGCAGCATGATGTTGCCAAAACAAAAAAAGGCAACGCCCAGTTTATAGGTCAGCGAATGGTCAGCCGGCTTTTTGTCGCGGTCATATTGTTCGAGCGAGATATACGGCTCATAGCCGATGCGGCACAGCAGTCCGACAACTTCTTTGAGCGCGATCTGATCTTTTTGATAGCTGATCCGCACCGACTTTTCGTGGAAGTTGACCTGCGATGCGGTGATGCCCGGATGCAGTTTGCGCAAATTTTCGAGTATCCAGATGCACGAACTGCAATGGATGTGCGGAATGTTGAGCGATACGATCTGCAGGTTCCCTTCATCGAATTGGAGTAATTTTCCAACGATTTGCGCATTGGACAAAAAGTCGTACTTGTTGGCATCTTCAAGCGGCCTGGCGCCCGGAGACCGCTCGAGGTCGTAATAGGAAGTTAGTCCGTTGCTGCTGAAAATCCCGTACACCGTTTGGCATCCGTTGCAGCAAAATGATTTGCCGTCCCATGCGATGACCTGTGTTGGTGGAATATCCAGCCCGCAATGAAAACATTGGGGAGTATCCATAATTGCTCATTTACCTGGGGCAAAGTTGCGCAGAGAATTTGGCGAAAAACATGACATATATCATGTGGATTGGCTAAATTTGCAAAATCCCCCGAATGGAATGTTATGAGCAAATGTGAACAATGTATCGTGCGCGAATTCAGTTCGTTGAAATCGCTTACCAAGGATGAACTGGTCAGGATGGCCCATTGCAAAACTTCTAAAATCGTGCGTAAAGGCGATACGATTTTCAGCGAAGGCGAGACGATCGGCGGCGTATTTTGCGTCAAGGACGGCGTTTGCAAAATGACCAAGCTCAGTTCAAACGGGCGTGACCAGATTGTTCATCTTGTCAAAAAAGGCGAATTGCTCGGGCAGCGGTCAATGATTTCCGACGAGCCCGCCAATCTTTCAGCCGTCGCGCTTGAAGACATGGAGGTTTGTTTCATTCCCAAATCGGAAATTCTCGGGTTTTTCAACCAGAACAACCGCTTTTCGATGGATGTCATGAAAACCATTTGCGGAGACCTGAAAGAAGCCGACGACATCATGGTGCAGCTTGGGCAAAAAACGGTCAAGGAACGACTTGCGCTGACGCTGCTCTATCTCGAGGACAATTTTGGCAAAAACCCGGACGGAACGCTTAAGCTACAACTCTCGCGCGAGGAAATGGCGAGTATGATCGGTACGGCGACGGAAAGTTGCATCAGGCTGCTCAGCGAATTCAACAAAGCCGGCTGGATCGCGCTCACGGGAAAGAAGATCGCGGTGCTCGACCGGGCGCGTTTGGAGCGGTTGGGGGAGTGAGTCTCGAATGTCGAACGTCGAATGTCGAACGTCGAACGAACGTAACGTTAAACTTTAAACCTCATTTCCTTACAATATCCCGCAACAATACTTTTCCGGGATAGTTTACCAACTCGAGTTCGATGGCTTGTTGTCCGAGGGTTTTTCCTTCTACCGTATAGGTTTTTCCATTGCCCACCGGTTTATTGCTGCGGCTGAAATCGACGTCGCCGTGTTTGAGCGTATTTTTGATGTCCACCGTGTCGATCCACTGTTCGGCCAGGATTTGCGAGGCTTTTTCAGAATAATGAAACGGTTTGTTGCGCAGGTCGTTGAGTACGCGCGCGTTCGGGAAATAGTTGCAGCGCGTGTCTTTGCCGCTCCACATCAGTGCTACGAAGAAGAGTCCGATGGTAAAGCCGCCCATATAGTAGGCAAAACGGTATTTGAAGGTCATGTCCGGAAATTTGGTGCAAAGGTAGGCTTTCCGATCTTAAAACACAATCAAATTGATGTCGCTGTCGTTAAGTCCGAACCATTCGCCAATGGCTTTGTTGGTCAGAATGCCGTGATACAGATAAACGCCGTTCTTGAGTCCTTTGTTCATCCGGATGGCATTTTCGATGCCGCCATCATCGGCGATTTCCAGCAGATAAGGCGTCAGGATGTTGCTGATGGAAAGCGACGCGGTTTTCGAATACCGCGACGGAATATTGGGCACACAATAATGGATGACGTTGTGTTTGATGAACGTGGGCTTTTCGTGCGTGGTCACTTCTGACGTTTCAAAACAGCCGCCCGTATCAATGCTGACATCCACCACGACGGCGCCGCGTTTCATGTGTTCGACCATGGTTTCGGTCACTACGACAGGGCATCGGTCTTTGCCGCGCATGGCCCCGATGGCCACATCGCATCGCCTGAGCGCCTTGAGCAATGATTTGGGTTGTATCGTCGAGGTGAAGATCGGATGGTTCAGATTGTTTTGCAGCCGTCGCAGCTTGGTGATCGAATTGTCGAATACCTTTACGTGCGCACCCAGACCAAGCGCGGTTTTGGCAGCAAATTCGCCAACGGTTCCCGCGCCAAGGATCACCACATCGGTAGGAGGGACGCCGGTGATGTTGCCAAAAAGCAGTCCTTTTCCAAATTCGTTGTTGATCATGAGCTCGGCTGCAACCAGGATCGACGCAGTGCCGGCAATTTCGCTGAGCGATTTGACCGCCGGGTACGATCCGTCTTCGTCCTTGATGTATTCGAATGCAAGCGCGGTGATTTTCTTTTTGGCCAGTTCCTCAAAGTATTTCTTTTTGCGCGTTTTGAGTTGTATCGCGGACAAAACCACCGTTCCAGGCTTGACGTGCTTGATTTCCTCCATCGTCAGCGGCTCCACCTTGAGCAGCATCGGGCAGGCGAGCACCTTTTGCGTATCGGCGGTAATTTCCGCACCGGCGTCGCTGTATTCTTTGTCGCAATAGCTCGAACTCAGGCCCGCGCCGGCTTCGATCATGACGCGGTGGCCGTGCGAGGTAAGCGAATTGACCGCATCGGGCGTCAGGCAAATGCGGCGTTCCTGGTAACTGGTTTCCTTTGGAATGCCGATAAAAAGCTCGCTTTTGTGCCTTGCGATCTCAAGTTTCTCCTCCTGCGGCAACAGCTGTTGCGTGGTAAACGGCGTCAGTGACATGG
>JAEWLN010000076.1 GCA_023457535.1 Bacteroidota bacterium
CCCGTAATACAGCGGAAGCGCGGCAAAATCCTGTTCAGACCGGTCGATCATCAAAAGCCGGCTGTCATCCGGAAAATGGTTCAGGAAGAAAACCTCGGGCTGCGTAAAAAAGTAGGCATCGTTAAAGTCCGGCACGAATTTACCCGACTGCGTGTCAACGCTGCCCGATGCCCATGTCACATCAATCAGTTTCCATTCATTGCCGATCTTGACCGCATTCCACTGATGGTCGCTGGCCTTGGGCAACTTCCCGATCTGTGCGGGATGCGCCTTGGAAGTACCTACGATGTCGATGCACTTAACGCCAATGCCATCGCACACCAAATGAAACAACGCCGAGTAATCCTGACACACGCCTTTTTGGCTGCGCAACGTTTTCTGCGCCGTTTTTTCGCGGTATGCTTTTTCTTTGGCCAAACGGTCTGCTTCACTCGAATAAGTATAAGCAATCATGCTTTCGCCCGATTGGTAAGCTTTGAGGTCATACTTGATGTGCAGCGCGATCCAGGTATAGGCCGCGCGCACTTTGTCAGTATCGGCCGAAAAATCCTGATTGATGCGTTCGGCGAGATTTTGCGGACTGCCGAACGATTTGGGGTAAGTTCTTACGAGGTTGTCTACGCGTGAGTAATCTTGGGAAAACGCGCCGGCTGAAACCATCAGCAGCAACGCGATAAAAATTTGCAGTTTTTTCATCGCGCCCCATCGGTCAACAATCCTGCCAGGAAGTGTTAACTGATGCTAAATTCGGCGATGATCTTTTGGAGTTCCCGGTCGAATTCTGCATTTGATATCACGTTGCGACCGGTGTCGAAATTCTCATTGAACTGTGGCAGCGAAAATACTGCGCGGATGTCGGCACCATAGCGCACAAGGTTGGATTGCGCGTGTTCCAGGACGCTTTTGCCGCCGCGTTTTCCAGGACTCGTGGCCATGAGCAGCATCGGCTTGTCTTGAAATACTTTGACATCGATGCGCGAGGCCCAGTCAAACACGTTTTTGAACGCGGCCGGATAACTGCCGTTGTTTTCGGGAAGGGATGCCAGGACGATATCGGCCGCAGCTATCCGGTCAAGAAATTGCCGGGCGACGGGATGTTGCCCTATTTCCTTTTCCAGATCGACCCCAAAAAGCGGCATGTCAAAATCAGCCATGCTGGCAAGGTCTACCGTGGCATTTGCAAAGAGCGATGCGGCGTAGCTTACGAGTTTTTTGTTTATGGACGTGGAACTGTTCGATCCGGAAAAGGCAAATATCTTCATGACAATGGAAATTGGTTTTGCCTAAGATACGATTATTTCCCGGCTGAATTGCATCAGGTTTAAAGTTTAAGGTTTGCAGTTTAACGTTGCATCTGTCCGGACCTCCACCCTTCGCCTGTCTTTACGACTTTTACGATTTTACGACTTTATGACTTTAAGACTTTAAGACTTTATGACTTTAAGACTTTATGACTTTATGACTTTACGACTTTAAGACTCTCTTTCATTCGACGTTCGACATTCGACGTTCGACACTAAACGTTAAACCTAAAATGCATCACATCCCCATCTTTTACCACATATTCCTTCCCTTCCACGCGCAATTTGCCGGCTTCCTTGACCTTGGCCTCGGTGCCGTAGGTCACGTAGTCGTCAAAAGCGATTACCTCAGCGCGGATGAAGCCTTTTTCGAAATCGGTGTGGATCACCCCTGCTGCCTGCGGTGCGGTATCGCCGATATTGATCGTCCAGGCGCGCACCTCCTTGACGCCGGCCGTGAAATAAGTTTGCTGCCTGAGCAGTTTATACGCCGCCCGGATCAATACCGATGCGCCCGGTTCTTTAAGGCCGAGGTCTTCGAGGAACATTTGACGTTCTTCATAGGTTTCGAGCTCGGTGATGTCTGCTTCTGTCCCGACGGCGAGCACAATGACCTCAGCGTTTTCGTCCTTGACCATCTCGCGTACCTGCTCCACATATTTATTGCCCGATACCGCCGATCCTTCATCTACGTTGCACACGTACATAACCGGCTTGGTAGTGATGAGCTGAAAATCCTCCATGAGTGCTTCTTCGTCGTTACCGGCCGGAGTTACCGTACGCGCAGACTTTGCCTGTAAAAGGGCTTCGCGGATGCGGTTGAGCAACCCTTGTTCAACCTGGGCTTCCTTGTTGCCGGTTTTAGCGGCGCGACTCACTTTTTCAAGGCGCTTTTCGACGGTTTCCAGATCTTTGAGCTGGAGTTCGATGTCGATGGTTTCCTTATCGCGGATCGGGTTTACATTGCCGTCAACGTGCACAATATTGTCATTGTCAAAACAGCGCAACACGTGGATGATGGCATTGCATTCGCGGATGTTTCCAAGAAATTGGTTGCCAAGCCCCTCGCCTTTCGATGCGCCTTTGACCAGACCGGCGATGTCTACGATATCTACCGTGGCCATGACAACGCGCTCGGGCTTGACGAGTTCTTCGAGTTTATTGATACGCGGATCCGGCACATTGACCACGCCCACATTGGGTTCAATCGTACAAAAAGGAAAGTTTGCACTCTGCGCCTTGGCATTGGACAAACAGTTGAACAAGGTTGATTTTCCTACATTGGGCAATCCGACAATACCTGCTTTCATAAATTCCGGCTAATGTTTTAAAAGTGCGCAAATATACGGCATTATTTGGTTTTCGCAGAATTATGTAAAAGTTAAAACTAATTGTGTAAGCGCCCGCCAGACGCATCCGGTAACTTTGCCCTGTAACCAAAAGTACTCGATATGAAAAAGTTCATTTTAGGTGCCGCCGTGCTGTTTGCCATTTCAGCGCAGGCCCAAAATACAAACGTGACCGAGACGTCCAAAACTACGGTAACGACGATCAAGGATTCAGAAGGTGCCAAACAAGTCGTCAAAGAACAAAAAACGACAGAGGCGCAGGATATCAAATTCAAAGATACGCCTGGCGATCCACTCAATAAAGAGATGGCCAATACGCCTACCCAGGTCGTGCAAACCACTTCGATCACCAATCCCGATGGCTCAACGCGCACGGTCAATGTGGACCGGTCTGCGGTGTATACGTCGAGCTCCGGAAGCAAGTATACGCTGGCACTCGATCCGATGGGCTACCGCGTTACATCCGACCAACTTAAAAAACCGGCATTGTTGCGCTCTACATCGACCAACAGCTACATCTACCGCTCGAAAGACCAGACTTCCATCGGCTATTTCGATACCGACGGCAATTTCGTACTCGAGACTTACGATGACAAATCGGACAAAGTGCGCATTGAGAAATTCTCACGCGTCCGCTAACAATACCTGCTATGAGAAAGAAAAAATCCCGGTTAACGCCGGGATTTTTTTATTATTCGTTGTGAAGGAATGCCTGTCTGTTGAGCAAGGTTTCGTCGCTTTCGACATGCTCATCGTCCGGGACGCAACAGTCTACCGGGCAAACTGCGGCACATTGCGGCTCGTCGTGAAAACCCTTACATTCGGTACATTTGGACGGAACGATATAGTAAATGTCGTCCGATATCGGAATTTGCGGCGCCTCGGCATCGACTTCCTCTCCTGAAGGCAACACCACGCGGCCGCGCAATGAAGTTCCGTCTTTGTATCGCCAGTCATCGGCGCCTTCGTAAATGGCGGTGTTTGGACATTCCGGTTCGCAGGCTCCGCAATTGATGCATTCGTCGGTGATGATAATAGCCATAGCTTGGTATTTGATTCTGGGTTCAAGGTTTAGGGCCCATGGCATGCCGCGTCGTGAAAAGCGAGCCACGCACATTGCAACTTGCACCCAAATGCGTTATTTTTGCAGCAAAATTACGTCCAAATCCATTCATACGCAAATCAAAATGACGACACTTGACACCCGAAAAGATATTTTTGCAACATTAGGGAAATTTCTTGGCCAATTTTCGCCGCAGGGCCATGTGCGTCATGCCGGTGTTCCGCTCAATGATTTATTGTTTGACGATTTCGCCGGTCTGATCGCGCTTTCGCAATCGCACAACGGCTGGTATACGCCTGATCAGGTATATTATGCGGTGGGTTCATGGGCAAAAGCGCTCACGCGTGAAAACCTCGATCGCTGGCTGGGCGCGTACGATTTAAGCGCCATTACGCCTAAAACCGTCGGATTGGTCCTGGCCGGAAACATTCCGCTGGTGGGTTTCCACGATTTTTTATCGGTCGTGATTTGCGGACACAGGGCGCTTGTAAAAACATCGTCCAATGACCAAAAGCTCTTGCCGATGCTGGCCAGATACCTCATTGCGCTTGAGCCTTCTCTGGCCGCCTCCATTACGTTTACGGACGGCAGGTTAGAAAATTTCGATGCCGTAATTGCCACCGGCAGCAACAACACGGCGCGCTATTTTGAATATTATTTCAAGGACAAGCCTGCCATCATACGCAAAAGCCGCAATTCTGTGGCGGTGCTTACGGGCGATGAAACGCAGGACGAACTGGAAAGGCTCGGTGAGGATATTTTCCGGTATTTTGGCCTTGGATGCAGAAATGTTTCTAAATTATTCGTGCCGCGCGGTTACGATTTCGACCCGTTTTTTAAAGCGATGTTCGCCTACCAGGACGTGATCTATTACGAAAAGTACGCCAACAATTACGATTACAACAAGGCGGTATTTTTGATGAGCAACTTCAAACTGCTCGACAATGGATTTTTGACCATTAAAGAAGACACCAGTTATGCATCGCCGATCTCAAGCGTTTTTTACGAATTTTACGACGATCTTTCAGCCGTAAGCGAACGCCTGGATACGGATGCAGACCAAATCCAATGCGTAGTCTCACACGGATTGCGCCCCGGCGACATTGCTTTTGGCAAGACGCAGCAACCCCAATTGTGGGACTATGCCGATAACGTGGATACGGTCGCATTTTTAGCCCGGGTTTAATGCTGAAACCGCTTTTGTTAAAATAAAGACAGGTAAAAACGCGGCCGCTTTCCGCCCGAGGTTTACAATGGACCGCCCTGGAAGGGCAACTACATCGTTTTTGTTGATAACATCGCATAATTCCCGGTTTACGCGTTGTGCATTTTTGAGCGCGATTTTTGAAATTTGTCGTTCAAATTTGCCACAATGAAAAAACACAACTACAGCGCTGGGCCATGCATCCTACCGCAGGAAGTATTTGAAAAAGCCGCCGCCGCGGTTTTGGATTTCAATAATTCCGGACTGTCGATCCTCGAGATTTCGCACCGTAGTAAAGATTTTGTAGCCGTTATGGCGCAGGCGCGTGCATTGGTACTTGAATTGCTCGGGCTGACCGGAAAAGGCTATCAGGCGCTATTCCTGCATGGGGGGGCAAGCCTCGAATTTTTGATGGTGCCATACAATTTGATGACCAAAGCAGGAAAAGCAGCCTATCTGGAGACCGGAACGTGGGCAGCAGGCGCGGTCAACGAAGCCAAGGCCTTTGGGGAAACCGTGGTCGTAGCCTCTTCTAAAAGTGCTAATTTTTCCTATATTCCTAAGGATTACGCAATCCCGGCCGATGCGGACTATTTTCATTGTACCTCCAACAACACCATCTTTGGTACGCAGATGAAGTCGTTTCCGCAAACAAATGTACCGATGGTGTGCGACATGAGTTCAGACATCTTCTCACGCGTGCTGGACTTTTCCCAATTCGATCTTATTTATGCAGGCGCTCAAAAAAACATGGGCCCGGCCGGCGTCACGCTTGTGGTGGTCAAGGAATCGATCCTCGGGAAAACCGGAAGGAACATCCCGAACATGCTCAATTTTGAACAACACATTGCCAAGGAAAGCATGTACAATACGCCACCTGTTTTTGCGGTCTATACCTCGCTGCTCACGTTGCAGTGGCTCCAAAATAAAGGTGGGATCGCGGCCATCGAGAAGGCCAACAACGCCAAAGCCGGACTGCTGTACGCTGAAATCGACCGCAACGCCTATTTTAAAGGAACGGCCAAAACGGAAGACCGCAGCGCGATGAATGCCACATTTGTGCTGACCGATGAGGCCCTCGCGCCGCTGTTTGACCAGTTGTGGAAAGAAGCCGGCATTTCAGGGCTTACCGGACACCGTTCTGTGGGCGGATACCGCGCCTCGATGTACAATGCGATGCCGATAGAAAGTGTCGAAGTGCTCGTGGAAGTGATGCGTACGCTGGAGCAGAAAGTTTCCCGATAACGCGCAACGCGGCCCGGATGGCAGCGGCATCCTTTTGTGGAGCGCGCGACGCAAAAGATACAGCGGACAGCCGGAAATGTCCGCCCAAATTAAAATAACAAATGCATTTATGAAAATATTAGCCAACGACGGACTGTCTGCAAGCGGCATTACAGCGCTGCAAAACGCCGGATTTGAAGTGCTTACCACGCGGGTGGCGCAGGAACAGGTTGCCAACTACATTAACGCCAATGGCATTGCCGTACTGCTGGTGCGCAGCGCGACCAAGGTTAAACGCGATCTCATTGACCAATGCCCGGGCCTTAAGATCATCGGGCGCGGCGGTGTGGGCATGGACAACATCGACATTGATTACGCGCGCCTGAAAGGAATCCATGTGATCAATACGGCGGCTTCATCGTCTGAATCTGTAGCCGAGCTGGTTTTTGCGCATCTGTTCTCAGGTGTGCGTTTTTTGTACGACGCCAACCGCAACATGCCCCTTGAGGGCGACACGCAGTTTGAATCGCTTAAAAAGGCGTATGCCAACGGGATCGAGTTGCGCGGCAAGACGCTTGGCATCATTGGGTTCGGGCGCATCGGAAAGGCGGTCGCGCGTATGGGGCTCGGCCTTGGGATGCGCGTGATTGCATCGGACAAATTTGTGGGCAGCGCCGAGATCAAAGTCGATTTCTATAACGGACAGTTCATCAACGTGGACATTGTGACCGAACCGTTCGAGGATATCCTCAAACATTCCGATTTCATTTCGCTGCATGTTCCGGCGCAGGACGGTTATGTCATAGGCCCTGAGGAATTCGCTGCCATGAAGGATGGCGTTGGGCTGATCAATTGTTCGCGCGGCGGTGTGGTCGACGAAGTGGCATTGATTGACGCGCTGGAATCGGGTAAAGTGGCCTTTGCCGGTTTGGATGTGTTTGAGGAAGAGCCGACGCCTGCCATTCAGGTGCTCATGCATCCGAAGATTTCGATGACACCGCACATTGGCGCAGCAACGCTCGAAGCGCAGGACCGCATCGGGACGGAACTGGCCGCACAGATTGTCGCGCTGCTCAAGGCGTAAAACAAACCACGCTGTTAAAGCGGGACTTGTTTTCCAACCGGAAGGGCGTATTTTGTAACTTTAGGGAAAAATCGAACGATGAAAAGTTTTATCCCGGGTGTGGCGCTGCTCGCTATAGTGCTGGCATGTGCAACGCAAAACCGCCCACTGCCGCAAAAGGCTTATGTAGCAGAGCAAGCGGTTTCAAAAAACGATACGGTGCGCATTGCCAACGATTCGCTCGAATACGAAATCACGATCATCGATGCGGGTTTCAACACATGGCTTGCGAGCCGGGCGCGTCCGCGCAATTACTACGGGCTGACGTTTTTGGAAACGCGCAATAAATTCTGGGTCATGGAATGGAACCGGCGTGTACTCGAGCCCTTCAGGTACAATCCGGAGTTGTATATGATGCGCATCGATTACGATCCGGGCATCCGGTACGGCTATGAAGTGAACTACTTATTGTATAACTATTTGTTGTATTTTCAGCAACAATACCGGCAAAAATTGTAAGCAACTGCTATCTTTGCAGTATTGCATTTTGTATGGAGAAATTAAAAACACGTTGGGGAATCCGTTCGAACTTTCAGTTGGTCGTGGTCTTTATCGTGTTTGCGATCAACGGATCGGCCTCTGCCAAAATCGGGATCTTTCTCATGAACCTGATGGGTTGGACCAAAGACAACATGCCTCCGGTTCTATTTTATGTGATTGCGGGAATATTGATCCTGCCTTTGTATCCGTTGCTGCTGATGGTCGTAGGATGGCTGTTCGGTCAATCGGAATTCTTTTTTCCGTTTGCCAAAAAAATGCTCAACCGCATTTCGCTGGGTTGGTGGTTTAAAAAATAAAGCCGCCGCGGCGACTTTACTTCTTTTTTATTATTCTGCAGATTTACCGTTGATAACATAGGTATAGATCCACATCAGCGTGAACGACGGCACTACGTCTGTAAACGGCAGCAACTCTTCCAAAAAAGTAAAAATCCCGGCGACCTTGCCCGATGTGCCTTTATACATGCGCGCCATCAGGTATCCTGCAACAGGGGCCCAGATCACGTCGCCGAATTCGCCGATGCCGGGAATGGTAAAAGACAACATCCCGATCGCGTCAAAAAGCAACCCGAGTACAAGATCGCGCTGTTTGTGGGACGAATGGGCAACTTTGCTTTCCATGACCTGACGTTATTTGACCTGCTGCGCAAAAGACTGGCGCACCTTTTCTACTTTAGGTGTAATGACGTACATACAATAGCCGCTGTTCTGGTTGCGGTTGTAATAATTCTGATGGTAATCCTCTGCCGGATAAAACACCGGTGCCGGCGACAGGCGCGTTACAAGGCGCGAGCCGTAACGGTTGGCCTGGTTGAGCAGGGCGATTTGTTCTGCGGCTGCCTCGTGCTGGGATTCGGAGTGGTAAAAAATCTCGCTGCGGTATTGCGTTCCGATATCATTGCCCTGACGGTTGATGGTCGTGGGGTCGTGCGTCGCAAAAAACACGCGCAGCAGCGTTTGGTAATCGATCTTTTGCGGATCGAACGTAATTTCGATCGCTTCGGCATGGCCTGTGGTTCCGGTCCCTACCTGTTCATACGTCGGGTTTTCGGTTTGTCCGCCTATATAGCCTGAACGCACGGATTTTACGCCGTCGAGTTCAAGAAAAACGGCTTCGGTGCACCAAAAACAACCGCCGGCAAAGGTGGCTTTTTCTTCGTTTTGCATCATATTGATCTTTCGTGGAGTTAACTTTTTCAAATGTAATCGTTTATTCAAATGCATGCGTTACAGTTAACTAAAATTTATCAACCGCGGCAAATTATCGGCGGGCCCACCGGGCATGTGCGAAAATGTTTGTTACTTTGCAAAAAATCCGCTCATGATCCAGGCCAGAAACCTCAATAAATTCTACGACCAGTTACACGTGCTCAAAGGAGTCGATCTGCATATTCCAAAAGGGGGAATTGTTTCCATTGTGGGCGCCTCAGGAGCGGGCAAAACTACCCTTTTACAGATTCTGGGCACGCTTGACAAACCCGCGCAGCAAGACGGCGCCGAACTGTTGGTCAACGGGGAAAATGTGTTGCAGATGAACGACAAAGCACTCTCGCGTTTCCGCAATCTGAACCTTGGCTTTATTTTTCAGTTCCACCAGTTGCTGCCAGAATTTACGGCACTCGAAAATGTATGCATCCCGGGTTTTATCGCCAACAGATCCAGGTACGATACAGAAACAGAAGCCAAACGCCTGTTGCACTACCTTGGGCTTTCGCACCGTACAGACCATAAACCCGGCGAATTATCCGGTGGAGAGCAACAACGCGTGGCTGTTGCGCGCGCGCTGATCAACCAACCGGCGGTGATTTTTGCCGATGAGCCCTCGGGGAACCTGGACACCGCATCGGCAGAAAACCTGCACCAGCTGTTTTTTAAATTGCGCGACGAATTTGGGCAAACCTTTGTGATCGTCACCCACAACGAAGAACTCGCCAATATGGCCGACCGCAAGCTGGTCATGGTAGACGGGAAGATCAGCGCCTGATGGAATTCAATCGTTGCTTGTTATAAATTGCCCATCAAATGACCCATATCCCGGACCTGAAATCGTTTCTCGACGAAAAAGCCGATTGGTACAATCATCCTGAGTTTATCGGAACAGACCCGATACAAATCCCGCGTCGGTTCACCCAAAAGGAAGACATCGAAATCGCAGGATTTCTCGCCGCAACGATCGCATGGGGCAACCGGAAATCGATCATCGGGAATGCATCGAAAATGATGGACCTGATCGGAAATGCGCCCTATGACTTTGTAATGTCCCATACGGCCCGGGATCTGCAGCGGCTGGAGGGCTTTGTGCACCGAACGTTCAACGCCACCGATTTTTCCACATTCATCACCGCGCTGCAACACATTTACCAAACCCACCGCGGACCCGAAGCAGTTTTTGCGCAACACGCCACGGCCGACGGTTTGCAACACGCCATCTCGCAATTCAAGAGGCTGTTTTTTGAAATAGAACACCAGCACCGCACGCAAAAGCACTTGTCGGATCCTTTAAATCAATCGGCGGCCAAACGCATCAACATGTTCCTGCGATGGATGGTGCGCCGCGACCACAAAGGCGTTGACTTTGGCATCTGGCAATCTGTTTCACCGGCATTGTTGTCCTGTCCGCTCGATGTACATTCCGGCAATGTCGCGCGCAAACTCGGACTCTTATCCAGACGCCAGAACGATGCACGGGCCGTTGCCGAACTCGACGCGCAACTGCGTTTATTGGATCCCGATGATCCGGCAAAATATGATTTTGCACTGTTCGGACTTGGCGCGTTCGAAAAATTCTAGTCGATTTGCAACAGCCAATCCAATGACACGGGTTTGGACACAAAACTCTTAACCGCCGCATACTGCTGTGCCCTGGCCATTTCGCGCGCATCGATCGAAGACGATATGATATGGATGCGCAGGTGCTTGCTGAAGGGCAATTTTTCAATTTCGTCCAGAAACTGCCATCCGTCGAGAACGGGCATGTTAAGATCGAGGAAAATCAGGTCCGGAAGCGGCATGTTGTCGCGATAGCGTGCCATGAGCGCCTCAATGGCATCCGACCCGTTGCTCAGATTGATCATCTGGTCGAACCGGCCGGTCTTGTCCAATAATTTTTGCAGCACGAACGCAAAAATCCGGTCATCGTCGATGATGAAAGTCAGATCAAAGCGCGTCATTACAGCAACACTTTAAACGTCGATCCAGCCCCTGGCACGCTTTCGACCTCGATGGTTCCACCCAGCGCATCGACGTGGTTTCTGGTCATGAACAAACCCAGTCCGGTCGCCTCAGGATGCGCGTGAAATGTTTTGTACATCCCAAACAGCTTATTGCCGTTGCGCTTGAGGTCGATCCCAATGCCGTTGTCTTTGACGGTGATCAGCGTTTTGCCGCCGGTGCGTTTGGCGCTGATTTCGATCACCAGCGCGCGGTGCGGCGATTTGTATTTGATTGCGTTGGTGACCAGATTGAACAGTATGCTCTCAAAATAAGATGGAATGGTCTTGATCTCCAATTGTTCAGGAACCAGAATATTTATAGCGGCACGTTCTTTTTTGATAATGCCGTTCACGCCCCGCAAGGTACTTTCGATGGCAGATTTGACGTTGAGTTTGGTCTTGCGCTGCTTGGACCCAAGCTGGATGTTGATCGTTTCGTTCAGGTAATGGATGGTTTCAGACAGTTTGTTGTTGCTCTCGCGCAGCAATTTAAGGTATTCGTCTTTTTCCGATGCCTCTTCGGTGTCGTCGATCAGGTCCATAATCATCGACATATTGCTCGTGTTGGAGCGGATATTGTGCGAAATGATATACGTAAAATCGAGCAGTTTTTCGTTGAGCCGTTTGGAAACGGTGTACAATTTCCCGATCTCGCGTTGGGTCTCGCGATGGCGGTATTGCTCGAGCAGCACCATCATCACATCGGCCGTGGCACGCGCAAAGGCCAGATCGGATTCGGACCATTCCTGCACCGGACCGCAGCGCTCGCAGCACAAAACCCCTATGAGTTCGCCGTTTTCGCGGATCGGCAAATCGAGCATACCGGAAATATCCCGCGGAATGAGGTAACGCTCAGTGAGTTCCCGGGTAAACGGATTCGATCGGGCGTCGTCGGCGACAATGGCAATACCGTCGGTGAGCGCCTGGAAATAGGCCGGCAGTTCGCTTGCCAGTAAATCGATGTCGGTGGTGTGGATCCCCGCCGGATGCTCATACAAACACTCGCACACGAGGCGGTTGTGCAGGATCTTCCAGAAACCCACGCGTTGGACGTCGATGCCGTTGGCTACAGCAGCCGTAATGTTTTTGCAAATGTCCGATACCGAATCGAAGTTATCCAGCGAAGACTTATACAGCCGCGCAAGCAGATCGAAATGGTGTTGCGTGAACAGCAAGTCGTTGCTGATTTTACTTTTTCGCATCACAACCAGTGGAGAGTTAGGATTTACAGCGAAAATTAACATTAAAAATCAAAACATCAACAAACAAAGACGTTAAATTTTATTAATTTGAAATTAAAAATCTTAAATTAAAAAATGTTTGTCACCAAATTGTCCGACGACATAAAAATCCATTGCCTACCTTTGCCAAAAATCTTCCGATGTCCTTTGAATCTTTCCTTTTACCCAAGTCATTGCAAAAAGCCGTTGACGCCCTGGGTTTTGAAACCGCCACCCCCATCCAGCAACGGGCCTTTCCGGTCATTATGTCCGGACGCGATGTGATGGGCATAGCGCAAACCGGCACCGGTAAAACGCTGGCTTATTTGCTGCCGCTGCTCAAACAATACAAATTTACCCCTACGGAAACCCCTAAAATAGTGATTCTGGTGCCTACGCGCGAATTGGTGGTCCAGGTCGCCGCCGAGGTGGAAAAACTCACGCAATTCATGTCCGTGCGCACCCTTGGCATCTACGGCGGAGTCAACATCAACACGCAAAAAACGGCAGTCTATCAGGGAATAGACATTCTGGTAGGCACGCCCGGGCGCGTGATGGATCTCGCTCTGGACAACGTGATCCGTTTTGACGAAACGCAAAAACTCGTCATTGACGAATTCGACGAAATCCTGAACCTGGGATTCCGTCCACAGGTCACGGCCATCCTGGCGATGATGAAGCCCAAGCGACAAAACATACTGTTCTCGGCCACAATGACCGATGAGGTCGACGAAATGCTCGAAGATTATTTCGATTTTCCCGAGGAAGTTTCACTCGCTGCATCGGGCACGCCGCTGGAGCAGATAACGCAATTGAGCTACCTTGTCCCGAACTTCAACACCAAGATCAATTTGCTGCGGTACCTGCTCGAATCAAGCCAATCGATGGACCGATTGCTCATTTTTGTCAACAACAAAAAAATCGCCGACATGCTGCACGAGCGCGTCGATGCCGATTTCCCCGAACAATTTGGCGTAATCCACTCCAACAAATCGCAAAATTACCGGCTCAATACGATGGCGGCCTTCCAACGCGGCGAACTGCGCGGACTCATTACCACCGACATCATGGCCCGCGGACTCGACATCTCGAACATCTCGCACGTCATTAACTTTGAAATGGCCGAAAGCCCGCAGCAATACATACACCGCATCGGGCGTACCGGTCGCGCCGACGCTACGGGAACAGCGATCAGTTTTGTTTCCCCGCGCGAAGAAGACCTCAAGATCGAGTGCGAAATGCTCATGGATCGCGAAATAGACACATTGGCCTTACCAGATGCCGTTGAGATCTCCACACAGCTCATCGGTCCGGAAAAAGAAAAGGAAAAAGTAAAATTCCTGATGAAAAAACCCAAGATCAGCGATGCGGGTGCGTTTCACGAAAAATCGGCCAAAAACAAAAAGGTAAACCTTGGCGGACCGGGCAAGACAAAGAAGAAAACAGGGTCGGTCAATCGGAATTTGCTGCGCGAACAAAACAAAAAGCGCAACAAAAAGAAATAACTATTGGGCAAAAACCAGGCAAACCGGCGCGCACAGTTCGAGCTTTTTACCTGTATTTTCGAGCAATCCGGTATGGGCATCGCGCGTAAAAACGACAACGTCATTGGATTGCTGATGCGCCACGAGCACGTGCTTTCCGGTTGGATCGATCGCGAAATTGCGCGGGCCTTTTCCCCCGGAAGCCAACGTTTGCCGGTGCGCGAGCTTTCCCCTTGCGTCTACGGCAAAAACGGAAATAGTGTTGGCGTCACCGCGGTTGGTGGCATACAAAAACTTGCCATCTGAAGACAAATGTACATCTGCAGCGCCTGTCTTGCCGTTAAACCCGGGCGTAACGACAGACGTTTCCTGGATGCGCCGCAACGTTCCGCCCTGGTAATTGTACGCCGTGAGCGTGCCGTCGAGCTCATGCAGCAGGTATACGTGCATACCGTTGGGCGAAAACGCCAGATGCCTTGGCCCGCCGCCGGTTTTAACAGCAAGGGAATCCTTGAGTTCGAGCACCCTCTGCGCATCAGGGTTGTAACGATAGACGTACAATCGATCTGTTCCGAGATCGGTGGCAAGCACAAACTTTTGATCGGGTGAAAAATGCACCATGTGTACGTGTGGTTTTTCCTGCCGCGCGGGATCGACGCTGCGTCCCTCATGCCGGATGACTTGTTTGGCCGGAGCAAGGCTTCCATCGGCGTTTTTTGCAAATACTGAAATCGTACCGCCCGAATAATTGGCCGCGATCACGTGCCGGTCGTCGTTGATCACATAACACGGATCGTTGCCCATGGACGGTTGCCGGTTAAGAAACGCAATCCTGCCGCTGGATTTATCGAACTCAAAACTGCTCAAAGCACTTTGATCGCCGTCTTCATTGACGCTGTAGATGTGTTTGCGGTCTGGCGACAGGGTTAAAAAGCTCGGATTGGAAATTCGGGCCGACGTTGATTTTTGCCGCAGTTGGGCGGTTTTTGCATCAAATTCATACGCATAAATACCGTCGCTTTCGCACCCATGGGTGTAGGTTCCGATAAGCAAAGTATGGGTTTGTGACGTGGCAGCCATTGAAAACAGGATTGGGATCAGTGTAAAGATCGATTTCATGAAAGATAGCGTTTGCCCAAAAGTACGGTTTTCACGATTTAATTTGGAACTTGCATGATTCCGAACCACAAAAAATTGTATTTTTGACCGAAATCCGTCACCCGGCGGCCACGGCAAACTAACGAGTCAGCATGCAATTCAAACATCCAGAGATCCTTTATTTCCTGTTTTTGCTCGTCATCCCGATTTTGGTACATCTGTTCCAGTTGCGCCGGTTCAAAAAAGAATATTTCACCAACGTCCGGCTACTCAAGGAACTGTCGGTCCAAACGCGCAAAAGCTCCAAACTCAAAAAATACCTGCTGCTGGCCACCCGATTGTTGCTGCTTGCGTGTGCAATCCTGGCATTTGCCCAACCATTTTTTAAGGCCAAAGACAGCAAAGGCATGACCAACGAATTGTACATCATCCTGGACAATTCATTCAGCATGCAGGCCAAAGGGCAAAAAGGCGAGCTGCTCAAACGCGCCGTCCAGGATTTACTGGAAAGCGCGCCGGAGGATCGTCCTTTTTCGCTGCTGACCAATGACGCCGAATTCTGGAACACAGATATCAAATCCATCCGCAAAGAATTGCAGAACCTCGATTACAGCGCGGCGGCTTTTGATTTGGAGCAGCAACTCGAAAACGTGCGCGCACGACGGTCAGTATATGAAAAAGACGTGGTGGTGATCACCGATGCGGTCGGTTTGCAACCACGCGCGGTCAAAAATCTGAATCGCGAAACCGCCTTTTTTATCGTCCCGGAAGCGCAACAACGGCACAATGTGACCATTGACAGCGTGTACATCAAACAATCCACAGACGATTTTTACGACATCGGCATCGACCTTAAAGCCTATGGACAAAATGCGAAAGATGTTTCGATCGCGCTGTACAACAACGAAAAACTGGTGGCTAAAACGCTGGTGGGTTTGGACAAGGGGCAAAAAACCGTCGGGTTCATGGTCCCGAAGGATGATTTTAACGGCTACGCCTCCATTTCCGACAACGGCCTCGAATATGACAACAAACTGTATTTCAGCATACCCAAGCCGCAAAAAACAAGCGTGACCGCAATAGGTGAACCGGAGAAAAACGCTTTTCTGGCGCGCATTTTCACCGATGACGAATTCAAATTCCAAAGTTTTACCGCCACATCACTGGATTACAATCTGCTTGACAAACAGCACGCGATCGTGCTCAACGAATTGCGCGAGATCCCGCAGGCGCTGCAAACCACGCTTAAATCTTTTGTGCAGAAAGGCGGCAACCTGGTGCTGATTCCCGCCGCGGAGAGTTCCCCGGACCATTTGAACCGCTTTTTATCGGGATTTGGAAAGATGTCTTTTGGCGCACTGCAATCGCAGGTCAAACTCGTTTCGAAGATCAATTTCAGCCATCCGCTGTTCCGCTCGGTTTTTGAAAAAAAGATCGATAATTTCCAGTATCCGCAAACCCGGCAATCTTTTTCATTGCCATCGGGAACGCCGTGGGCTTTGGGGTATGAGGACCAGACGCCATTTGTGACTTCTATCCAGAATCCGCTCTCAAGCGTGTATGTTTTTGCCGCCCCGGTCAACAAAGCCAATTCAAATTTCCAGAATTCACCACTCATTGTCCCGACGTTTTACAACATGGCCGTCGGGGGCAGCCGCACGGGAGTCTCAGCAATGACCATAGGCGACGACAAGCCGCTGCTGGCACAGGCATCGCTGTCCAAAGACGAAATCGTGTCGGTGCGCAACACAGCGGCCGGATCTACAGATCAATTCATTCCCGAACAACAGATCCTGAGCGATAAAGTACGGCTTAAATTCACCGATTACCCCAAACAGGCCGGCAATTTCGGGATATTCAAAGGCACCGAGCCCATTGCCAATACGGGATTCAATTATCCGCGTACGGAAAGCGACATCACCCAGCCCAATACGGCCGTGCTTTCCGATTTTAAAACCTCGGAAAGCCTGGATGCTGTTTTTACGCGACTGCAAATCGACCGCACCGATAATCAAATGTGGAAATGGTTTGTTATTTTTGCCCTGCTGTTCCTTGCAACAGAAATACTCATCCAAAAACTGGTACAATGAACCTCATTTTTAGAGCAGCGCGCATTGTTGACCCCAATGGCCCGTATCACGGCGCCGTGACAGACGTGCTGATCCAGGACGGAAGCATCCGGAACATCGGCGAAAAATTGGCCAATCCGGACCGACTCGAAGAAATTACCCGTGAGAACCTGCACGTTTCCCCAGGATGGTTTGACAGCAGCGTTTCATTGGGCGAACCCGGATTTGAAGACCGCGAAAACATCGCAAATGGTCTTAAAATAGCGGCATTGAGCGGCTTTACGGGAATTGCGCTGCAACCCAATTCGCATCCTGTGATCGACAATCAGGCGCTGGTACATTTTGTAAAATCCAAAGCACAAGGCGCTACGGCACTCTATCCGATTGGCGCGCTGACAAAGAACGCCGAAGGCAAAGATCTCGCAGAACTCTTTGACATGAAAAATGCGGGCGCGATCGCGTTTGGCGACTATAACAAAAGCATCTCCAATGCGAACCTGCTCAAAATCGGATTGCAATATGTCCAGCATTTTGACGGGTTGCTGATCGCATTTTGTCAGGACGCCCACCTGAAAGGCAACGGCGTGGCCAACGAAGGAATTGTGTCGACAAGGCTCGGACTCAAAGGCATTCCGAATCTTGCCGAGGAACTCATCGTTGCGCGCAATTTGTTTCTGCTCCAATACACGGGCGGCAAAATGCATATCCCTACGATTTCCACCGCAGGATCGGTCGAATTGGTCCGCAAGGCCAAGAAAAAAGGCCTGAAAGTGACCTGCAGCGCGTCCGTACACCATTTGGTATTGACCGACGAAACGCTTAACGGATTCGACACGCGGTTCAAGGTTATCCCGCCGCTGCGCACTGAGACCGACCGCCAGGCGTTGCTGGAAGCGGTATCCGATGGCACGATCGATATGATCACGAGCGACCACAACCCGATTGACATCGAACTTAAGAAAATGGATTTTGATTCGGCCCAACCCGGGACCATCGGGCTTGAAAGTGCATTTGGCGCGCTGATGACGGTACTTCCGCTCGATGTGATTGTCAAAGGGCTGACCTTCGGACGCGAAGTTTTCGGGATCGGGAACCCACACATTGCAGAAGGCGCCGATGCCAACCTGACGCTGTTCAATCCCAAATCTGAATGGACTTTTACCAAAGACCGCATCGGTTCGAAATCCAAAAACGCCGCATTGCTCAACGCCGCGATGAAAGGCGAAGTTTACGGCGTGTACAATCGGAAAAAATTGCAATTGCGATGAATGAAATTGTTGAAAAAGGCAAAACCACGGCCATAACGAGTTACATCCTGATCATTGGCTGTCTGATTGCCATGTCGATGAATGCCGATCAGAAAAATCCGTTTGCATCGTTCCACATCCGGCAGTCGGCAGGTCTTTCGATCATGTTTTTGTCGCTCGGTTTGATCGTCAGTAATTTTGGGATTCCGGAAGCGACCCTTGCGCTGTGGATTTTTATGTCGGTGTTGTGGACGTACGGTATTTTTACGGCCGTTGCAGGAAAAACGACGCCAGTGCCGCTTGTGGGTGCATTGTTTCAGAAACTTTTAAAAACCATCGGATAATGGCATCTTTGTTTTACCGCATCCGCGAACCCAAAATCATAAAGGACCGCAACCCGCTGTTGCTGCTGTTGCACGGCTATGGCAGCAATGAGGAGGATCTGTTTTCGTTTGCAGCCGAGTTGCCCGATGCGTATTATGTGGTTTCTGCGCGCGCGCCGTATGATTTGATGTACGGAAGCCACGCGTGGTATGCGATCAATTTTGACGCCGATGAAAATAAGTTCTCCGATGTGGACCAGGCCATTGCGTCGCGCGATCTGATTGTAGGATTTATCGATGAGTTGATTGCGAAATATCCGATCGACCCAAACCAGGTGACGCTCGTGGGTTTCAGCCAGGGTTCGATTTTAAGTTATGCCGTTGCGCTTTCTTACCCCGATAAAATCAAAGGTGTGGCGGCGCTCAGCGGGTACATTCACGAGGGCATGGCCATTGCGGATTGGCACCAAAACGACTTTTCAAATTTGCGCATTTTCGCCTCGCACGGCACAGTGGACCAGGTCATTCCGGTGGAATGGGCGCGCAAAACCAAGCCGACGCTCGATGCGTTGGGCATTGCCAATGTATACAAAGAATATCCTGTAGGACACGGTGTGGCGCCGCAGAATTTTTACGATTTCCGGGATTGGTTGCAGCAGCGGTAGTGGCTTGGCGAGTCTGGTCGATAGATAATTTAATGTCGTTGCCGAACCCGATGTTGAAAAAATACAGGAAATCTGCCGCAGCATTATTGTATTTTTCAGTGGCGAATCTTACCCTTCCTGACGCAAACGATCGCTGTTTTGAGCACGGCAAGCAACGAGAAATGGAAAAACCTCCCCTATCCGACCACTACATCGACCCGTTAAAAATCAAAAATCCGCGCGTGACAAGCAAAAACAAGCCACCCGAAAAAACAAAAAAGCCGATTGTTGATAAAATACAGAAAATCTGCCGTAGCGTTCATTTTATTTTCAGTAGGGAATCTTCACTATCCCCTTCCCTGATGGGCGAAAGATAGCGGTTTTAACGTCAAGTCCATTACAGAAAAACTGTAATTCAATTAAATCAATTCGTCGACTTTGGATACAAAAACGAATCCATCAACACAAAATCCACCGATTCATTCTCATTGACGAAGTACTTGAGCACTACTTCCCCCCAATATTCGCCGTCGCTGTAATCGGCGATGATCCAACGGTGGTTGAGCACCTTGACCTTGTTGATGATGAATTTTTGCGCACCGATCTGCTCCTGGCCCGTAAACGGATTGCCTTTTGGGTTCTCATTGAGATCGAGCAGTTTTTCCGACACCAGAGGAATGAGCTTGTCAAACGGGATGAACCGCCCATTGGTCGCGCTGACTTCAAGGTAATTTTGCGCGTTCTGGTTTTGCTCGAGCGAAAAATAATTTACCTCGTTGATACGGTCAGAAACCGTGTTGACACTGTCCTTAAGGCGCTTGTTCTGCTTTTCGAGCCGCTCGTTCTCAAACGACCCCATCTTGGTAAAATAAGCATACGTAAACACATTGATCAACACAGAAAGGATAAACAAATAAAGATACAGCGATCGTCTCATACAGTTATTGCTAAATTGTCATAGGCCACAAACACGTTTTCAGGCAACCTGGCCTGAATATCGGCGTGAAATCCAAACGTATGGCTGATGTGCGTCAGATACGTCCGTGCGGGCCGCACCAAAGTTATGAAATCGAGCGCTTCCTGCAAATTGAAATGCGCATCGTGTTCTTCATCGCGCAAGGCGTTGACCACAAGCACTTTTAAACCGCGGAGCTTTTCGATTTCCGCAGATTCGATCGTTTTGACATCGGTCAGATACGCAAAATCGCCTATCCGAAAGCCAAACACCTGCAATTTTCCGTGCAACACATCGATAGGAACCGCATGCCGGTCCCCGATTGCAAACGGCACATCTTTTTTGATTTCGATGGCTTGTACCGACGGCGCTCCGGGATAACGGTCCTCGGTCGCAAAAATATAGTCAAACCTTCGCGCCAGGTTGGTAAGCACGCGACTGTGCGCATAAATCGGCATCGGGCCCTGACGAAAGTTGAACGGCCGGATATCGTCCATCCCGGCGGTGTGGTCCGCGTGTTCATGCGTAAACAAAATCCCGTCGATGCGCGTGCAGCCCGAGGTAAGCATTTGCTGCCTGAAATCGGGACCACAGTCCACCACAAACGAATAATCGCCCCACGAAATCCAAACCGAAACGCGCAGCCTTTTATCGCGCGGATCCTCGCTCAGACATACCGGATGTCGGCTCCCGATGACCGGAATGCCCTGTGATGTTCCCGTCCCCAGAAATACTACGCGCACCGTGTTATTTTTTTACAAAAATAGCAAGAAAATCTTTCAATAACGGGGCAATTTGCTAACTTTGTCGCTATTCAGACCCTATTTATAATGGATATTGAAATTAAATTAAAAGGCGACAAAGTCATTGAAACGATTCCGTCGGTCAAAGACAAAGCGCTGCGCATAAACCTGAACGAAAACATTTACGGAACGTTTGCTGAAATTGGTGCCGGACAGGAAACTGTACGCCATTTTTTCCGCTCCGGAGGCTCATCAGGCACCATTGCCAAGGCGATGTCGGCTTACGACAAAGATTTTTCCGATGCCATTTACGGCGTGGAAGACGATGGCCGCTACGTCACTGAAAGCCGCCTCAAAAAAATGCTCTCGCATGAGGTCAACCTGATCGAGCGCCGTTTGAGCCGCGAAAAACACCCGAACAAAATATTTTTCAGCTACGCCAATACCGTGGCGACGATCGACTTTGCCAAACAATTCAAAGGACACGGCTGGGTAGGAATCAAATACCAGATCGAACCCGATGAGGATTACAACGAAATTACGCTGCACATCCGCTTTAAGGAAACCGATGCGCGATTGCAGCAGGAAACCCTGGGCATCCTCGGGGTCAACCTGATTTATGGCGCGTTTTACAAATACAACGATCCCAAAAAATTGCTGCGTTACCTGTACGACCACCTCGACAAGGACCAGCTAGAGATCGATACGATCAACTTTTCAGGGCCGCGTTTTGCCGATGTGGACAACCGCCTGATGAGTCTTCAACTCGTCAAAAACGGCATGACCGATGCGGTGATGTTCGACCCTGACGGACGAAACATTTTACCTGCAGCCGTACTGTACAAAAAAAACATACTCGCCTTGCGCGGCAGTTTCCGTCCGGTTACAAAAGTAAACATGGACATGTACGAAAAATCGCTCGCAATGTTCCTCGAAGAAAGCAAGGTCAGCAAGGAAAATACGCTGGTCGTTTTTGAGATCACGCTGTCGAACCTGCGTTCAGAAGGCGAAATTGACGAACGCGATTTTATGGATCGCGCGGAATTGTTGTGTTCGCTCGGGCAAACGGTCATGATCTCGAATTTTCAGGAATATTACAAAGTGGTCGAATATTTTTCGAGCTATACCAAAGCGCGCATGGGGCTTGCGATGGGCGTCAACAACCTGATCGACATTTTCGACGAGAAATACTATCGCCATCTGAGCGGTGGCATCCTCGAGGCGTTTGGAAAACTGTTTTACCGCGACCTCAAGGTATTTTTGTACCCGATGCTTGGCGAAGAAGGCGAAATCATCAATTCTGAAAACCTCAAGGTCCATCCGCGCATGAAGGAATTGTACAAATTCTTTAAATTCAACGGCAAGGTGGTGGACATCAACGAATTCGACCCGCACACACTCGAAGTGTTCTCGCGCGAAGTGCTCAAAATGATCAACAACGGCAAGCCGGGTTGGGAAGAAATGCTCCCAAAAGGCATCGCCGAGCTCATCAAGCAGCACCAACTCTTTGGATACGACCCCAACAAAATCCTCGAAAAGACAAATTAAAATCAAAGCCGTTCATTGAGCGGCTTTTTTATTGGGAGCTGTTTCCTGCTGTCCGCTGTATCTTTTACTGCGCTGCGCTCCATAAAAGGATGCCGCTGCCATCAGGGCTAGGCCACGCGTGACCCGCACATGCTTACTGCCGGATCTGCGAGGCGTGTTCCTTGCTCTTGACCTTGGCAATAACGTCCTGGATGTTACCTTTTCCGTCAATGACAAATGTAGTCCGGTGGATCCCGTCATATTCGCGGCCCATGAACTTTTTCGGGCCCCAAACCCCAAAGGCATGGATCACCGATTTATCTTCATCGGCCAAAAGCGGAAACGGAAGATTGTATTTATCGGCGAATTTCGCTTGCTTTTTGCCCGTATCGGCGCTCACGCCCAGCAATTCATATCCTTTTTTGCGAAGTTCGGCGTAATGGTCGCGCAGGTTGCAGGCCTCATTGGTGCAACTGGGCGTATCGGCAGCGGGATAGAAAAAAAGTACCAGCTTCTTTCCTTTGTAGTCAGCGAGTTGGTGCGTGTTTCCTTCGTGATCAACGGCTTTGAAATTCGGGGCTTTGTCGCCGGGTTTCAGGGTGGTCATGGTGTTGGGATTGGGTTATTTTGGTATTGTTGGGTTTGAGGTTTAACGTTGCGTTCGTTCGACATTCGACGTTCAACATTCGACGTTCGACGTTCGACATTCGACATAAACACCGCTTTCATCTTTCCCCTCCAAATCCTATCTTTACCTGCAAAAATACAAAAATGACCAAAAAACAACGCGCGGATTTTGTCCGGACCACGCTGGCGGAAATTTACCCGTCGGTTCCGATCCCGCTCGACCACAAAGACGCCTATACCTTACTGGTTGCGGTGCTGTTGTCTGCGCAGTGTACGGACGCGCGCGTAAACCAGATCACACCGCTGTTGTTTGCACGCGCCGATAATCCGTATGACATGGTACGTTTATCGGTAGAAGAAATCAGGGAAATTATCCGTCCGTGTGGGTTGTCGCCGATGAAATCCAAAGGCATTCACGGTTTGTCGCAGATCCTGATTGACAAACACGACGGTCAGGTACCCGATAATTTTGAAGCGCTCGAGGCCTTACCGGCCGTTGGTCATAAAACGGCCAGCGTCGTGATGAGCCAGGTTTTTGGCATCCCGGCGTTTCCGGTCGACACGCACATCCACCGGCTGATGTACCGGTGGGGCCTATCGGACGGCAAAAGCGTCACCCAAACAGAAAAAGACGCCAAGGCGCTGTTCCCTAAAACGTCATGGAACGATTTGCATTTGCAGATGATTTACTACGGGCGCGAATTTTCGCCGGCGCGCGGATGGAACCTTGAAAATGACTTGATAACGCGGGAAATCGGCAGGAAATCCGTGATCGAGGATTATTATAAGACCAAAAATAAGCGGTAATCCGCAAATTGCTGTAACAAGTGGAGCAATCAAACCACAAACGTGCCGTTGCCGGTAAGCATTGCATCGCGCCCGTCATTTTTTTGCAATCGATATTGTGGGTTGATGGCCTGGAAACGGGGTCGGTCCGGGCGTTCCGATCGGATGCTAATGGCAATTGAAAAATTATATATTCACGTAAAACCAAGTTTATGATCGGATTCCTTAACTCCAAATGGGCATCGGCCCTCTTGCTGGTCGTTTCGTTTTTACTGATTTACAATCCATTGGTAAGCTTTCCATATACTTTTGTGACCATCATTGCATTTGTATTGCTGGCCACCTACCTGCAGGATGGGAATTTGACGGCGTTGCGTTTCAGGCCCATAGGCGTGCGGGAACTCAAAGTGATCCTGGTTGGTTATTTGTGCCTGGAACTGTCCATAGACTTTATCATCGATCCGATCATTAACCGGATCTGTGGCGAATCGGCCGACTATTCCATGTTTTCTGCGCTTCAGGGCAGGACCGGTCTCTATTTGGGCTGGTTGTTGAAAATGTGGATCAGCGCGGCTTTTGGAGAGGAGTTATTGTTCAGGGCGTTTGCTTTTGCGCAACTCGGGCGCGTGGTCGGGAACAAAAACTACATCATCGTATTGGTTTCGGCGCTGATGTTCTGCATCCCGCACTTGTATCAGGGCATCGCAGGATTGATGAGCACTTTTGTGTTTGGCATCGCGTTCGCCCTGATTTATATGAGGTATAAAAACATCTGGATCAACATTATTATTCATGGATTGATCGATTCGGTTTTCCTTACCCTGAGCTACCTGGGCTATCTCGAATTCTACACCTTGCTTTGGTAATTTAAGCCAAAACAACCAAGCTAGTTCTAACAAAAATAAAAAATCCCGGACGGGCCGGGATGTCTTTTAATTAGCGATGGTTTCGATTTTCATCTTCCCTGCTGTCAGAATGCTCAGCGCTTTAGAGTAACTAAGCAAAAAAGAAATGGTCTCTTTTTTAGGTTTCATTGAATCTCCAACTAATTTTTCTTTAGCGTAAATTTTTGCCATGTTGTCCATTTTACTGTTAGGTATAACTACAACGTGGTAGGGCGCCAAATATTATCAGTTGGTCAAAATAATTTGATGTTTATCAATGACTTTGCGCAAATTCATCAGCGCATACCGCATCCTTCCGAGCGCCGTGTTGATCGAAACACCGGTCAGTTCCGATATTTCCTTAAAACTAAGATCCTGGTAAATGCGCATCATGAGTACTTCCTTTTGATCTTCTGGGAGTTCATCGATCAAACGCTTGAGGTCTACTTCGACTTGCTCTGATATCATTTGGTTCTCTACATTCATCGTATTGTCGGACATCACTGAAAATATCGAGAACTCGTCTGTTTCGCGAAACATCGGCATTTTTTTGTTCTTGCGGAAATGATCGATAATCAAATTGTGCGCAATACGCATTACCCACGGCAAAAATTTGCCCTCTTCATTATAGGATTGCGATTTGAGCGTTTTAATGACTTTAATGAAAGTATCCTGGAAAATATCGTCCGATACGTCGCGGTCTGCAATTTTGGAATAGATAAATCCGTAAATTTTAGATTCATGCCTGGTGATCAATGTCGCTAACGCACTTTCGTCGCCTGCCACATAATTCTTCACCAATAAAGCGTCGGAGGTTTGAACATTAGCCATAAAATTACTTTTAGTTGAGTTTAAGTTTTGAGATTCTCTTGTAAAAAGTAATTTTTTAGTATAGGCCGTCTGTTAAAGTTGGATTAAAGATTACCCAAATATAAGGTAATAAAAAGATACAAAACAAGCTTTCGGCCCAAATTTAACAATACCCATGCAATATCGGCTCATTTTGTGATTTTTTTACTGCTTTTTCAACCAACCGATGCATTATCCGCAAATATCCTTATAGCTATGCCACAAGCCATTTAATCATAATCGAACATAGCTTTTAAATCGGCCAGCGAACTGCCGCCGACAAAAACTTCAAACCTGCCCGGCTCGGCCTCCCATTTACCGTTGGCGGTGTAGAACCTGATTGTACTTTCGTCAATGGTAAATCGCACCGTGGCGCTTTGTCCGGGCAGCAGGTCCACAAGCTCAAACCCTTTGAGTTCCCGCACCGGACGCGTCGTACTTCCCACCTGATCGCGCAAATACAATTGAACGACTTCGCGCCCGGCGACCTTTCCTGAATTGCGAACCTCGACCGAGACCTCGATTTTTCCGCCCTGCTTGAACGACCCGGCGCTAAGGTTCAAACCGGAATAGTCAAACGTCGTATAACTCATCCCGAAACCAAACGCAAACAACGGCGTGTGGGCCACATCGCCATGGTGCGACCAGAATACCTCGCCTGGCGACGGCATTTGCGGACGGCCTGTGTTTTTGTGGTTGTAATACAGGGGCAACTGACCCACATGGCGCGGAAAAGTCATCGGTAACTTGCCGCTGGGGTTATAATCGCCGTAAAGCACCTGCGCGATCGCGTGCCCGCTTTGCGATCCGAGCTGCCATGCTTCCACAATGGCAGGAATATGGTCCGCGGCCCACGGAATGGCGAGCGGCCGTCCGTTTTGCAACACCAGCACAATGTTCTGGTTGACTTTGAAAACCTCTTCAAGCAATTCCTGCTGCAGGCCAGGTAAATCGATGTTGGCCCTGCTCCTGCCCTCGCCGCTCTGGTAACCCGTTTCCCCGAGCACCATTACAACCACGTCAGCGGTCTTCGCCAATGTGATCGCAGATGCAAATCCGGAGCGGTCCGTCGTATTGATCTGTACCTCGCGTGCAAAGACGTTTTCCCCTACCGATACGTCCGCACCTTTTTCATATACCAGCGCATTGCCGCTGTATTGCAGCATCCCTTCGCGTACCGATACAGCAGATCCGTCTTTGGCCGAGCCGCGCCAATTCCCGAGCGGACTGCTTTTATCATCGGCCAGCGCCCCGATCAACGCAATTTTTTGCCCCGACTTTTGGAGTGGCAGCAAATTCCGATCGTTTTTGAGCAATACGATCGACTTTCTGGCCATGTCGAGCGCTGCCTGTTGGATTTCCGCACTTCCAAGGGTTGATTTTTCGCGCTGCGCATCACAATATTTATAAGGATTTGCAAACAGTCCGAGTTCAAATTTGACGCGCAGGATCCGGCGTACCGCATCATCAATCTGGCGCTGCGCTACCTTTCCCTCACGAACCAGGTCTGCCAGGTGTTCCACATACAGATAAGATTCCATATCCATATCGCTCCCGGCCTGGGCGGCAAGTTCAGCGGCGTGCTTGCCATCTTTGGCATAACCGTGTGCGATCATTTCGGCAATCGATCCCCAATCCGAGACGACGAAGCCGTCAAAACCCCACGCGCCTTTGAGCAAATCGCGCTGCAACCAGCTACTTCCGCTGGCCGGAATCCCGTCGACCTCGTTGAACGAATTCATGAACGTGCGCACTCCTGCATCGATCGAGGCCTGAAACGGCGGAAAAACAACATTGTGTAACGTAGAGGCGCCTATGTCCACGGTATTGTAATCGCGGCCCGCTTCTCCAAATCCGTAGGCGGCAAAGTGCTTGGCGCACGCCATTATGGTCGTGGCATCGTCAAAATTTTCGCCCTGAAAACCTTTGACGCGCGCAAAAGCGATCTTGCTGCCCAAATACGGATCCTCGCCCGCGCCTTCCATCACGCGGCCCCATCGCGCATCGCGCATCACGTCAACCATGGGTGCAAACGTCCAGTTCAGGCCCGTAGCCGATGCCTCCTTTGCAGCCATGCGCGCTGAAAGCTCAATAGCCTCAAGGTCCCAACTTGCCGATTCGGCCAACGGAATCGGACTGATGGTCTGGTAACCGTGAACGACATCGGACGCAAAAAGCATCGGGATGCCCAACCGGCTGTGTTCAACGGCAAGTCGCTGCATGGCCGTCACGTTGGCCACGCCGGTAACATTAAGCATCGAGCCCACATAGCCCTTTTTGATGTGCTCGTATTTTTGTGCGGCTTTTCCGTCCTTTGGTGCCGGCCCGGTGGCATCGAAGAAACCGTTGTATTGGTTCATTTGCCCGATTTTTTCCTCGAGCGTCATAAGCTGCATCAACGAGTCAACACGCGCTTCAATTTTGGGATCTCGCACCGCGACCGGCAATCGGGACGTTGAGCAGGCACAGTGCAATGCGGCGGCAAAAAGCCACAAGAAGACGAATTGGTTTTTCATGACAAGGTTTAAAAAGCGTGAATGTTTGGTTTTGCAGTCCCTAAATTAGCGCAGTTTTCGGGGTTCGCGCGCGCGCCTACCACAACAAAAAATATACACCTTGAAAAATGTTCAAATTCGAGGCCGTAGTTTGCGCAACTGCCGCCGGGCTCGCTCCGACGCCCCATCTGACGCGTAGAAAAAAAAGCGCCCACAAGCAATAAAAATTCCATTTGTTGTGGTAATGTGTGGGTAAAATGACCCGCTGAAAATACATCAGATGGACAGAATGTATTCCACCAGACCTTTTTCGTGCGGCAAATCCATCTTTTTCCGCAACCGGTAGCGCTTGATCTCAACACTCCGGACGGAAATATTGAGCAAAGGCGCAATTTCCTTCGAGGATAAATTCAAACGCAAATACGCGCAAAGCCGCAAATCATTTGGCGTGAGCGACGGGTGTGCCGCCTTTATCTTTTTAAGGAAATCTTTGTCTGCGTTGTCGAACGCCTCCTTGAAAATATTCCATGTATCTTCCTCATTGATGTTTTTGTTGATCGTGGTAATGACCGATTTGATGTTTTTGTCGCTGTCCTCGGCCGAATTTTTAAGGTCTTCTTTAATAAGCGCAAGCAATTCGTTCTTTTTGATGAGGCTCATCGTCGACACGGCCAATTCGCGGTTCTTGGCATCGACATCCTGCGCGAGCTGGTCGTTGCGCAGCTTCATGAGTTGTTGTTCGTTCTCGAGCTCTTTGATTTCGAGCAATAAATTGTTCTCCTCGATGAGTTTTTCGCGTTGTTTCCGGTAATAACGCTGATAGGCCCTGTTGATGAAGTGCGCGATCACACACGCCAACAGCACATAAATCGCAATGGCCAGGTGCGTGGCGTACCAGGGTTTGCGGATCGTAAATCGGTACGTTACGGTATTTTCAGGGGCCGATTCGGCAATTTTGGCCCGCACGCTGAAGGTATAATCCCCTGGCGGAAGGTTTTTGAAAGCAACGGTAGGCTTGTTGCTCCACTGGCTCCATTTGTTTTGCGCGCCTTCGAGCCGGAATTGATATTCGGCGCTGATGTATTTGTTGTATTCGGCCACCGTAAAAGTAAATCCGATGTTGTTCTCATCGTGCGAAAGACGCCCTTCCTGGCTGATCGCAAGGTTGCGTGCCGGGCCGTTTTGCGCATTGACCGTAATGCCCGATATCGAAACGCTGTAATTTTTGAAGTGAAGATCGTTGATGTTGATCGTATAATACCCATCGGTTGTGCCGATCAGGTATTGCGATTGCGACAATTGTGCGATATTCTCATAGCCGAGCATCGAATTGGTCAGCGAGGCCGGAATCGGAATGGCGTTGGGTTTAAGCGACGAACCGAGTTTGCTCGGGGTAAAATAATGGATATAATTTTTTGAAAAAAGCCATATTTTGTTCGATCGGTCCACGATCAGTTTACCCGATGTATATTCGTCTTTTTCAAAAATCGCACTGAGCGCTTTGTCTTTTTCGAACTGCTTTGTGGCCGGGTCCAGCGTGAAAATCCCATCCTTGTAAGCATAATAAATGGTGCCGTTGAATCGGGCCAGACCCGCATTTTTGCCCTTTCCTGGCGTTGGATAGGTATAAAATGGCGCGCTTGAACGCCATTGCCGATCGATCTGCATCCTGAATACTCCTTTGTATTCGTGGCTGACAAAAACTTCGCGCGAATCCGTGATGGCGAAATATTTGGACGAATAGTCGAATCCGCTGACTTTGTTGCGAAACGACCATTGACCTCCCACGCGCTCCAGCACCGACAGGCCGTAATAATTGCCCTGCAGCAGCAAATCGCCCCTTCCCGGAATGACTTCGAATTTCCACGTTCCCGATTGTGAAAATATCGGTTGGGCAAATTGTTCGCGTATGACAAAGGTGCCCGAATCGTGCCCGCAAAAAAGCGTTCCGTCGTGCGCATACAATGACCAAACCTGACCTTTGGTGCCCTCAATGAACTGGAAATCCTGATCCGATTGGAACCTTTTACAAAACAAACCCTGATTGGTGCCCACGTAAAGCCGGCCCTGATGCAGGATTGAAGTGTACACCGTCCCCAGGAATCCGGTGTCGTCCGAATAACTCCGCACCGCCGATTGCAGGTTGATGCAGTTGATGCCGTTGTCAAGCCCGAGCCACAAATTGCGGTCTGCATCCTCGAATACAGACAGCGCCGTATTGTTGCTCAAACCTCTATTTTGCGTCAGATGGTAACGCACTTTTCCGGTTTTATCGAGGATAAAGACGCCATTGGAAACCGTCCCGAGCGCAAAACTGCCATCCGATAATTGCTGGCTGCTGTATACGGTACTCGTGGACAGCTCGGCATCGGCCTGCGTGGCGAATTTGGTCAGGGTGCCGCCGTTTAGCCGATAAAAACCGTTTTGGGCCAACTGGAGAATGAGTCCGTCTTCATCGGAGAACACATTGACAAGCCGTTGATTGGCCAATATCGGATCACGGGAAACGAGTTTGCCTTTGCCATTTTCAATTTCGAAAAGTCCCTCGCCCATGGTTTGGAAATAAATCGATCCTGCCGCAGCAAATGACTTCCAGATGCCGTTGGGCCGCCCGACAATGCTGGTTTTGCCCGATTTTGAATCGTAAATATAGATCCTGTCGAGCGACTGGAAAATCACCCATTGCTCATAATTGAGGATGTTCCAGAATTGTTCGTCGTCGAGCAATTTGCCTTTAAGCTTTCTGGTCAGCGAGGTGTACCGGAGTTTGCCGTCCGGTTGGCGCGTCCAGTAGCCGAACTCCATATAACAGCCTGTGTAAATGCGGCCTCCGATGACTTTGACGGACCGGATGATGGTTTCATTCGGCGATCGGTACAGCGTCCAGTTCGAGCCGTTGTACTCAAGCAGTCCTTCGTTATTGGCAAAAAACAGAAAGTGGTTCTGGTCCTGCGCAATCATCCAGTTCTGATTCCCCGCGCCATAACCCGACGGTACGTACCGCACAATAGGCGGCAGGTCCTGCGCAACCAACAATTGGCAAAAGAGCAACAACAGTGGGAAAAATCGTATTCCGGGCATGGGTCGGATTGGAGGTTAAACCGGCTAAAGATAAAACAAAACTTACATAAACCGCAACAAAAACGCGACGCAAAGTACTAAATTTAATGGCGCTAAACCGCACAGAACCCGCGATTCTTAACAAAATTTTGCACAGGAACCTGGGTGGTTACGTGCCCGCATTTGATTAACTTTGCGCACACTGAAACTGTTTATGAAAACCCAAGATATCACCGCGCTCGAACCCAAAAAAAACATACTGATCAAAGGGGCGCAAATGCACAACCTCAAAAACCTTGACGTGGCCATCCCGCGCAATCAGCTCGTGGTGATCACGGGATTGTCGGGGTCCGGAAAATCATCGCTCGCATTTGATACGCTCTATGCCGAAGGCCAGCGACGTTACGTGGAAAGTTTGTCGTCTTATGCACGCCAATTTCTCGGGCGGCTCGACAAACCCAAGGTCGAATACATCAAAGGCATTGCGCCTGCCATCGCGATCGAGCAAAAGGTCAATACGACCAATGCGCGGTCTACCGTAGGCACATCGACTGAAATCTACGACTATCTCAAATTGCTGTATGCGCGCATCGGCCGGACGTTTTCACCGGTTTCGGGCCGCGAGGTCAAAAAGGATACGGTGTCCGATGTGGTCAACGACGTCCAATCGTTCGAAGCCGACAGCAAATGGTTGCTGCTTGCGCCGATCCATGCCGAACCGGGCCGCACGCTCGGGGAAAAATTAAAAATCCTGCTCCAACAGGGTTTTGCGCGGATTTACGTGGATGATCAAATGTTGCGCATCGATGAACTCGACGGCATCGATCTCGAACAAAAGCAGGTTCAGCTCGTCATTGACCGCGTCATCGTCAAACACGAAGAAGAATTTTACAACCGTTTGTCCGATGCGGTGCAGACTGCATTTTACGAAGGAAAGGGATTTTGCCGACTACAGGAACTCGGCACCGAAAAAAGCTTTGATTACAGCAACAAATTTGAACTGGACGGCATTTCGTTCCTGGAGCCCAACGTCCATTTGTTCAGTTTCAACAATCCGTATGGCGCGTGCCCGGTTTGTGAAGGATATGGTAATATTATCGGCATCGACCACGAGTTGGTTATTCCCAATACGGCGCTTTCCGTGTACGAAAACGCCATTTATCCGTGGCGCGGCGAAAGCATGGGGTGGTACCGCGACGAGCTGGTCAAGCATGCCTACAAATTCGATTTCCCGATCCACAAACCGTTCTTTGAACTCACCGACGCGCAAAAAGACCTCGTTTGGAAAGGCAACGAATATTTCCAGGGACTCGACGATTTTTTTCGCGAACTGGAAGAAAAGAATTACAAAATACAAAACCGCGTCATGCTTTCGCGCTACCGGGGCAAAACCCGGTGCTGGTCGTGCAAAGGCAAGCGGCTGCGTGTGGAAGCTTCTTACGTAAAGATTGGCGGCAAGACCATTTCCGATCTCGTCGATTTGCCGATCCGCAAACTGCAGCAATTCTTCGACGGACTCGAACTGACCGAATTTGAGCAACAAGTCGCCAAACGCCTCATGGTTGAAATCCGCAACCGCGTGCGTTTCCTGGTAGAGGTGGGATTGGATTACCTGACGCTGAACCGCAATTCTGCCACGCTTTCTGGTGGGGAATCGCAGCGCATCAACCTGGCCACTTCTTTGGGAAGCAGTTTAGTGGGGTCGATGTACATTCTGGACGAACCCAGCATCGGACTGCATCCCAAAGACACCGAACGGCTGGTCAATGTATTGTTGTCCCTGCGCGATCTGGGCAATACCGTGATCGTGGTCGAGCACGACGAAGACATCATGCGCGCCGCCGACATGATCATCGATATCGGTCCTGAAGCCGGAACCTTTGGCGGCAAGCTCGTCGCCCAGGGCACTTACGATGAGATCCTGCAATCGGAATCGCTGACCTCGCAATACCTGAGCGGCAAAATGGAAATCGCCGTACCGCGCCAGCGCCGCAAATGGGGTAATTACATTGAAATCATCGGGGCACGCGAAAACAACCTCCAAAATGTGGACGTGCGCTTCCCGCTTGAAGTGTTGACGGTCATCACCGGCGTATCGGGCAGTGGCAAAAGTACGCTTGTCAAAAAAATCCTGTTCCCGGCCTTGCAGAAAAAAATCGACGGAGTGGGCGAAAAAGCAGGCCAATTTACCGATATGCGCGGCTATTACCACAAAATCCAGCATGTGGAATACATCGATCAGAACCCGATCGGGCGCAGCTCGCGGTCCAATCCCGTCACCTACATCAAGGCGTATGACGACATACGCGATTTGTACGCAAAGGAAAAACTGTCCAAAATACGCGGCTACCAGTCCAAGCACTTTTCGTTCAACGTCGACGGCGGACGCTGTGAAACCTGCAAAGGCGAAGGATCGATCAATGTGGAAATGGTCTTTATGGCCGATGTGCAACTGGTATGCGACACGTGCAACGGTAAGCGCTTTAAGAAGGAAATACTCGAAGTGATGTTCCAGGACAAAAACATCGACGATGTACTGAGAATGACCATTGACGATGCCGTAGCGTTTTTCAGCGAACACAAGCAAGCCAAAATCGTCCAGAAATTACAGCCGTTGCAGGATGTAGGTTTGGGTTATGTCCAACTCGGGCAATCGTCCTCCACATTATCCGGCGGCGAGGCACAACGCATCAAACTGGCCTCGTTTCTGGTCAAGGGGAGCACCAAGGAAAAGGCACTGTTCGTGTTTGATGAACCCACGACCGGACTGCATTTTCACGACATCAAAAAGCTGCTTGCGTCATTCGATGCATTGATCGACAAAGGCCATTCGATTGTGGTGATCGAACACAACCTGGACCTGATCAAATGCGCGGACCACATCATCGACCTCGGGCCCGAAGGCGGCGAAAATGGCGGACAAATCCTGGCCATCGGCACACCGGAAGAAATCGTCAAAAACAAAGCGTCCGTGACGGGAAAATACCTGAAAGCGAAATTATAAGAGGTTTCGCTTAATTGTCGCGCTCTTCATCCTCGGCCGCAAGACTGAAAATGAATATTTTGACATAGCGCTTTTCATTGCTTTCGTACGAATACGTCATTGTCTTTTTTTTGGGTTCGAGCACCAGTTTGCCGCGCGCGTTCTTTGATCGCATGATCCACGTCGAATTGCCCTGGTCATCGACGTTGTACTGGACGATGGAACCGTGGTAAGTCCTGACCTTGCCGTCATCGGTCAGCGCAATTACAATATAGCCGTTGCTGCGCGAGCCTATTTCGCGGATGTCGATGACCGAATTTTCAAATTCCGTATCGCGCAAATCATAAGCGTCTTTGGCTTCGTTCCAGACATAGAACATGCGGCTGTCGGATTTGTATCGTTTTTGGTCATTTACTTTTTCAGGCATCTGCGCAAAAACGGCCATCGGAATCCAGCAAACAATATAGAGAAGGTACTTCATTTCAATTTTTTAACAATAAAGATCGGAATTTTCACACTGCAAAAAAAACGCTTGCGTGCTAAATAAATTCTAAATAGTCATTAATGGTTTTTTGATGGCGCGCAAAACTTCAAAATCATAGCTTGTGGCACAGCGTTTGAGAGCGCCGCTATCGTTAAAAGTTGGTTTACTGATTGGTTTGTAAGCCCTGCCGGATCGCTCTGGCGGGGTTTATTTTTTGCGGCCGATGACGCGATCCAAAACCTGGTTCATTTCTGGCGATATGGCCCATTTGTAATTAAGGTATCCGTAAAGGAGCGTAATCAGCACCGATTTGAGCGCAATGTTCACCACGGGATGAAATTGAAAATCCCAAAAGTAAAACAGCGCAAATACCACCCCGATCAACAGCATGGAACGGAGCGTTTTGCCCGTAAACGGATACAACTTCATCTTGCGTACGACAAACGCGAGTTTGACGGCATTGTACACCAGGATCGAAATGAGCGTTGCCCAAGCTGCGCCCACAATCCCAAAAAGCGGAATCAGCCACATGTTGAGCCCGATCATCAAAAAGACAAGCAGTAACCCAAAGAGCAGCACCGCACGATAATATTGGGTATTGAGGATAATGGCGTTGTTGTTGCCCAGGATCAGGTCTGAGAATTTGGAAAGCCCGATCAGGAACACCACCGTTACCCCACCGCCGTATTCAGGCGGGATCAGCAAATACAGCTGGTGGATGTTGAGAAAAATGCCAAGCATCACCCATCCGCCAAAAACCTGCAGGTTGATCGCGCTTTTTTTGTATAATGAATTGAGCTCGTCGTATTTATGTTCACTCATGAGCCGCGCAGTTATCGGGTAGATGATCTGCAACATCGCGCGGCCCGGCACGGCAATGACCGTCGCAATAAAAATCGCCACAGAATACAGCGCGTTGCTGCTGATGTTCTCATAGGCCGGGATCATCACCTTGTCAAAATCGATCAGGAACACGCCTACGCCGCCCGACAGCAGGATGAACAACGAATACCCAAAAATATCGCGAACATTATGCGGCACGCCCCAATGGAACTCCGGCGGCCGGATGTAAAACGCATAACCCATCATCGCAAGCCATTGCAACCCGTAAGCCGCGGCGGCTCCGTAAAGAAACGTTTCCCTGCCGATCCAGTCCCAGTGCACGGCGAACAGCAATCCCATCACCACGGCGCGCACCAATACTTCGCTGATCAGGTTCCCGATCACCGATTGCATGTGCACTTTGACCCACGCATAAAACACCTCAAAATACCCCATGCAGATGCCTACGGCCGGAATCAGCCACAAATAGGGCCGTACTTCCGGATTTTCGCGCAGCACGAAATAGGCGATTTCGTCGTAAAAAAAAGTAAATACCAGGCAGGCCGGGACAATCAGCAAAAGCGGCATCCAGAGCATAAAACTCATGAACTGCCCGCGTTCGGATTCAGACTGGCACCGCGAATAAAAACGCACCAGCGTATTGTGCACGCCAAAAGCCATGAGCGGCATCAGAATATTGGCTGCCGATAACACGAACGCCGTAATCCCGTAATGCATCGTCCCCAAAAAGTTCGTATACAAAAAAAGCGCATTTACCGCCCCGATCGCAAACCCAAAATAGGTCGCGAGCGTATTTTTGATCGATTGGGTGACCACGATGCCCATCAGCGAAGCAGGTTAGCGAGTTGACCTGTTAAGTTTTTTCTCGAATATTGCTGTAGCCCGACAGGATGGGTTTGCAGCGCGCCGTTCTTAAATTGCGCGTAATAATCGAGGATTTTGTCCTTGAGTCGTTCTTTTTCGTCGTACAGAAAAAAATCGCCGGTGTTGGTTTGTTTGAGAATCTCAGCAAAGTCAGCCTCTTCAGGACCGATGGCCAGGATCGGGCGTTCAGACACCATGTATTCGAACAATTTGCCCGGAATAATGCTGCGCGTGGCCGCCGAATCGATTTCCACCAACAGCAACACCTGCGAACAACGCTGGTGCGCAATGGCCACGTCGTGTGGCACGTAGCCGAGGTTTCGGACAAATCGGTCCAATCGGAATTCCGCAATCGTATCGAGCACATCCTGGCTGACCGCGCCAATGAGCTTGAGTTCAAAATCCTGCGCAAAAGACTTATTCTCCTTGGTAAGCTCGCGAAGGGCTTTCCACAAGATGCGCGGATTGCGATCCGAGAGGAACGAACCGATGTGCGCAAGCGAAAACTTTTCGTCAAGCGGCAGCCGCGCTGCGTTTTCCACATCATAACCATTGGTAATCACTTCAACCGGACCGCCGGTGAGTTGGCTGAACTCTGCCTTGGTGGTCTGGCTCGTCACCAGGATCAGGTCCGCAGTATTGAGCACGCGGTGTTCGAGTTCCTTGTGCTTTTTGGCCGATGACAAAGACAAACGCAGCGCACCGTGATATCCGATTGTTGTCCACGGATCGCGGAAATCGGCAATCCAGCGCACGCCCGATGTTTCCTTGAGCTGCATCCCGATCAGGTGCAAACTGTGCGGCGGGCCGGTCGTAATAATGGTGTCGATCTGGTGATCGGCCATATACTGTTTGAGGAATTTGACCGACGGCTTGACCCACAGCACGCGCGCATCGGGAATGAACAGATTGCCCCGGATCCAGAGCAGCATTTTTTCAAGTACGCCCTGCTTTTTCCTGCCGGGAATGATGCCGGAGCTGATCTTTTGCGTCTTGCTTTTCGAGAATAGCGAAGCCAGCGCGTAGGGTTCGGTGATCCTGCGCCTGATCACTACGGCGCGGTCCGATATTTCGGCGTTGAGTTTTTCGTCGATGATCGGGTACGTTGGATTTTCCGGCACGTATACATGGGGTTCAAATCCAAAATCGGGCAGGTACTTGACAAATTTGAGCCAGCGCTGCACGCCCGGTCCGCCTGCCGGAGGAAAATAATACGAAACGATCAATACCTTTTTCATGGCCATTTATTGTTGGTCGCCAAACCACAATTTTCGGCGTTCGGCGTACAATCCGGCTGTGATGAGCAACAACATCGCTATGGAACTCGCCAGCGCGATGGTGCTGCCGGTTTGGACCACTTCAGGTTCAAATTTAAATTCGATGGTGTGGTTGCCTGCCGGAACATATAAGGCGCGAAGCACGTAATTGGCGCGGAAATGATCAGATTTCTTACCGTCGATGTACGCGTTCCAGCCATCGCCATAATACATTTCAGAAAATACGGCAATGCCCTCGTGTGCGTTACGCGATTGGTATTTGAGGTAATTCGGTTTGTAGGTCACGACGTTGATCGACGCGGTGCTGTCTTTCTGGAACGTTGTTTTTTTGATCATCGCCCCAAATTCGGCCTGGTTGACAATCGCGACATTTTTTGTGTCCATTTTGTCCAGCGCGCGCATTTCGGCATCGGCAGAACCCGCCGACCGGATCTGTCGTACGAACCACGCATTGCCATTGGCTCCGGGGTTGACGGTCGGGAATTGACGCCCCACCGAATCGGTCTGGATGATGTATTTGATGTTGAGCATATCCATGACTTCCATATTGTTCTTGGCGATCTGGTAATCGAACAACTGCTGCATCCGGCGCGGTTTGGCCGCATGGTATCCGCCCAGCGATTTGTGGAAATACGATGCGCGCGCGCTCGACATATTGCCGTCGACCTCAAAAACGCGGTAATGGGTAGTGTCCTGCAAAATCAACGCATCGGCCTGCGTTTGCGCAAACGGTGCTTCTACTTCGCTCGCGCTGACGAAATCATCGGCCCCGACGTAGCGCTTGGCCACAAAAAACAAATCGGCTACCATTACAACGCCAATCAGGATCATGGCCGTGTTGCGTTTGAGCGTGTTTTTAAGGTACAGCCACAAAAGCCCGGCGGTTATTACAAAGAAAAAACCGGTTCGCAGCAAGTCTGCAGAATAGAGGCTTTTGCGGTCTTCTTTGAGCGCATCGACAAAGCCGGGACCGTAATTTTGCAGGAACATGGCATCGCTCGGACCGGTAAAATGGAACGAACTTTTAAACAGGAACAGCGCCACGACCAAACCGAGACACGTTGCGACGGTTCGCAGCAACATTTTCCTGCGGTTTTGCGGCGCCCCATCGTGCACAGGGGCAAAGAACGACTGCAACCCCATAATGGCGAGCACCGGAACGCACAGTTCAAGGAGCACCTGGATCGATGATACGGCGCGGAACTTGTTGTACATCGGTACAAAATCGATAAAGAAATCCGTTATCGACGGCAGGTTTTTACCCCACGACAACATCAACGAAACAAGCGCGCCGGCCAGGAACGCATACTTGATTTTGCGGTTGTCGATGTACAGGCAAAGCACGCAAAGAAAAAACACCACCGCTCCAATATACGCCGGAGCGGCCACAATAGGCTGGTCGCCCCAGTAAGTAGGCATTCCCGTTACGAAATCGCGCGCCTGCGCATCGGGGACGCCCTGACTGGCTAAAAATTGATACATCTGGCTGTCGGTGCCGATGTTCTCGCTGTTGGAGCCGCCAAACAAACGCGGCGCGATCAGGTTGAGGCTTTCGGCGATGCCATAGCTGTATTCGGTGATGTATTCACGGCTCATCGCATTGCCACTGGCGTTCTTCGAACCGTCGGGATGGAACGTGAGTTCGCTTTTGTCACGCGTACTGAATTGGGCGTATTGCTGCGTGGCCATAAGGTTGGTCGCATTGGCACCAATGGCCAGCACGCCGGCAACGGCAAAAGTGGCCAGCGATAACCCGAGCGCTTTGTAATTTTTCGCTTTAACAAACCCGCCAATAAAATACACCGATAGCACAAGCAACAAAATCAGCAAATAATACGTCATCTGAAAGTGGTTGGCGTTGATCTCCAGCGCCGCGGCCACCATCGTGAGCAATCCTCCGGCCATATAATGTTGCCGGAATACGAGAATAACGCCGGCCACGACCATCGGCATATAAGCGATCGCATGGGCCTTGGCATTGTGTCCGACGCCCAGGATAATGACCAGATAAGTCGACAATCCAAACGCAAGGGCGCCAAAGAACGCCTTTACCGGATTGGTCCGCAGTACGATCAGCAACAGATAGAATCCCACAAAATAAAGCATCAGGTAATCGGCCGGACGGGGCAGAAAACGCAGTACATCGTCTAATTTGCCAATGTAATCGTGCGGGTAATTCGCACCCAGCTGATAGGTTGGCATTCCACCAAAAGCCGAATTGGTCCAATAGGGCTCGGCGTGTTCGGCAGCGCGAAAATCGTTTTGCTCCTTGGCCATACCGGTGTATTGCGCGATATCGGACTGGAAAATCTGTTTGCCGGACAAAACCGGATAAAAATAAATGAGCGAAACAAGCACAAAACCAACCAGGGCCAGCGCATGCGGATAAAACTTCTGAAGTTGTTTCATGGATTTTGAATTCCGTAAATAAAAATCAAAAATAGGCAAAAAAAACGGCCAACGAAATTATTGGCCGCAATACGAAAGATCAGTTGAAGTTCAAATCCTGAAAACCACTGCGATGGGTCGTTCCCAATTGAGATCCCGATTATTTAATTTCCTCAAAGTCGATGTACTCGCCTACTTTTTTGGTTTCGCGCGGTTTGTCAGTTTTACGGGTGTCGTAGATGATTTCGTCACTGCCCGATGTTCGCGCGTTTTGGTAGCCCTGGTACTGGCGCTGCTGCTGTTCAAAATTCTGTGCCGCTTTTTCGACCGCCTTTTTGACCAGCACCGGGAAAAACAATCGCGCCAGAAACTTGAACACATAATAGCACAAGATGATGTAGCAAATGACTTTCAGAGTTCCCGAAAATGAAGCGTGGTCCATTGTAAATATTTTTTTCAAAAATACAGTTTCCACCTCGAAAGCCTCTTAAATAAATAATAAAAATACAGAATAAAACAGTAAATTTGGCTTTCATATCAACCATTAACCTATGTCCAGAATCAAGCCGCTCCTACTCCTTTTGTTATTTTGCACTGCGGGCCACGCCCAATTCACCGATGTGATCAACTCCAACCGCCCGGGCAAATCAATGGGTGCGTTTTCTGTGGGAAGAACCGTGATCCAGGCAGAACTTGGGTTTCACACCTTTCGCGAATATAACAATGTAACCGGTTATGACGTTGAAGGCATCGGAAGCGACTTGCAGGTACGTTATGGCGAATTTTTCGAACAACTTGAATTTATCCTCGATGCGTCGTACCAAAACGAAGTGTTTTCGAGTCGCAAAAGCTTGTTGTCCCAACGGAACGCGGGCATCAGGGAAGTAACGCTCGGTGCAAAATTCCTGTTGTACGACCCCCTCAAAAATTACGAAAAAAAGCCCAATTTGTACAGCTGGAAGGCCAATCATAAATTTTCATGGCGTTCGTTCATTCCGGCCGTAGGGGTTTACGGAGGTTTCAACCTCGACTTTTCCAAAGGCAAATTCGACCGTCCGCTCTATCCTGAGGCCAACAAATGGAGCCCTACCCTGGGTTTGCTGACGCAGAACCAGTTTGGCCGGCAGGTATTGTGCATCAATGTAATGGCGGACCGGCTGGCCTCTACGCGCGAATCGATCGACTACATCATTACGCTCACACACGGTTTTAACATGCGTTGGTCCGGCTTCATCGAGCACCAGGGCTACATCAGCGACTGGTACAGCGATTCCGTTTTTCGCGGCGGTGCGGCCTGGTTGCCGATGGAAAATGTGCAGATCGATGCGTCGATTGGTGCCAATATCAAAGAAACGCCTTCGCTTTTGGTGGGTGGAATCGGCGTGTCATGGCGATTCGACGCCAATTATGAAGATGTATATCTGCGTGTCCCGAAAGAAAAAGGCAAAGAGAGCAAAGCGGACAAAAAGAAGAAAAAAGATAAGGAAAAATCCAAAAAACGCCTCGACGCAATAGAAAACGGCGAACCGGTCAAAGAATAATTCGGCGCCGGAATAATTATGGATTTTCTGTAATGAAGTTGTGGTTAAAAATGATAGCTT
>JAEWLN010000077.1 GCA_023457535.1 Bacteroidota bacterium
CACAATCACGTTGTAAACCCCGGCAGGGAATTGCGCCCCTACTTTGGTTGCACCAGCGTCGGCTGCGTCGAGTTCTTTAGACTCTACGAGTTTGCCCAGCATGTCGTACACCTTGACCTGGATTTTCTCCTGGCTCGATGTTGCGATGTCCAGACTGAAATCTGACGCGAACGGGTTAGGATACGCTGTGGCTCTGAATTCGGCAGATGCCGTAGCATCCGCTGCAGCGATCACGCCCTTGCCTGTTCCGGTAGGAGCGGTGATTTCACAGGAATCCCCGAATGGCGACCATGTTCCGGCCGTCATTACCGCCACGCGAACGTAGTACAATCCGCCAATGGTGTAAGTCTGTGCAGGGATCATGTTGAAGTTGAACCAGTTCACGCCGCGGTCGATCGTAGCCGATGCATTGTCAGAAGCGCGAACGATCTGGAAGCGGTATTGCGTGGCTCCCGGTACGCTGCTGGTAGCGATGGCCGTGGTCTTAAGGGCCACAGATCCACCGCAGTTGACCAGTTGCGGTACTGCCGGTGAGAACAATTCGCATGGTGTACCGTAGCCGCCAAAGTCGCCCGTGGTTTTTACAGACACCTCCAAACGGTATTGCGTGCCATAGTTGTAACGCGTGAGCATTTGCAGGCTGAACCAGTTTTGCGCACGGTCGATGGTTTGCACCGCATTAGGTCCTGTAGGATTGGTCAGGTCGCTTACGCGGAAACGGTATCCTGTAACGCCCGGCAAGCTTGTCGTTGCGATCAGTGTATTGATTTGCGCAAGCGTGATACCGCACTGTGACGGGTTTACTGTTCCTGCACCACCTTCTGCAAGGATGGCCGGCGTAGACACCAGACAAGGTGCTCCCCAGCTTGCCTGCCAGATGCCTGCACGCTGCAATTGGACCTCGATCGTGTAGGTAGTCGCATACGTATAGGAACCGAACTGCGTCATCGTGAAGTTAGGCGCCGTACGCTCGATGGTTTGCACCTGTGAGCCGCTTGTAGCGCGGATGCGGTAACCTGTGATCGGGTGTCCGCCCACAGTCTGGATTCCGATGATCGATCCGATAGAAGCCAGCGTCGACCCGCAAGAGCTCGCCAGTAAGGTAGTGTTTACCGTACCGGTTTCGTCAATCGCACCGTCGCAATCGTCATCCACACCATTGTATGGAATTTCAGTTGCATTCGGATGGATCGCAGCGATGTTGTCGTTGCAATCGCCGTCCACCAAAGCATAGCCTGCAGGCGCCGTATTGGCGTCTACACTGCATACGAGCACCGCATCGCCTGTACCATAACCATCGGCATCGGCATCGGTGTAGAACGGATATTTCTGGTTGACGTTGATCAACGCAGAACCGCTGTTGTTAGCACTGGCCAAAGTATTGGCATCGGTCACAGAGACAAGTGTGTACGTAGTGGTAGCGTCCGGCATTACAGGAATTGTAGTGCCTGAAACGTAATTGTCTACAACGAATTCATTGGCCCCATCGGTATAAGTTACTTTAAATGGAGCCAGACCACCCGTTACGAACACATACAAATTGGCCGTGTCGCCTGCGCAAATCGTGCCTGCGCCGCTCAGTTCAGCAGCCGTTGGAGGCGTTGCAATGGTAAATCCTGTTGTGTTCAGCGTGAGCACGCCAGATCCTGTAGCGGTTGTCCAGTTCGAAGGTGTAGTCACCAACGTTTTGTAACCCGCCAGGGTAGTCTGTGTATTGCGCGGGCCGGTATACTGACCGCGTGTAGACACAGCAACGGCAATGTTTCCGCCCGGGAAATTAAGGTCCGATGGTAGGTAAGACGTATTGGTGCTCGCCGTACCCGAGGTCAGCCACGCGCCAATGTTCAAACCGAAAACCAGTTGTCCGTTGAATGTCGTAGGGTTGGAATTGCTTGCCCAGTCCGGCGTGGTTCCGGATGTAGCCGATCCCTGGTAGGCGAAAATCCCATCACCGCTGTTGGCCAGTCCGTTCAGGTTGCCTGAAACGATTTGTCCCATACTGGTCACCGCGTTATCCTGGATCGTGATCACCGTTCCTGCCGGAATGGTTGCGCCATTGTTGCGCCAAATCACGAACTGTTCGCCACCGCGTGCATTGTTGGCCTGATTGGCAGGATTGCCCGACAAAAATGCATTATCGGTAAATTTAATGATGGTTCCGCTGTTGAGGTCCACCCAGCTTACAAACGCAAAATTGTCCGGTGTGTTGACGTTGAACCCGATGATGGCCAGATCACCTGCCGCGAGCGTAGTCGGACCAGGCGTAATGTCTGCCGTAAGCCCTGCCGGTTGCGGGTTGATGACATAGTTTCCACCATCTGCGCCACCCAGTGTAGCGGTAGATGTTACTGCAATATCAGTTCCTACCGCCGCTGACGCAAACGTACCGGTCCCAACGAGCGTTACGGCATCCGGGGTGATCACACCAGCCAAAGTTCCGGTAATCACTGCGTTTGTCGTGCCGTCAAATGGTTTGTCCTGCGCCGCTGCATTGGCAATGGTCACTGAAGCAGGCGTGATGTCGGCCGTAAAGCCGGAAGGTTGCGTAACGGTATAATTGCCCGCATCAGGACCCGCAAGGGTATAGCCGCTCACGGTAACCGTTTTGTTTGTCCCTACCGTACGGCTGCTGAACGTGCCGGTTGGCGCGCCCGATGCAACCACATTGTCTGAACCCAGAACGCCGTTTAATTGCGCCGTGCCGGTAAGGGTGGCTGCAGTCGTGCGGTCGTATACTTTGTCAAGCGCCGCAACACCTGAAATGGTCAATGCTAACCTCGTAATGTTGGCTGTCAGGCCCGACGGTTGGGAAACAACATAATTGAACGCATCAGCGCCTGACAGCGTCAGTGTTGCCGTAACCGGAATATTGTTGGCCGCATCTTCAGAGGCGAAAATACCGTCGCCCGATGCCACCACGTCGTCTTGTCCGACCACGCCGCTGAGCACAATATTGCTCAATGTGGCCGCCGTCGTTCCATCATATACTTTGTTATTGGCCGATGCCGTAGCGGTCAGTGTTTTGACCGTGATATCAGCAGAAAGCCCTGCAGGTTGGGTCAGCGTGTAATTGGCTGCGTCCTGGCCGGCCAGCGTAGCGGTCGATGCAACTGCGATGCCGCTCGCAACAACAGCCGATGCAAATGTTCCCGTACCGTTGAACGTTACTTCGTCATCGCCCACAATGCCCGACAGGGTACCGGTAAAAGTGGCGTTTGTATTGCCATCGTACACTTTATCATCGGCCAAAGCCAACGCGATGGTGAGCGCCTTTGGATCGACGGTAAGCGTCTGGGCAACCGGAGCAGCTTCTTCAAACGAGCCGTTGCCTTCCTGGTTTGCCGTAATCGTTGTGGTCCCTGCACCAACAATCGTCACTACATTGCCCGATACGGTCGCTACCGATTCGTCCGAACTTGTATAAGCCACCGTCAGCCCTGATGAAGCCGTAGCGGTCAGGTTGAAGTTCGCGTCGCCATACGTCACATTGGCCAGTGGAGCAAAAGTGATCGTTTGCGGTTGCAAGGGCTCTGCGTAAATATTGGCCGTCAGTCCGACCGGCTGTACGAGGTTGTAATTGGCCGCGTCCCCTGCCAGAGTAGCGGTAGCGGTAACGCTGATGTTTTGTGCCGCCTCCGCCGAAGCAAAAACGCCGGTACCGTTGAAGGTTACCACATCCGGCGCAATGACGCCTGTGAGTGTTCCGGTGATGACCGCATCGGTCGTGCCGTCAAAGAGCTTGTTTTGCGCTTCTGCGTCTTCGATGGTCAGGTCTTTCTGGAAAATATCGGCAGTCAGTCCTGAGGGTTGGGTAAGGATGTAGTTGGCCGCTTTGGTTCCGGTCAAGGTCAGTGCCGCGGTGACGGGCTTGTCTTGTCCTGCGTTGAAATCGTTGAACGTACCACCGTTGGCCAGCGCTACGTCATCGCCGTTGATTACGCCGTTAAGCGATCCGGTGATCTGGGCCGATGTGGTTCTGTCGTAAATTTTATCCTGCGCCGCAGCACCTGAAACGGTAAGCGATTTAGGATCTACGGTAAGCGATCGCACCACAGGCGTGGCCGCGTTATAACTTGTGTTTCCGCCTTGCGATGCGGTGATGTTGGTCGTTCCCGCGCCAACAATGGTCAGCGTGCTGCCCGATACGGTCGCCACATTGGTGTTCGAGCTCACAT